>NZ_JAHZPH010000001.1:0-351399 GCF_019929365.1 Streptococcus oralis | reverse complement strand
AAGCAAGTCAAAGAATTCAACTTATAAAAGTCCCTTTATCGTAGAAAATATTGATTAGATAGCAAAGAAGGGGAAAAAATGAAACTATTTAAAAAAATTTCCTGTCTATTTATTATTATAGTTGGCGCCTTTCTACTAAGTGCCTGTACCTCGCATAAAGAAGAAAAAGAGCGACTAGTTCGATATCTCAATAAGGTCTATGGAGAAAATGCTTATGAGATGAAAGAAGATCCCAGGCATCCCTATTATTGGTTTGTGACATTGAAGGGTTATCCAAATATTCCCTTTACTTGTAGTGTGTCCCATGATTGGCTAGCAATGGGATCACCTTTTATTCATTCTGATTTTGAAGAAACATTCTGCACAAGAGCTCTTGCGGAATATAAGGAAAATCATAATCTAGGTGATGATGTCCTTTCCTATCTGCATCCTGTAAATTTTGTCTATTCTACAGAAGTAACAAATTTAGATCAACTAAAAGAATCCTATGACAAGATGTTGGACTTTATCAACTATACTAGCCTGAAGTATCCTATTTTAGTAGAAACTGATTGTTTCGGGGTACGAATGGATATCAATGGTATTCGATTAAAGAGCTCGAGGAGGGATCTTGATGGGTCAATCGATACCAGTATTTATCGACAAGTTTGCAATGCAGAAAATGGGAAATTAAACATAAGACCTTTTGAGGAAATTCGTCAAGAATTGGAACCCCAACTACGAACACACCCTGAGAATTCAAAGGGATTTGTATTTGTAGTAAACACGACCTCCTTTGTACTAGGAAGCGATACACTCGATGATTGCTTATATAAGCATTTCGAATTATCATCTACCACAGTAGAAGAACTTCAAAAGATCAAGTTGCAACCTGGAGAAAATAGCGAAAACTATATATTGTCCAAAGACTATAATGATAATAGTCTGGAGTATTATACAAAAGTTACAGTGCAGGTCAAAAATCTAAGTGATAAGGAATGTTCCGTTTTAGAGGGAACGTTGATGAAGGCTGTCATCTCTGATCCGGCAAGTATGTATATTGGGGATGTCTATTTTGAATTTGATAAAAGAAAAGAATTAACCGCTGATTTATATGATATGCTTGGAACAAAAAGACCCTCCACTAGTGAAGAGGAGAGCGACGGAGTTCCCTATAAAAATATAAGAGTTTTATTTAAGATGAAGACCTATTTCAAAGAGATAGACAGCGTTACATTATCCTATCGGGAGTAGGGATTTTCTCACTCCCAGATTGTATGCTGGGCTCTTACTCCGTATTGATTGGGGGACTGGTCACTATTGAAATTCGCCACAAATTGATAGCTGTTCCATAGTACATAGTCGGCAGTTTGCAGTCTCAGACTGAAGTAGGTATCGTGCTTCACTTCTTTAGCATCAGCAGGTTTTAGTGAAAAGATATCTGTTAAGTTTCTCGTTTTAAAGTCATTGATTGTGAGTTTGGAGAGGTCTTGACCGTTGATTTTAACTTGGGATAGTTGCGGGCTGTCTGCTGAGATTTCATAGTATGTAACCACGCAGTTCGCGAGCTTATCAGTGTCTTTCCACTTTGGTGTAATGCTCATAAGACCGTAAGATTTACCATCTCGGACTATTTCAAGCAGTTCTCCATAGTAGAAGTGGTCATTGCGCTTGTTCACAATCTCGCTCTCAGGATTTTTTCCAGTAAAGCTGAACCCCTGGTCCAGTAGTTCTGAAGCTCTTGTTTCTCCGACCACCACACTGGTCTTGTCGATTTGAACTGGAATAGGTTGAGCGGGAAAGCCAGTAATGAAGATGCAAAAAGTAAAGTTGAAAACGGTCAAAAAGACAGCACCAAAAACCGCATTGGATGATGAATAGTGGTGATGGTTTTTCCTTGGTCGCTTTACTATAAATAACATTAAGTTGATAAGGTTTCTAAACAGCATACTTGCTACAAAAATTTCAAATTGAGCCTTTAAACACGTATAAAGGGCTGCTGAAAAATTGTCCATTTTAACATACAGTGCCACTAGAGTGAGGATATTAGCCAGAACAAAATAGAAAATAAATAGGTTTACTTCCTTGAGAGCGTCCCTATTAGTGATATCTTCATATTCAACATGGTAGCGTCCTTGAAAACCTTGTCCAAACTGATACATCCACTTAGGAACTTCTTCGCCGGCTCTAACGGCACTCGCCAGTTTAAAATAGAGATAAATCGTACAGACTAAGAATAGGAAAAAAATAAAATAAAAAGTCAAAGCAAATATAAAAAAGCCCATCGCTATTCTCCTTTTTAAACTATAATCCGCATTTTGGATACACCTTTATTATAACACTTTATAGGGAAAACATCTGAGGATACAATAAATCAGGCAAAAACTAAACCTGGGCGAAATTGAGCTTATATAAAAATGTCATTCAACATAGAAATTTTGGAGGAAAAACAAATGGGAATGATTGCTAATTATAGATATATCAATGATCAGTATTTACATCAAATGAAAAGTTTTAATGCTGAAGAAGATGATCAATTTGAGATAGTAGAGGAAGCAGGGCTTCTACTTGACATAGATAAAATGTGGGATGTTCTTCATTTTGTGCTTACAGGTGTTGGTACTTCAAATCCTAGTGGAAATGATCCTTTGAGCGTTGCTGTTTTGGGTGTGGTACCCTTTGAAAATGTTACGGAATATATTGCTTATACAGAAAAATCAAAAGTAGTAGAGATTTGTTCAGCTTTTGAAAACTTTGATATTGAAAAAGCCATGGCGCATTTTAGTATGCAAGCTTGTAAAAATGCAGATCTTTATCCTGATATTTGGGATTATGATGACGAAGAGGAAGAAATTGAAGAAGAAATCTGCGAGTATTTCCAAGCAATGAAAGATTTTTACAAGAAGATTTTAGAGCTCAATGGTAATGTCATGGTCACTATTTGTTAAAAGGTTTATCAAACGTTTCTAAAAGAATAAAATA
This sequence comes from Streptococcus oralis, assembly GCF_019929365.1. Lineage (GTDB taxonomy): Bacteria > Bacillota > Bacilli > Lactobacillales > Streptococcaceae > Streptococcus > Streptococcus oralis_BT. The sequence goes on along the minus strand of NZ_JAHZPH010000001.1, from coordinate 348,438 downwards.
GCTTGAGGCAAAAAATGGATAAAGAAGATTTACAAAAAGCATATCTTGACTTGGAAAATGAAAGCTTTCCTTCTGGTAAAAGAATCAAATTTGTAGCTAATTTGGGTAGTTCCCAAGAAATCGCATATCATTATGAACTGATTTGCAAAGATTGGAATGAAGGTAGAAACCTGCATTTAGAAGGTAGCTTTGATAAACATGGAAGAGAGGGATTAGAGTTTTTATTTGAACAGTTGGATGAAGTTAAAGAGGAAAAACAAAGTGTATTGACTGCGTATCTTATAGCAGAAATCCTTTCTAAATCAAAGTATCGAGATTTTTATTGGTCGCTTTGTGACCAACTGATTCCTATTCTCATTTCACTTTTAGATATAAAGAATACTATTTTTCGTCAAAAGGTGGTCATAGCTTTAGGTTGGGTAGGAACAGAAAAAGAAATTGGTCTTTTGACAAGACAAATGCTAGGTGATGGAGATGCTCTTTGTCGTGCATGGTCTGCGACAAGTCTCATGCAACTGTCCTTTCATAGGGTAAAAGCAGAAATTATATCCAAAAAAGCAAAGTCCAGTTTTATTCAAGCTATTACCGAAGAAAAAGATCCTTATGCTTGTGGTTTGATGATAGAAGCAGCTCAACTATTATTTGGCAAGAGATGGATATCATCTTCTGCGGTAGAAAATATGAACCTTGAAAAAATAGAAAAGGCCAAAAAATCTGCTATTAGATTTCTAAGTAAGCATTAGGGATCAATTATATAGAAACATTCGAGAGTTATTTGATAGATAAGTTTCTGTAGCTCTAAAACTACAAAGAAACATATTATCAATATCATCACCTGAAATGTATGAATGTTGTGGTCATCATTGTTTCTTTCTACATAGTAAGCCTGCAGTACACTGAAACTACAGGCTTTTGTCTTTTAAGTGGTATAATAGAAGAAAGACGAGAAGTGTTTTATATATAAAGGGTTCCAAGATCCAATATTAATCGAGGATGGCATGAGATAAAAAAGATTTATTGGCATTATGGAAGGGAAGAAACTGGGAAAATAATGATTCGGAGATCAATTTTCTAGGGCGATGTCTTAATAAAACCATAAATATTCATTTTACAGGCTATTGTGAACAGGATCTACTCTTGTTATCGGGTGATTTGATGTCTAGGCTCTACAGAGACTTGGAGCAGCTAGATAAAAAAGCTCAAAAGGTTATTCAAGATAACTGGCCTGATGAAGCTATTTCAGAACTGGAATTAACTGAGCTAATCTTTGATAAAAACGGTTCTTATGGCGAATTTGCTCTAGGATATGATGCAGGTGACTCTCCGGCTGGGCCACTTTACCTGCTAGTGAAATTCGATAAACAGTTTCAGGCTAATAAAGAGGTTATTTATGAAATTTACTAACCACCTAAAAATGAAAGTTTAAAATGAGGTAAAAAAATGAAAGAATACCTAACAGAATGGATACGTTTAAAAGAGGATTTCAATCTTCAGGATGGTGACAAATCAAGCGTTTTAGCTCTCTATCAATTTGCAGATAGACTCTCTGAGATTGAGGAGATAGAGGCGAAGAAGGTATTGGTGGATGTGTATCAAAAACTTGGTATGATGGAGAGTGCTTTTAGAGTGTTTTCGAATATCTTTGATAAAGCAGACCGAAAACAACTGAAGAAATTTGCCACTTTACAAGAGTTGAGTAATAATCGTGGGGATGATTTCGCTTTGCCACGTCCACTAACAGTGGTAGAAGAAGCTGAGAGACAGGAATGTTTGAAAGATTTACCGTATTTTCGTTATCATCCTGATCTACTGGCTACAGATGCCTTTGTGGAGGGAGAAGAACAAATCTGTCCTTGCTGTGGTAAAAAATCAAGAGTTTATTATGCTATGCGTCCTTACTGTATAGATGATGTAGACTATCTCTGTCCGATGTGTATCGCAAATGGGGAAGCAGCTAAAAAATTTGATGCAGAATTTGTTCAGGGAGCAGAATGGACTGGAGAGCCAGATGAAGAGAAAAACAATATTCTTTTCTACCAAACACCAGGATACCCAAGCTGGCAGGGAGAATATTGGCTCTCATGCTGTGATGATTACTGTGCCTACTTGGGAACGGTAGGAACTCGGGAGTTGAAAGCAATGGATATTGCTGATGAAGTCTTAGCAGAATACCACGCGCGCGATGAGTTTGCAGATGTAGAAGATTATCTTGTAAAAGATGGTTCCGTTTGTGGCTATCTATTCAGATGTCTTGACTGTAAAAAATATCATCTCTGGGTAGATGCGGATTAGGAAACTATTGTAAACTGGCCAAGAAAGGTTCAAATTATAAGAGAGGATGATGGCATTGGAGAATTTAGAGATTTTTTAGATTGCATCTAAGTATTTTCTAGGACAAATGACTGGGTTCAAAGACTTATTAGCTAGTAAGATCAATCAATTGGATAGTATTGATTGGATTCATAATAAAGGAAGCGTAAAAACTTGCAAAGCTGATAAAACGGGTCGAAAGATGAGATGTAAGGTTGGTTTGGGATATGGTCTAAAAGTCGAATTATCGCTTAATGAGGTTGAGCTGATTTGGGAAGCGTTTCAGAAGTTTTTTAAAGAAAGCTATTTCGAAAGGATTGAAAGAAATAGAAACAATGAAGAATTAGGAAGATACGAATTTATTGCAAGGACTCCTAAAGGAGATGAAATTGAGTGTAGAATTTACCTAGCTAATGAGTGGAATATTCCTCAGATTTCGATTTCAGGCTTTGTCTCTTCTCGCTATAAGAATTGCGATTTTAGCAAGTAATGGAAAAGATGGGTAGAAAAGGTGAGATATGAAGCACTTAGACCGGGACAATATGCAAAAAAGCCTTGAGGCCTTGTATGTTTTGGATGATTATTTAACAGATCCTTCAAAAGACTATTTGAGATTGATACGAAAGAAAGTAACGGACTTCAGTAGCCAATACAGCATTGATAACGGTGCTGGGGATTCTTTGGATGTGATTTTTACAGAAGAAGTGGTCTTGATAAAGGGATATGATCATGAAAATAGTCTCAATCAGTTTGCAGCTGACCAATGGAATCAGAACATTATCGACAGGATTTATGAAGGTATTGATGAAAAATGGCTGAATCTTTTAACTTTAAAAGAAAGAGAAGAAACAACATTTTGTATCTGGTATGATGGTACCATTCATCAAAATAACATTGAGAATAATAATGGCGGAACTTGGTTATTGGGATACACCTTTGATACATACGATAGGTTCAAAGAATTTGTGACAGAATATTATTCTTTTGAATTTGATGATAAGTTGTTGAAAAAACTCTATACTGATGGTAGTCTGTCTGATAGAGAATTAGCAGAACTGGTACATGAATATCGAGGTTAGAAATAATGGAACTGACGTTAAAAAGCACCCCAGAAAAATACAAAAAAATGGTAGATGAACTTTTACCTCCATTATTGGAATTATTACAGAAATTAACCTTTTTGGAAGAAGAAATCTATGAACGCAACAAGGAACTCGATGCTGAAAAAAGGCTACTCAAGATACCTTCACATCAGATTCATCCCGAATGGAAGGAACTGATGGACGAATACCATCAACGCTATCTGGTTCTCCTTGATGGCTGTGTCAGCGAGAAACTCTTATCAAAAGGGGCTAGGAACTCCTATGGCCATCCAAGTGAGTATTCATATTTACGAGGCGAGAATTTTTCCGTTTGGTTTACCATGCGAAAAAGGGATCTGGCAACGGTAATACTATACTATGAAGAAGCTTTGGAAATGAAACATAAGTTTGTGCTTAGGTTGATTGATGGCAAATGGTTGATTGATGAGAAATTCTATGGATTTGGCGGTGAAAAAACATGGTATGTCGATATGCTCTGAACAAGGTCCCTATGTTCCCTTCACCAATAATCACAAATTATCTAGACTGCAATTCCTTGAATTAGAAGATTTTTAATTCGTTCTCCAAACTTTAGACGAGGTTTTATATGAAAGGCGATATGCGAAAGGATTACCTCTATCGGTATCTACTCTACAGATTTGAAAAGGAAACTTGTAAGAATAGTGCTTTGGAAAGGATCAATCAGGAGGCCAAAGAAAGAATCTGTCAACAGGCGACAAAGACCACCAGACGGATTAGTGTATTTGTCGGTCTGGTCTACTTGATTCTGTTTTGTTTGATAATTATCTGGCTGAATGCGAATTGCTCCCAAAATCCATTCTTCCGATGGTACCAAGGCTACATAGAATCACTATTTCCATTGATCAATGGTGATTGGGGGAGTAGTTGGATTGAGAAAAAAGGGACGATTTTATGGATTGCTATTAAGGCCTTCCCCATATTTGTTCTTAATGGGATCCCCTTTCTTTTACTCGTGCTACTGATTGCGAATAGAACTTTAAAAAAGAAAATAAAGGCTGAATGTATCAACTAAGGAGAAAAAAGATGGACAGAATGATTGCAATCGGATCACTGGCTTTTCTTGGACTAGCGTTTTTGGGGATTGGACTTGGAATGTATTTCTTCCTCAAAAGGCTGGTAGTGAATGGGAAATCCGTCTTAGACGAGCCAGTAAATGAGCAAACTCGTACAGATAAGATGGGGCTTGGCGAGCTTTTGGTTTATTTGTCGATGATTGCGATTGCTGGCGTTTTTGTAGTGCAAATAATGAGTAGGGGTGGAACTGGTAATGCTATCTTGGCTAGAATTGTCATTCTACCACCGATTATGGCACTTTTTAATGCTAGAAAACGCACGGGAAAAGCGATGATCGCACTTGTGGTTTCTTTTATGGTGGCTTTATTTCTTATGATAGCCTACGGTCAGATAGGATTGCCACCCAAAGCTCCAGAATTGATGATAGATGACAAGTCGATCACGCTAACACAAACAAGTGTGAGTGATCTTCTGAAAGAAGGTTTTGACATCTATATCAGGGGGGAGGATAGCTTTGGCGATGATTATGAAGCGAATATTTCTTCGGGGAAAATCAAAAAATATCAGGCTGATAAGAGTATTTTTATCAAGAAAGGCTTCCGTCGAGATAGCAATGCTGTGTCGTATGCTCCCTATCTTCTTGGCAAAGATGGTTTAATCCTTGGAAGTATTGCCTTATACGGAGATGAAACAAAAGAAACCGCCTTAGAGGACTGTAAAATTATCCAATTTAAGCTAGATGAAGATCGTATCAAAGCAGCAAAATCAAAAGCTATCTCCTATAAGCTGAATGGTGTAGATTTACTGACTAGAATTGAAGAAGGAGCTATGCGAACAACCTTTGGTGATAAATTATGGTCAGTTCCGCCTGCACATCCTGTCGATTCGACCCAACTATGGTATGGTATCCAGTGGAAAAGTCACAGTGACCACCTGTTTTGGAATGAGTATTTCTCCTTAATTCGCTTGGATGAGAACTACCATATGATAGATTTTGAGCTAGTTGGAGAAGTAGCGCGTGATGATTAGTGAAATAAAGATCTACTAAGTTTTTTTGATGTTATTCTATTTGTACTTTGGTCAGGATTAGTATATAATCTATCATAGAGTCATTTACCAACTAGGAGAAGAATCATGGAATTAAAAGATTTTACTAAAAAAGAACAGGACATGATAAAGCAGGGACTGACAACATCTGAAATTAGCGATAAGGAAACCGCTGCGAAAATCCTTGCCCTAGTGCCTCAGGAATGGATCAAACGCATTCCCTTTTTCGTGCGAAAACACGCAACAACTCGGACAATAAAGCGAATTTCTATCGAACATCCAGAACTTTATGCTATTGCGAAAAGAAGTGGTGAGATTCCTGAGAAGGAACGAGAAAAATTGCGCAAAATCATTACTGATATTTTCCAAGAGAAAATGAATAAGCATAAAATCAAATAATATTCTTTTATAAAAATCAGTTTCTATAAGCCTGTCTTACAAAAATGTAAGATAGGCTTTTTAAATGTAAGATGGGTGTACGATTATACGTGGAAATATATGCTATACTCTATGTAGATCAAAAAGAAAGAGGTTTATTATGAAAAAATGGAATGCGACGCAGTTGAAGTATCTGATGGCGGCAGTAATGGTTCTAGACCATATTCCGCATATTACCGGAATCGTTTCTCCTTTGTGGGAAGGTATCTTTCACGCCTTGACCCGTTGTGTGGGAGTTTGGTTTGCCTATATGGCTATGGAAGGATTTATCCATACTCGAAACTTGAAAAACTACCTCATCCGTCTCTGGAGTTGGGCGCTTATCATGTTTGCTGGAAATAGCCTTCTCAATACTCTGTTTGCCTCTAAGGGTGTAATGGTTACTAATAATATTTTCTTTACTCTAGCCATCGGTGTCACCATGCTTTGGGTTGGTTTTCCCAGAAAAGAATTGGATAAAAAAGAGAGGTTGTGGCGACGAATTGGAGTTGCTGGGCTTTTGATTTTCGGTTGTCTTTTTACTGAGGGTGGTATCACCGTGCTACCATTTCTCTTGATTAGTTACTCTTGTCGGAATCGCAAGGGATTGCGAAATCTCCTCTATACTCTCCTTTGGGCCTTCCTATTATTGACTTCTATCCATACCTATGATACTTGGTACCAAACCTTGGAAATGATGCTTTTCAATTCTGACTGGCTCTTTATCACCGTCTTTCCTTTTATGGCCTTGTATAATGGACAGCGAGGAAAAGAAACCAGTTGGAGTAAATATTTCTTTTATATTTTCTACCCAGCTCATTTATGGATTATTACCCTGATTGCTTATTTGCTTAAGTAGATTCAATATTCATTAGCTCCTTCTTGCTTAAAATGTGAGAGGAGCTTTTCTGTATCTGGAATTCCTAACAAAACATGTTATAATAGTTTTAGAAAGGACGAGGTTTATGGCGAGCATACTTGTAATTGAAGATAATAATGAAATCCAGGAAATCTTAAGAACCCTTCTTACAGAGGAACACGAGGTGATTCAAGCATTTTCTGGTACAGAAGGTATAATGCAATTTGACAAAGGTGGCATTGATCTCGTTTTGCTAGATATCATGCTCCCTGGAAAAAATGGCGACCAAGTCTTGCAAGCTATTCGACAAACTAGTCAGACTCCGGTCATCATGCTTACTGCTTTAGGTGATAAAAAGCTCATCAGCCAATATCTACTAGACGGTGCCAATGATTATGTAGTAAAACCTTTTGATTTGGACGAAGTCTTTGCCAGAGTCACCGTGCAATTACGCCAAAGTGGTGAACATCAGTCAGAAGATCGAAGAGAAATTGATAACCTCGTACAAAATTTTAAAAATATCCAGTTTGATGCGGATAGTTTTGAAATAAGCAACTCTACTGAAATCATTCGCCTTGCAAAGAAAGAGTGCCAGATTCTCCAAATGTTGCTCCAGCATCCTAAAAAGATCTTCACCAAGGAAGAACTCTATGAATTGATTTGGGAAGAAAGTTACCTTTCTGGAGACAATACGCTCAACACCCATCTAAGCAATCTCCGTAAAAAACTGCATCAACTGGATCCAAATCACGAATACATCGAAACTATTTGGGGAGTTGGTGTCCGATTAAAAGGAGATAAATAATGAATTACATTTTGATATCAATATTGCTCCTTACTAACATTATTTTGGCGATTTCTTTGATTCGCTATCATATAGCAATTAGAGATTTAAGCAGACAAATCGAAGAAAAGATTCGCTCTGGTAGCATGAAGAGGATCGGGGTAAATTTCTTTTCAAAGACCATTTTGCGTCTACATAACCAAATTGAGAATCTATTTCAAGAAGTGGAGCAAAACCAGCTAATCATGAAGCGTGAAAAACGCACCCTAGATATGGCAATCAGTAACATTGCTCATGATATTCGGACACCTTTGACAATCGCATCAGGATATACTCAGCAACTAATAAAACACCCCGATAATAGTTCAGAAACCTTAAGCAAAATAGCCCATCATCTTGATTTGGTTTCCAAACGTTTGGAGGCTCTCCTCGAATACCGTCATTTGATGGAAGGAGCAGTCAAACCGAAACTGGAAGAGCTTGATTTATCAACTTTTATAACGAAAAAGACATTATCCTATTACGACGTTTTTCAATCTTCACATATTGCTCTTGATTTTAATGTTGAACCAGGATTGAAAACGATGACTGATGAGGACTTGCTTGATCGAATTATACAAAACCTCCTTGGAAATGTTCTCAAGCACGGCAAGGAGAAGGCTCGACTTTCTTTGAAAAAGGAAGAAAAGAGGCTTGTTTTGGAAATTGATAATCTTGTCAAAAAACCTATCAAGAATATAGATAATCTCAGCAATCGTTTTTATTCTGAAAATATGTCGGATACTGAAGAATCCTCTGGTTTAGGTCTCTATATTACTGAGGAATTAGTTCATCTTCTTGGAGCGGATATGAAGCTAGCCACTGATGGAGAATGGTTTTCGGTCTTTATTTATTTTTAACAGAAGAAACCTCCTCTATAAGCTTAGAGGAGGTCCTTTTTATAAGCTTTTCTTCTTGAAAACAGTCAGTCCACTGAAAGAGAAGAGAAGTATGACAACTACGCAAACCGTGATGATATAGAGTACAGACTGACTATCAGCAGTCATGGCATAGGCAAAATTTAAGTTTAAATATCGTAAAATTTCGATATTTGGAAAGATAAGCATTGGCGTAGAAAGGATGATAGAGGTAACTAGATAGCCAATAAATGTGGCAAGATAAGAATGAGTCACATAGAGAATAAAGGAAACAATCGAAAGCCAAGCGAGGAGGCAGAGAAATTGGAGGGAAATCGTTAAGAGGAGGTTTGTAATAAAACCATCAGGCATCGTACCAAGTCCGTTTAGTAGAGTTGAGGGAATAAAGGCAATCACAAGGCTGGCGATGAGTTGCAAGAGAGCGATGCTTGCTAGTACAAAGGATTTAGCGAAGAAAAACTCTGTACGAGAAACGCCAACTGTCAAACTATTTTTATAGAGCTTGCCGATTAGATCAACTCCAAGAACTAGACATGCTAGAACAATGCAGAGAAAAACGAGGTTTGAACCATTGCTAGACGTGTTGATAAGAGCTTGAACGCCGTCCCAACCATGGGTTGGAGTCTCTGGTGGTGTTGTATTTACTGCCATTAGATGTCCTGTAGCGCCAATAGTAGCACCCAATAACATAAGTACAAAGAGAACGCATTCTGTAATCCAGAATCCTTTGGAGCGGAAAAGACGGTAAAAATCTGCTTGAATGGTATGTATCATGATTTTTCTCCTATTCTACCAATTGGGTGAAGTATTCTTCTAGGTTTTGACGGGCAAAGTAAATCTCATCAATAGCAACATCTGCCAAAGTTAGTTGCTTGAGAATCTGTTTGACATCTTGTTCATTACCAAAGATATGAATTTCATTGTCAGGATTGACAACCTTAAACTGGAGCTGGATTTGTTCTTTCAATACCTGACAAGCTCTTTCTTTATCGCTTGTTTTAAGTACAATATAATCCTCACTCAGTGTTTCAAACTCAGCTTTACTGATTTCACGGATAATCTTACCTTGGTCCAAAATTCCAAAGCGATTAGCTAGGAGATAGAGTTCTGATAATATATGACTAGAGATGAGAATGGTTATTCCTTTCTCCTGATTGAGTCGCTGGATCATGAGGCGAAATTCTTTGATTCCAATTGGGTCGAGGCCATTAATGGGTTCATCAAGAATCAGGAAATCAGGTTTGGATAGGAGGGCAATGGCGATGCCAAGTCGTTGTTTCATTCCTAGTGAGAAATCACGAAAGACTTTTTTTCCTGTATCTGACAACCCAACATAGTCCAAGGTCTCATGAATTACCTTATCAGCATTTGGAATATGACGAATCATACAATAATATTTAAGGTTTTGATAAGCCGTTAAGTGATTATGAGCTACAGGTGATTCAATAACAGAACCCACTCGAGATAAAGCCTTTGTCCACTCATTTTCTTCTTGGCTAGAAAAGAGGGAAACTGTACCTTTGTCCGCAAACAATAATTGCGTAATGATTTTAATAAGAGTAGTTTTACCTGCTCCATTTTTTCCAATTAGACCATAAATATCTCCCTCTTTTATGGTTAGACTAAGGTCTTGAAGAATAGCTTGTTTACCAAATTGTTTGGTCAGTCCATGAATTTCGAGTACTGTTTTCATGATTTTCTCCTTTTGATTTGTTTTTCTAACTTTAGTATAAGGTATAGAAATCAAAGAAACATCAAGTAATTCTAAAGAGTTTCTAAAGTTTTGTAATTCTTAAAAGAAACAAAACCCAGTTGACATGAACTGGGCTTCTCAATTATAAAATATACTTCTCAATCGCACGCGCAACGCCGTCTTCTTCGTTGCTAGCTGTAACGTCGTTTGCAAGAGATTTGACATGTTCGCTGGCATTTCCCATAGCAATACCAAGTCCTGCAAACTGGAGCATTTCGATATCGTTATTGGCATCACCCATAGCCATGATTTCTGAGGGCTCGATCTTCAAAATCGCAGCTAGTCGAGAAAGAGCAGTAGCCTTTGTCGTTCCAAGCGGCATGGCTTCATAAATGACAGGCTGCGAACGAACTCCACTGAATCGTTGGCAGAGCTCCTCAGCAAACCGCTGCTCAAAATCGTCTGTTTGCTCTTTTGTTCCCAAAAACATGCCTTGGAACATCCGATACTTGCCACTAGTCGCTTCTTCAAGGGAAATTTCAGTCAGGTTTGAAAAGACTAGCTTGGAATCATTTTGAACAATTTCATTTGGCTTGCCACCGAGGACAAAATAATGTTCCTCATCAAAAAGAGTCAACTGGACGTCGCTTTTTTCTGCTAGGTCATAGAGGTATTCAATGTCAGCTGGACTGAGTTCTTGCCAGTCAACTAGACTCCAGTCACTGGTCTGATGGGTTGAACAACCGTTATTGACGATGACATACTCATTCTGAAGGTCCAGTCCTAGTTTTTTATAGTAGGGAAGGACACCGAAAAGCGGGCGACCTGTACAGAGAACCAGTTTGACACCTTTTTCAATGGCTTGGTGAATGGCAGTGATGTGGGCTTGCGGGATTTCCTTGGCTTCATTGAGGAGGGTTCCGTCCATATCCAAGGCTAGTAGTTTAATCATAAGACTTCCTTTTCTAGGTGTTTTGCTTTTATTATAGCATATAGACTATGAAATGTCCGACAGAATAGTAACATTTGTCTTTCCTTTTCTTGAAAAAGAAAATAAATTCTTATATAATATGTATACTTAATATTTAAGGAGAAAAAATGTCAAAGTATCACTTTAATTCAATTTACAAAAATGATGAAACAGAGTCTACAGGTCTTCTTTTCATCAAAGTCTACAACAAGTGGGAAAGCAACTTAAAAAGAGTCTTGAAATCAGTTGGTCTCACTTTGCCTCAATTTATCGTTTTAACCTCGCTCTTGTTTTTGTCTAATAGAGAGGAATATGTAACGCAAGTTGATATAGCTCGGTTCACCGGTATGGATGTTATGACGGTTTCCCAGATTGTTAGGCTACTGGAGAAGAAAGACTACATTGGACGAGATCAACATCCAAAGGATAGTCGGGCAAAACTGGTCTCAGTGACGAAGTCTGGCGCGGAGAAGGTCAATCAAGCTTTACCTTTAGTAGAAGGGATTGATGAAGAATTTTTTGAAAAACTATCTAACGATAGAGAAGTTTTTAATCGTTTGTTAGTAGAGTTGGAGGATAAAAATGCCTAGATATTGGGTTGGAGTTGTTTCAAAGAACCATGTTTTAAGAGGAGTTAAAGGGAATTTTTGTCAGGTCTGTCATGGAAAGGGCGGCCCCTTAAACCGTATGAAAAAAGGAGACTACCTTTTATACTATAGTCCAAAATACGATATGAACGGTCAAGATAAGTTACAGGCTTTTGTGGCCGTAGGTAAAATTATAGATGACAAAGCCTATCAAGTAGAGCAGTTTGAAGGATTCTTTCCCTTTAGACGAAATGTCGAGTATTATCAACCAGTCAAAGATTGCTCCATAGAAATAGCCAGACAACATCCTGAATGGAAAGACTATACTTCTCGACTTCGTTATGGGCATTTTGAAGTTTCCAAAGACTTTTTCCTCTATATCTTTCAGCATATGAAAGTGGATGATGGAGTATGATTGATTTCCTAGTTAAATGATTATCAACAAGAATTTTGGATTTGGACTGTGAAGCGAACTTTGCTATAATAGAGTAAGAAACTTTGATAAACCAAACGAGGCTGAGGCTGAGATGAAATTACTTTATACTGATATTCGGACTTCTTTGACTGAAATTTTAACGAGAGAGGCAGAAGAGCTAGTTGCTGTGGGCAAGCGGGTCTTCTACATCGCCCCCAACTCTCTTTCTTTTGAAAAGGAACGTGCCGTGCTGGAATGCTTGTCCCAGCAGGCTTCTTTTGCGATTACCGTCACGCGTTTTGCTCAGATGGCTCGTTATCTGGTTTTAAATGACTTGCCTACAACGACCAGTCTTGATGATATCGGTCTCGGAATGGCTTTTTATAAATGCCTTGCGGAACTTGATCCTAAAGAGTTGCGAGTTTATGGTGCGATTAAACAAGATCCTCAGTTTATCCAGCAGTTGATTGAACTTTATCATGAGATGACGACTGCTCAGATGAGCTTTTTGGACTTGGAAAGTTTAACAGATGAGGATAAGCGAGCAGACTTACTCTTGATTTTTGAGAAAGTGGCTACCTATCTTAATCAAAGCCAGTTAGCTCAGGGAAGTCAGTTGTCCCATTTGATTGAGACTATTGAGAATGACAAGGTAAGTAGTGATTTTAGTCAGATTGCCTTGGTCATTGACGGATTTACCCGTTTTTCTGCTGAGGAAGAGCGTGTAGTGGATCTACTCCATCGCAAAGGTGTTGAGATTGTCCTTGGTGCTTATGCAAGTAAGAAGGCTTATACTAGTCCGTTCGTCGAAGGCAATCTCTACCAAGCCAGTGTAGAATTTCTTCATCATTTAGGTGCCAAATACCAGACGCCTGCCCAAGACCGCTCTCAGACTCATGACAAAATGGATAGCTTTGACAAGGCATCTCGTTTGCTGGAGTCTTCTTATGACTTTTCAGAACTCACTTTGGATGTTGATGAGAAGGACCGTGAAAACTTGCAAATCTGGTCTTGCTTGACACAAAAGGAAGAGTTGGAGTTGGTGGCCCGCAGCATCCGTCAAAAATTACATGACCATCCAGAACTGAGTTACAAGCATTTTCGGATTCTGTTGGGAGATGTGGCTTCATATCAGTTGTCCTTAAAGACCATTTTTGACCAGTACCAGATTCCTTTCTATCTTGGTAGAAGCGAATCCATGGCCCACCATCCCTTGACTCAGTATGTCGAGTCTATTTTGCGTTTGAAACGCTACCGTTTTCGTCAGGAGGATTTGATTAATCTCCTCAGAACTGGTCTGTATACTGACCTTAGCCAAGCGGATATTGATGCTTTTGAGCAATATCTCCGCTATCTTGGCATCAATGGCTTGCCAGCTTTTCAGCAGACCTTCACAAAATCCCACCATGGAAAATTTGATTTAGAGCGTCTAAATTCTCTTCGTCTGCGAGTTTTGGCACCACTTGAAACCTTATTAGCCAGTCGGAAACAGAAGGCTGAAAATCTCTTGCAAAAGTGGAGTACATTTCTAAAAAACTCTGCTTTAAGCAAGCAGATGCAAGACTTGACAGCTACTATGGAAGCTCTAGAACAGGAAAGACAAGCCGAAGTTTGGAAAGCCTTCTGCCATGTTTTAGAACAATTTGCGACGGTTTTTGCTGGTTCACAAGTTAGTCTGGAGGACTTCCTGGCCTTGCTTCATTCCGGGATGAGCCTTTCTCAGTACCGTACTATTCCAGCAACAGTGGACACAGTTCTGGTGCAGAGTTACGATTTGATTGCACCACTGACTGCTGACTTTGTCTACGCTATTGGACTGACTCAGGATCATTTACCAAAAATTGCGCAAAATACAAGCCTTTTAACAGATGAAGAAAGACAAAGCCTAAATCAAGCAACTGAAGAGGGAGCGCAATTACTGATTGCAAGTAGTGAAAATCTCAAGAAAAATCGCTATACCATGCTTTCCTTGGTCAATGCTGCCCGTAAACAATTGATTTTGTCAGCTCCAAGTCTTCTTAATGAAAATGAGAGCAAGGAATCAGCCTATCTTCAGGAACTGGTGGGTTTTGGATTTAGCCGGTTAGAGAAGAAGATTCATCAAAAAAGTCTGTCTAAGGATGATATGGGTTCATATCACAGTCTCTTGTCTAGTCTCGTTTCCTATCATCAGCAGGCGGGTTCTAGTGAAAATGAAGAAGATGTGACCTTTGTCAAGGTTCTAGCGCGTGTGATGGGGAAAAAACTTGATCAAAAAGGTCTTACAAATCCTGCACTCCCAACTAGCCCAAGCAGCAAACCATTAGAGAAAGAGACCTTGAAGGTTCTCTATCCAGCTGACAAGGAGTTTTACCTGTCTACGTCTGGTTTGACGGAGTTTTACCGCAATGAATACAGCTATTTCCTCCGTTATGTCTTAGGTTTGCAGGAAGAATTGCGCCTTCGTCCAGATGCTCGCAGTCACGGGAATTTCTTGCACCGTATTTTTGAACGTGCCTTGAAACTACCTGCTGAAAATTCCTTTGACCAACGTCTGGAGCAAGCTATCAAGGAAACCAGCCAAGAACGCGAATTTGAAGCTATTTATCAGGAAAGTTTGGAAGCCCAGTTTACCAAGGAAGTTCTACTTGATGTCGCGCGAACTACGGGCCACATCCTACGTCATAATCCAGCTATCGAAACCATCCAAGAGGAGGCAACATTTGGTGGTAAAGATCAGGCCTTTATTCAGTTGGATAATGGACGGAGTGTCCATGTGAGAGGCAAGGTTGACCGAATTGACCGTTTGAAAGCTGACGGAGCACTAGGAGTGGTGGACTACAAGTCTAGTCTGACCCAGTTCCAGTTTCCTCATTTCTTCAATGGGCTTAATTCCCAACTGCCAACCTATTTAGCTGCCCTAAAAAGAGAAGGAGAGAAGAACTTTTTCGGAGCTATGTACTTGGAGATGGCTGAACCTGTCCAATCTCTGTTGACCGTTAAAAGTTTGACAGGAGCAGTAGTAGAAGCCAGCAAGTCTATGAAATACCAAGGCCTCTTTTTAGAGAAAGAAAGTAGTCACTTGGGGGAATTTTACAATAAAAATAAGGCCAACCAGCTGACCGATGAAGAATTCCAGCTTTTACTAGACTACAATGCACATCTCTATAAGAAGGCCGCAGAAAAGATTTTAAAAGGCCGGTTCGCCATCAATCCATACACAGAGAACGGAAGAAGTATTGCCCCATACGTCCAGCAACATCAAGCCATTACAGGTTTTGAAGCCAATTACCATTTGGGTCAAGCACGTTTCCTAGAAAAGTTAGACCTAGCCGATGGCAAGCGTTTGGTCGGAGAAAAACTCAAGCAAGCTTGGTTTGAGAAAATGAGAGAGGAGTTGAACCGATGAGGCCCGTTTCCTTTTTAACTGAGGAAGAAATTAAAAAATTGCAAGAAGCAGAAGCGAGTTCGAGCAAAGAACAGAAGAAAACAGCCGAGCAAATTGAGGCTATCTATACTTCTGGTAAGAATATCCTAGTCTCAGCGTCTGCTGGTTCTGGAAAGACCTTTGTCATGGCCGAGCGTATTCTGGATCAGTTAGCGCGTGGTGTCGAAATTTCTCAACTCTTTATCTCGACCTTTACCGTCAAGGCTGCTACAGAACTCAAAGAACGTTTGGAGAAAAAAATTAGCCAACAAATCCAAGAAACCAACGATGTCGATCTCAAACAACACTTGGGACACCAGTTGGCAGATCTACCAAACGCTGCTATCGGAACCATGGACTCTTTCACACAAAAATTCCTTGGCAAACATGGGTATCTGATTGATATCGCACCGAACTTCCGTATTCTGCAAAATGAAAGTGAACAGTTAATCTTAAAAAACGAAGTTTTTCATCAGGTCTTTGAAGATCATTACCAAGGTGAGAATAAAGAGAAATTTGGTAGCTTGGTGAAGAACTTTGCTGGGCGAGGCAAGGATGAACGAGGTCTGCGCCAGCAAGTCTACAAAATCTATGATTTTCTTCAATCCACCAGTAGCCCCCAAAAATGGCTGAACGGGTCTTTTCTCAAAGGGTTTGAAAAAGCTGACTTTGCAAATGAAAAAGACAAACAAACTGAGCAAATCAAGCAGGCGCTTTGGGACTTGGAAAGTTTCTTCCGTTATCATCTGGGTAACGATGCCAAGGAGTTTCCCAAAGCTGCCTATTTAGAAGCTGTTCAACAGGTTCTGGATGAAATTGGCTCCTTAAATCAAGAGTCCGATTGTCAGGCTTATCAAGCAGTGCTTGCGCGTGTTGTCGCCATCTCGAAGGAAAAAAATGGTCGGGCTCTGGCTAACTCCAGTCGTAAGGCCGATTTGAAGCCACTGGCTGATGCCTATAACGACGATAGAAAGGCCCAGTTTGCTAAACTAGGACAACTGGCGGACCAGATAACAGTTCTCAACTACCAAGAACATTATCATGAAGATACTTGGGAGCTAGGTAAAACCTTCCAAACCTTTATGAGCGATTTTGTAGAGGCTTATCGAGAACGTAAACGCCAGGAAAATGCTTTTGAATTCGCTGATATCAGCCATTTCACCATTGAGATTTTAGAGAATTTCTCACATGTCCGCGAGGCTTGTCAGGAGAGATTTCATGAAGTCATGGTCGATGAGTATCAGGATACCAACCACATTCAAGAACGGATGCTAGAATTGTTATCTAATGGTCACAATCGCTTTATGGTGGGAGATATCAAGCAGTCCATCTACCGTTTCCGTCAGGCAGATCCACAGATTTTTAATGAGAAATTCCAACGCTATACGAAAAATCCTCAAGAAGGCAAGTTGATTCTTCTTAAAGAAAATTTCCGTAGTAGTTCAGAAGTGCTGTCAGCAACCAACCATGTATTTGAACGTCTCATGGACCAAGAGGTCGGCGAAATCAACTATGACAGCATGCACCAACTTGTTTTTGCCAATACCAAACTGACTCCTAATTCAGACAACAAGGCAGAATTTCTCCTCTACGATAAGGACGATAGTGGGCAAGAGGAAGAAGAGAACCAAACAGAAACAAAACTCACAGGAGAAATGCGCGTAGTTATCAAGGAAATCTTGAAGCTCCACCAAGAGAAAGGTGTAGCCTTTAAGGAAATTGCCCTTTTGACTTCCAGCCGCAGTCGTAATGACCAGATTCTTCTTGCTCTGTCTGAGTACGGGATTCCTGTCAAAACAGACGGTGAACAAAACAATTACCTCCAATCCCTAGAAGTACAAGTCATGCTAGACACTCTTCGTGTCATTCACAATCCCCTGCAAGACTATGCCTTGGTTGCCCTTATGAAGTCTCCAATGTTTGGTTTTGATGAGGACGAGTTGGCACGCTTATCCCTTCAGAAAGCAGAGGACAAAGTCCAAGAAAATCTCTATGAGAAACTGGTCAATGCTCAAAAACAAGTAGCTAGCCAGAAAAACTTGATTCACACTGTTCTAGCTGAAAAACTAAATCAGTTCATGGATATTTTGGATTCTTGGCGCCTGTATGCCAAAGCTCACTCTCTCTATGACTTGATTTGGAAGATTTACAACGACCGTTTTTATTATGACTATGTTGGAGCTTTGCCAAATGGTCCAGCCAGACAGGCCAATCTCTACGCCCTAGCTCTTCGAGCTGACCAGTTTGAAAAGAGTAATTTCAAGGGCTTGGCGCGTTTTATACGTATGATTGACCAAGTCCTAGAAGCCCAGCACGATCTCGCAAGCGTAGCCGTCGCACCGCCTAAAGATGCCGTGGAACTTATGACCATTCACAAGAGCAAAGGGCTGGAGTTCCCTTATGTCTTTATCCTCAATATGGATCAGGACTTCAACAAGCAAGACTCGATGTCAGACGTCATTCTCAGTCGTCAAAATGGGCTTGGTGTCAAATACATTGCCAAGGTGGAAACAGGAGCAGTGGAAACACATTATCCTAAAACCATCAAACTCTCCATTCCTAGCCTAACTTATACGCAGAATGAAGAAGAATTGCAACTGGCTAGCTATTCTGAACAGATGCGTCTGCTGTATGTTGCCATGACGCGAGCTGAGAAAAAGCTTTATCTTGTTGGTAAAGGCTCTCGTGAAAAGCTGGAAGCAAAGGAATACCCAGCAGCAAATAACGGAAAATTAGATAGCAATACCAGACTGCAAGCAAGAAATTTCCAAGATTGGGTCTGGGCTATCAGTAAAGTATTTGCCAAGGAAGATCTCAACTTTAGCTATCGCTTTGTTGGTGAAGACCAGTTGACTAGAGAAGCTATTGGAGAGTTGGAAAACAAGAGCCCTCTCCAAGATAGCTCTCAAGCAGACAACCGCCAGTCAGAAACCATCAAAGAAGCTTTGGAAATGCTGAAAGAGGTGGAAATCTATAATAGTCTCCACCGCGCAGCCATTGAACTTCCTAGTGTCCAGACTCCAAGCCAAATCAAGAAATTCTACGAACCCGTTATGGATATGGAGGGTGTTCAAATTGCTAACCAAACCAAATCACCAGAGAAGAAAATCAGCTTTGATTTACCAGATTTTTCAACCAAAGAAAAGGTAACTGGAGCTGAGATTGGTAGTGCTACTCATGAACTCATGCAGAGAATTGACCTCAGTCAACAACCAACACTTGCTAGCCTGACGGAAACTCTCAAACAAGTTCAAACCAGCCCAGCTGTCAGAGACAAGATCAATCTTTCTAAAATCCTAGCTTTCTTTGACACAGCACTTGGTCAGGAGATTCTCGCTAATACCAGCCATCTTTATCGCGAGCAACCTTTCTCCATGCTCAAAAAAGATCAAAAGAGTCAGGAAGACTTTGTTGTTCGTGGGATCTTGGATGGCTATCTGCTTTATGAGGAGCGTATCGTTCTTTTCGACTACAAAACAGATCGTTACGATGAACCAAGTCAACTCATAGACCGCTATCGTGGTCAGTTAGCTCTATATGGTGAGGCCTTATCACGAGCCTATTTGATTGAAAACATAGAAAAATACTTGATTTTGCTCGGAAAAGACGAGGTTCAAGTTGTAAAAGTATAATTTATACTCTTCGAAAATCTCTTCAAACCACGTCAGCTTCACCTTGCCGTACTCAAGTACAGCCTACGGCTAGCTTCCTAGTTTGCTATTTGATTTTCATTGAGTATTAGAAAGGAGACCTCATGACACTTCCAGTTAGAAAATCTCTGCACGATGCGGTTTTACAGGCTTCAAAAGCCGATACTTGGGATCAAGCTACCAAGGAATGGAATGAAGTTTCCTTGATTTTTAATGGCATTGGCCGTAGTAATTGTGTCTGTGGGAATGCCATAAAATACGCTTACGAACTCTTTAACGGAGTTACAGGCCAACGTCTCTTTCCAATCGGTAGTGATTGTGTTCGCCATTTTCATCGTATTAGCCTCGACCAGCAACTCGAAGAGGAAGAAAAATTGCTCAGAAAAGTTGAAAATTTAACCAAAAAGGCTCAAAATAAAGGAAAAATCAAGGTCAATAAAAACGACTTTGACGAACGACTTCTAAAATGGTTTTGGGAGAAAGGTGTTTTCAAAGCCAATCGTGGCAATCAATTTGCGCCTGAAAAAGACTATCAGCTCTTCCTAGAAGTCTTTCAAGGCGGAAGTTGGACCAAGGCAGATCCAAAGAAGAAGGCTCGTATGGAAGAAGTGCTGGAAAAGTG
Source organism: Streptococcus oralis (assembly GCF_019929365.1). Classification (GTDB taxonomy): domain Bacteria; phylum Bacillota; class Bacilli; order Lactobacillales; family Streptococcaceae; genus Streptococcus; species Streptococcus oralis_BT. The sequence goes on along the minus strand of NZ_JAHZPH010000001.1, from coordinate 328,623 downwards.
TATCAAACCCTTTTTACTTGGTAAGACCGATGAACAACTCTACCTTGTCAAACTTGGCAAGGAGAAATTTGACTACGAGCAGCATTTACGGGTTCAAGCAGAGAAAGAACGCAAGAAAAGAGATAAAATCGCCAAGCAATACGCTGACAACCTTATTCTTGCTATGGGACCTGCAGAACGAGCCTATCAAGATTACTTCGGCTTTACAGAAACCTTGACCCAAGAAGAACGAAAATGGGAAAAAATCCTCTTTGGTAAGAATAGAGACGAACGGGCTATCAAGGCTAAACAAAACCAGAAAGAGCTGGAAAAGGAACAGCGAATTGCAAATCAAGATCCTATTGAACGAAAGCAGAAGCAGACTTGGCTTCTTAATTCTTATTTTCGGGATTTACCTGATGAAAAAGCTATATTTTCTCGACTCTTATTAGAATATCGAAAAAGTGGAGAAGTACGCTTTTCAGATGATTACTTATCTGAGCATCTCATCGATTTTTTCTACAAGATGAAAGCCTTTGAGTTTGAAATTGCACCAGAACAAGTCCGCGATTTTCTAAAAGAATGCCTTCAGGCAGAACATCTATCATCTGCACAAGAAAGCTGGACTAGAGGGATTCTCCTCAATTGTCTTCATCCGTTTTTAGATAGGTTACTCATATAGAAAAAATCCTACCTTGTCTATGCATGGTAGGATTTAAGTATCTCCAAAGATGTACTGGTAAAGTTGGACGACTTTCTGAAAACATTGCGTGTCCATTCTTGTTATTTTTTGAGCATTGCGCATCCGAAAATCAAAGGTATACAGTTGAAATGGATTGACAGCACCATCTACCTTGTCCGACGAGACAGGAACGAGCAAACCTTTTTCTGCCAAACGTTGTTGACCATGAGTGATGGGACAGACAGCTACAAAACCAGTTTGCAAGGCATATTCTCTCCTAGAAACAACCAGGGCAGGTCGCCGTTTCTGGATTTCTTGACCAACTGATGGATCAAAGTCAAGCCAAATGATATCCTGCTTTTCAGGAATATACTCAGATTTCGCTATCAAGTGACCTTACCCCTTCAAAATCGTTTGTCATTCTCAAATTAGTAATCCCATCAAAAGGATCTTTCAGTTTTGGAGCTAAGACAATGACTCCGTCAATCCCTTTATAGACAACCATTTCTTGACCTTCTGTCATACCCAAATTTTTAGGAATGGTCACAGTGAGAGAATTTCCCACCTTTCGTGTCTTTACTGTATTCATCGCTCTACCTCCGCGAATTTGTATACACCAAGTATATACCTGTCAGCAAAAAAAGTCAAGTAGATATAAAATTACATAGATTAAGTTATGTATCATAGCGTAATTTTATTTTAGTCAAAGCCTGTGCAAAAGCACCTAATTTATGATAGAATAGATGGTGAGAAAGAAAACGTTTTATTACGTTTTTTTAGTCGGAAGGGGAAAATATAATGGCTACTATTCAATGGTTTCCAGGCCACATGTCTAAGGCTCGGAGGCAAGTTCAGGAGAATCTAAAGTTTGTTGATTTTGTGACAATTTTGGTGGATGCGCGTCTACCTTTATCTAGTCAAAATCCTATGTTAAATAAAATTGTTGGTGATAAACCAAAACTCTTGATTTTGAACAAGGCTGACCTGGCTGATCCAGCAATGACAAAAGAATGGCGTCAGTACTTTGAATCACAGGGAATTCAAACATTGGCAATCAATTCTAAAGAGCAAGTGACTGTAAAAGTTGTGACTGATGCTGCTAAAAAGCTTATGGCTGATAAGATTGCACGCCAGAGAGAACGCGGTATCAAGATCGAAACCTTGCGTACTATGATTATCGGAATTCCAAATGCCGGTAAGTCAACTCTCATGAACCGTTTGGCTGGGAAAAAGATTGCAGTTGTCGGCAATAAACCAGGTGTTACCAAGGGGCAACAATGGCTCAAAACCAATAAAGACCTTGAAATCCTAGATACGCCAGGGATTCTTTGGCCTAAGTTTGAGGATGATACTGTCGCACTCAAACTAGCCCTAACTGGAGCAATTAAAGACCAGTTGCTTCCAATGGATGAAGTGACTATTTTTGGTCTCAATTATTTCAAAGAGCATTATCCAGAAAAGCTAGCTGAACGCTTCAAACAAATGAAAATTGAAGAAGAAGCACCTGTTATTATCATGGATATGACACGCGCCCTCGGTTTCCGTGACGACTACGACCGTTTTTACAGTCTTTTCGTGAAGGAAGTTCGTGATGGAAAACTCGGTAACTATACCTTAGATACATTGGACGACATCGATGACGACGATTAAAGAAATCAGAGAACTTCTTGCTACTGTCAAAGAATTAGACAATTCCCTTTTTCTTGAACTGGAAAAGGATACTCGTTCTGGAGTTCAAAAGGAAATCAACAAGCGTAAAAAAGCCATTCAGGCAGAACTGGATGAGGATCTTCGTTTGGAATCTATGCTTTCCTATGAAAAAGAGCTTTACAAACAAGGATTGACCCTAATAGCAGGTGTTGACGAGGTCGGTCGTGGTCCTCTGGCTGGACCTGTAGTCGCTGCAGCCGTTATTTTACCAAAAAATTGTAAGATTAGAGGCCTCAACGATAGCAAGAAGATCCCCAAAAAGAAACATTTGGAAATCTTTCAAGCTGTTCAAGACCAAGCCTTAGCAATCGGAATTGGTATCATGGATAATCACATCATTGACCAAGTCAATATCTATGAAGCGACCAAACTAGCCATGAAAGAAGCAATCTCCCAGCTAAACCCACAACCTGAGCATCTCTTGATAGATGCCATGAAACTGGAGTTACCAATTTCACAAACCTCCATTATCAAAGGAGATGCCAACTCCCTCTCCATCGCAGCTGCATCTATAGTGGCCAAGGTGACACGGGATAATATTATGAAGGACTATGATGACCAATATCCTGGCTATGATTTCGCTGCCAATGCTGGATATGGAACAGCTAAACACTTAGAAGGTCTCGATAAACTAGGAGTTACTCCCATTCATCGAACCAGTTTTGAACCGATAAAATCACTGGTTGAAACAAATAAAGAAAGTTAAGTTGGAGGAAATGATTATGGAGGAACAGTCAGAAATACTCAGCTCCAAGAAAGAATTTGCCTTTGCCTCAAGTACCATATTATCCCAAGTTGGACGAGGAATTATTGTTGGTCTCGTCGTCGGACTAATCGTCGGATCCTTTCGTTTCTTAATCGAAAAGGGTTTCCACCTGATACAAGGACTCTATCAAGATCAAGCGCACCTAGTGCGCAATCTTTTTATCATTGGCCTATTTTATTTAATAGTTTGCTGGCTCAGCGCTAGATTAACTCGGTCGGAAAAAGACATCAAGGGGTCAGGAATTCCTCAAGTCGAAGCCGAACTAAAGGGACTGATGACTCTTAACTGGTGGAGTGTCCTCTGGAAAAAATATGTATTAGGTATTCTTGCTATTGCCAGTGGGCTCATGCTGGGGCGAGAAGGGCCAAGTATTCAACTTGGAGCGGTCGGTGGTAAAGGCATTGCCAAGTGGCTCAACTCTAGCCCAGTAGAGGAACGCTCCCTGATTGCCAGTGGAGCCGCTGCAGGATTAGCAGCTGCCTTTAATGCGCCGATAGCAGGTCTCCTCTTTGTTGTAGAAGAAGTCTATCATCATTTTTCACGCTTTTTCTGGGTCTCAACACTAGCAGCTAGTCTCGTAGCAAACTTTGTCTCACTACTCATATTTGGCCTAACACCCGTACTGGATATGCCAGACAACATTCCTCTCATGACCCTAGACCAGTATTGGATTTACCTCCTTATGGGAGTTTTTCTCGGACTTTCTGGTTTTCTCTATGAGAAAGCTGTACTCAATGTTGGTCGAGTTTATGACTGGATTGGTCAAAAAATCCATTTGGATAGAGCTTATTATCCAATCTTGGCTTTTATTCTTATCATACCAGTCGGGATCTTCTTACCTCAAATTCTCGGTGGTGGAAATCAGGTCGTTCTTTCTTTAACTGAGCAAGAGTTTAGTTTCCAAGTTCTATTAGCTTACTTTTTGATTCGCTTTGTTTGGAGCATGATCAGCTATGGAAGTGGTCTCCCAGGAGGAATCTTCCTTCCCATTCTGGCGCTTGGTTCCTTACTTGGTGCCCTAGTCGGTGTCATTTGTGTCAATCTTGAGCTTGTCAGTCAAGAGCAGTTTCCTATATTTGTCATTTTAGGAATGAGTGGCTACTTTGGGGCAATTTCCAAGGCTCCCTTAACTGCTATGATACTCGTAACCGAGATGGTTGGAGATATTCGCAACCTCATGCCACTTGGCTTAGTGACCTTGGTAGCTTACATCGTCATGGATCTACTCAAGGGTGCTCCAGTCTATGAGGCCATGCTGGAAAAAATGCTGCCAGAAAAAGCGACAGACGAAGGAGAAGTCACCCTTATTGAAATCCCTGTATCAGATAAGATCGCTGGAAAACAGGTTCACGAACTCAACTTACCACATAACATCCTCATTACAACCCAAGTCCATAATGGCAAAAGCCAAACAGTTAACGGCTCAACTAGAATGTATCTGGGTGATATGATTCACCTGGTGATTCCAAAAAGTGAAATTGGAAAAGTCAAAGATTTGTTGTTGTAGGTGATGTTTACATAATTTATGTTATGTATTTTGAATTATGGATTTCTTAATAATAAATTACATTAGAAAACCGATTCTCAGAAATGAGATCGGTTATTTTTTCAGATAAGATATTTCACATATAACTAATTGAACTTTGGTAAAAATAAGACTATAATTAAGTTAGAAATGATAAAGCATAAAGCTAGAAAGGAGTTTACTGTATCAAATCTGTACAGTAAGATTAAAATCATGAAAAAGAAAACAATAGCAATTGTACAATGTATTTTGTATCTCATAGCTCCTTATATAGCTCTTCAGTTATGTAGAATGAACAGAAGTTTCGTTACTGATAATCTCTTTTTTATTTTCCTTATTCTGCTGACTATTTCATTCTGGTTTAGTATTTGGAAACTAGAAAAAGCACTAGATAATGATTCACAATAATAACTCCTAAGACTTGGTTCTGTATTTCATAGATCTAAGTCTTTTTTCTATTTTATTCCTTTCTATAAAAACTAAAAATTTATGTACAATTGATTTAACATGATCTAAACCATTGATATAACTGAATTAGAAGCATAAAGTACATTCTTTAAAAAGTGTACTTTATTTTTGTTTTGTACATTATTTTGAAGTGTTATTTTGTATATTTTCTAGTTCATAACATCATCTGATTTAAGGAATTGATTTGTACATTTTTACTCTAATAGATGCAGAAGAAGTAGTGGTTCAATTGTACATTTTTTGCTACTCATTTAAGGTCTTATTGATAGTAAGATATAGATTTTTACTCGTGGTGCTAGTTAATCTCAAAGTATCTCAGATTATAAGTCAGTACAATTTGCTCCATTCTCAACTGCAATCCTGTTAAGCCTCTAGCTAGTGTTTGTTCGACATCAAAAAAAGCACAAAGTTCTGAAAATCGAGTTTCAATAGTCCGTCTCATAGCCATTAGTTTCTAATGATTATGTTGTTTAGCTCTGTTTCAACTGTTCTCTGAGTTCATAGCTAAGATAAGCTAAATCAGCTAAAACATAGGGTTGAGAACAATTTTCTAGTAAGTCATCAACTGCCCCAATATAATGTACTGAGGCAGGCGTTACAACATAATTCAGAATATAGCCTGATAGGGTGACCAGCATATGTACTTTGAATCCATAGACCCAAAGGTGCTTAGAGGAATTGTAACCAATGTCGGCTAGTTCATTAAAAACATGTGCTCTATGGTTACGGACTGGTTGACAAAGTGATAAGGGGAAACTATCTATGATGACAATGTTATTGGGAGAAATTTGAGTATTTATGGCTTGCCGAATAATTTGGACTAACCAAATCAACTGCCTTGACCGTCGATTAAACCGAGTTCTTTCAAGGAGACACCCACAAGGATTCTTGTTTAGAAGCACCGAATCAATCAAGAAGGATCACCCAGAAGTTCCAGCATTTGAAGAATATGACGAGCTACTTGAAGCAATCAAAAAATCCCTATAAAGGGATTTTTTTATACCTATAATACCTTGTGCAAAATAGTCGTATATATCAAAATCAGAGTCACGTTACCTACTATTAGACCAAAAGTTGCAAGCAAGGTCTTTGCTGTACCCGGTTTAAAATCTGCACTAATCAAATATGGCCAAAAGCATACCATTGGGAGAATGGCTATTAACACGCATACATAGGTAGGAAAGCTTGTCCAAAGAAAGCGTGTCGTCTCTAACCAGTGACCCCATGAAGGTATCACTATTTTGCTTATAGTGAAAAGTATGCATATAAGGTGGACCACTAGAAGATAAATAGCATACTTTGTCTTACTTAGTACTTTTTTCTTTTTCATTTTGCCTAATTATCCCTGCAAATTCTTCTATCGCTCTGCTGCAATATTAGAACTAAAATTAAAATTAACTATATCATTATTCGAATCAAGGTCTAAATTCATAAAATAATGATTCCAAAAGAATTCATTGTTACCTGCTCCCCACTGCATGCCATAATGACTCAAATATTCATCTCTTGGCTCGCTTGGAGTCAGCCATATTTTTTTCCCAAATACTTTCGTGAACTCGTTTTCGTCAAGCTTCTTTAGCAAATCTATACCATCTATATTATATGAAATTCCATATTTTTTGGCAACAGCTGTGCACTCAGAATCGAAGCAAACCTGCGTAACTACACAGTCCTTCAGCTCCGTACTCTTCCTCTTATCTCCGTAAACACCTATACATCCGAGAACTACATTCTTCTTTACAAGAAGATAGGTAGATCGCGTAACTGCTGAGTCATATGACTTAAAGCCGTTTGGTACGCTAACCCCAGCTCCTTGGTATTTAGTATAGCTTCCCGTTGTCAAAAGCTCGTTATAATTAGGATAATCATGTCTACCATTTGACACATAAATTTCAAACCCCTTGTCTATCAAATCCGAAATCTTAGTCTCTGTAAGATGAATTTCAGTTCCGTCAATTTTAAGTGGAGGTGCGTTATCAGGTAGACCTATAATTATATATACAAACATCAAAAACACGAATATCATAAGCACTGCAACGATACTCATCCAAGATTTCCCGGTTCTCCTTCGTGCATTGAAAAGCGACATTATAGAAGGCGTGATTATAGCAGCACCAATTGGCGCCGCCCCATGACGGAACATGCTCATGACCTTAAAGGCAATTACAGCGCTAATTAGTATTAAAATTATGTGCACTGCATACTCTCCTACGCTTAGCTTACTCGTCCTAGTCTGATTATTTGCTGGGGTATCGTACACTGGAACACCGTTCTCAAAGGTGTTCTTCATTCTAAAACGCAGCCAAAACAATATTCCAATAAACACAAATGCCAAGAACACTAGCATTCCGATAAAAACTAATTTTTCCATCTGTAACCTTTTCTCTGACCTAATTATCGTCCCTAATTATCGTCCATCAAAATTCATATCTAGTCTACCACATTTTGAAATTGTTTTACAATATTTACATACTTGTGCACGAATCAAAAATGTATACAAGCTTTTCAGAGTATTTATTCTTTACACCTCTTTTCCGCTATGTTAAAATTGTATTAAGTTTAATACTTGTTTTATTCTAAACGTGCGCATCATTTTAGCGCAAAAAACAAATTTAATTCCGTTGTTTCTGTAGTTAACTTTTTTATCGAAGTAATTCAGGAGTCCTATATTCAATATTAGGATGCATTAATCAAAGAGGTAACATCAGTAGAATCCGAAAATAAAATATTTACTTGGATTTGTGATTGTTGCGAATTAGAATTCAATGAAAAGTTAGGGATTGTTTTAGATGTATTTACCAACAGTGACTTTAATAATCTTAACTCTATTTGTCCTTACTGTAATAAAAAAATCCCTAAACCAAATGAAAAAATAAGCTTCGCTAAACCGTACTTAATCAATGAATGGGTGAAAGAACTTAACGGAGATATTGACACTTTCTTTTATGATTCAAATATAATAGTTGATTGGATTTGTCGTAAATGTCACAGGAGTTATAAAGCGAAAATTTCTGAACGCTCCGAAAACGACCAATGTTGCCCATATTGTTCATTTAAAAAGACTGCAAAAGTTATAACGATCTTGCGACTACACATCCATTGGTGATTAAGGAATGGTCAGCTTTAAATGATAGGGAATCATGCTCAGTTATGTGTAATTCAAATTATAGAGCATGGTGGAAATGTTCCTTATGTAAAGGAGAATATCAACAGGAAGTACAAAGTAAGGTAATAATAAAAAAACCTTGTCCATATTGCACAAATAAGAAGGTATTAGAAGGATTTAATGATCTCGCAACAACGCATTCGTATTGCAAAGGTTACAGAAGAAAGAAAGAACACTTTGTACAGTTTAAAAATATAGATAAATAAAAACACTCTAAAATCATTAAATTGATATTAAAGTGTTTTTTATTGTCAAAATGTACAATTGAAAAATTTTTAGTTTTCACTTAAATAAAGTACATTTTATAGAAGGTGGATAGCTTTAAAAATTTCCAGTGTTCATTTAAATAAAGTACATAATTGAGTGTAATTGGCTTAAAAAAAATTTTTGGTTACTGACAATATTTTTTTTCACTTAAAAAAGCTCCCATAACATCTTTCCGAAAAACTATAATTTTCTTGAAAAATATACGAGTCTATGCTATACTACTAGTAGACTTAATTATGGAGAAAATACATGAAACGTGAGATTTTACTGGAACGAATCGACAAACTAAAACAAATCATGCCCTGGTATGTTCTGGAATACTACCAATCAAAGCTTGCTGTTCCCTACAGTTTTACGACCTTGTACGAATACCTCAAGGAATACGATCGATTTTTTAGCTGGGTTTTGGAGTCTGGCATTTCAAACGTTGATACAATGGCCGATATCCCCTTATCTGTCTTAGAACATATGACAAAAAAAGACATGGAATCCTTTATCCTATATCTACGAGAACGACCTTTACTGAATGCTAATACAAGCAAACAAGGCGTTTCGCAGACAACCATCAATCGGACCTTGTCAGCACTCTCTAGTCTTTACAAGTATCTAACCGAGGAAGTTGAAAACGACCAAGGGGAGCCTTATTTCTATCGTAATGTAATGAAGAAAGTTTCAACTAAGAAAAAGAAAGAAACCCTTGCTGCTAGAGCTGAAAACATCAAGCAAAAACTCTTTCTAGGTGATGAGACAGAAGGTTTTTTGACTTATATCGACCAAGAGTACCCACAACAGCTCTCAAATCGCGCTCTTTCATCATTTAATAAAAATAAAGAACGTGATTTAGCCATTATTGCCCTTCTCTTGGCATCTGGTGTCCGCTTATCTGAAGCTGTTAATCTGGATCTAAGAGACCTCAATCTCAAAATGATGGTTATCGATGTCACTAGAAAAGGTGGCAAACGTGACTCGGTCAATGTCGCTGCCTTTGCCAAGCCTTATCTAGAGAATTATCTAGCCATTCGAAATCAACGCTATAAGACGGAAAAGACGGATACAGCACTCTTTTTGACACTTTACAGAGGTGTTCCCAACCGTATCGATGCTTCCAGCGTTGAAAAGATGGTTGCTAAGTACTCAGAGGATTTCAAAGTTCGTGTAACTCCCCACAAACTACGCCATACCCTGGCTACTAGGCTCTATGATGCTACTAAATCGCAAGTTTTGGTCAGCCATCAGCTAGGACACGCCAGTACACAAGTCACTGACCTCTATACCCATATCGTTAATGATGAGCAAAAGAATGCTTTGGATAGTTTGTGAAATACATAAAATAAATTATGTAATATAGAACGCACTTAAAAACGAAAGACCAATTCCTTTATCCTTCGTTTTTTATTTATTTAAACTCAATCCAGTAGTTACGATGGGGCTCGATTATTACTGGTTTACCCCAAAAGGCTTGCAGATAGGCTAGATTTGCATGGCTTACTGGTCTTTTTGCATCATTATATTGCTCAGCGCTCTCTTTAGTTAGAAAGCATTTTACTGCTTCATAAGAAGTTCCATCAGCTGATTCTCTTTCGATTCCCATATACGAAATTTCGTCACCTTTTTTAAGACTGTCAGTCAACAGTTTACCAATAAAATACACTGTCTTATCCTTCATCAGTTCATAAGCTTTACCATTTTCCAGTCGGTTATTTGCTGCAGCGTACATAATACAAAAACTATCAACAATGTCTTTCAAAGGCATTAAGTCCTCTTTCTTTACTTTGATTTCATCGGGAAGAAGACCGCCAATTATAAGATTTTGGAGATAGGCTTGCTGGATTACATTATCTAAAGCCATTCCTAAAGGTATTTGAACAGCTTGGTATCCTAAAGGCTGAAGCTCTTTATTTTTCTTATCATAATGTTCTTGTGTGATACTTATATTTAAACTTTCTGTTTGGGAAATTTCTTCATTTCTATAAAAAGCAACAACATTGCGGTCTAACTGTTCAAATAGATTAAGACTTTCTACTGGAATTTCTAACATTAATGAATAACTCCTTTTCATTTTTCCTCTCTATTATACTCTAATCAGCTTGATTATCAAGTCTAAATGTAATAAAAGAATCCATCTTAAATGGATTCTTTTATTATCCCACTACCGCTTCAGCGATTTCTTCACGGCTGATACCAGCAAAATAGCGTGTAATATCAATAGTTTCTAGAGCTTTAAGAACATCCTCACGTTCGTATTTCACTCCACGAAGGACATCTTCTACAGCTGCAACGTCTTCGATACCAAAGAAGTCTCCATAAATCTTGATATCTTGGATTTTTGATTCAATGACGTTGGCAAAAACTTCAACCTTACCACTGGTGAATTTTGTTCCCCGACGGACGTTAAATTCAGGTGATTTACCGTAGTTCCAGTCCCAAGTACCGAACTTGGTATCCTTGATACGATTGATTTCCGCTAATTCTTGCTCAGAAAAAACGTATTCAGTCATCTCTGGGTACTCTTTTTTCATGTATTCCAATAGCAAATCACGGAATTCTTCAACTGTGATTTTTTCAGGTAATTCATTGACAATATTGGTTACACGGGCACGAACGGATTTCACACCTTTTGATTCAAATTTATCTTTTGAAACCTTGAGGGCGTTAGCAAGGACTGACAAATCAACGTCAAAGAGCAAGCAACCGTGGTGCATGATACGACCATTGATATAGGCTTGGGCATTGCCACAGAATTTCTTCCCGTCAATCTCAAGGTCATTACGGCCTGTAAACTCAGCTTTAACGCCTAGTTGAGCCAAGGTATTGATAACTGGAGTTGAGAAGCTCTTGAAGTCAAAGGCCTTGTTTTCATCTTCTTTTGAAATGATGGTGTAGTTGAGGTTGTTTAAATCGTGGTAAACAGCTCCACCACCACTGATACGGCGAACTACCTCAATGCCATGTTCTCGGACATAATCACGATTGATTTCTTCGATAGTGTTCTGATGACGCCCGACAATGATAGATGGTTTATTAATCCAAAGAAGGAAGATTTGGTCCTCATCCAAAAGGTGTTTAAAGGCATATTCTTCCAAAGCAATATTAAAGGCAGTGTCGTTTGAATGATTGATAATGTATTTCATGGTATCCCTTTATACGATAGAGACTGGAAAATATCTTTCCAGTCTAATCTATCTTCGTTTTATTTTTTCTTAGGTGAATGGATGGCCATTCCTAAAACATCCGCAAATGCTTCGTACATCACTTCAGAGTAGGTTGGATGTCCGTGGATAGTCTTCAGCATTTCTTCAACAGTGATTTCCATTTCGATGATGCTTGATGCCTCGTTGATCAATTCTGCAGCTGCAGGACCAATGATGTGCACACCTAGGATTTCTCCGTACTTCTTATCGGCGATAACTTTTACGAAACCTTGAGCAGCATCAGAAGCAATCGCGCGGCCGTTAGCTGCAAAGTTGAATTTACCGATGGCTACATCGTATTTCTCACGAGCTTGTTCTTCAGTCAAACCTACTGCTGCTACTTCAGGAAGAGTGTAGATTGCCGCAGGAGTCAAGTTCAATTTGGCAACAGCATGATTTCCTTTAAGGGCATTTTCAGCTGCTACTTCACCCATACGGAAGGCTGCGTGCGCTAACATCTTGGTACCATTGATGTCACCTGGTGCATAGATACCTGGAACAGAAGTTTCCATGTATTCGTTGACCTTGATGCGACCACGATCCAATTCAAACTCAACTTCACCAATACCTTCAAGGTCTGGCACACGGCCGATTGAAAGAAGGGCTTTGCTTGCGATGATATCATCTTTACCTTCAACCTTGATACGAAGTTGGCCGTTTTCCTCGATGATTTCTTGCAGTTTTGTACCTGTCAAGATGGTCATACCTTTGCGCTCAAGGATCAAACGAAGGTTCTTAGAAACTTCAGCATCCATAGCTGGAACAATACGGTCCATCATTTCGATAACAGTCACTTTTGAACCAAATGTCATGAAGGCTTGGCCGAGTTCGATACCGACAACTCCACCACCGATGATTACAAGGCTTTCTGGAACTTCGTTCATTTCAAGAATGTCATCGCTGGTCATCACAAGTGGAGATTCCATACCAGGAACGTTAATCTTGCTGACTTTTGAACCACCAGCAAGGATAATTTTCTTGGTTTCAAGCAACTCTGAACCATTAACCAAGACATTCTTATCTTTAGTAATGGTACCAACACCCTTATGAACAGTAACTCCGTAACTACGAAGAAGACCTGCAACTCCACCTACCAAGGTATTGACAACTTTAGATTTAGTTTCTAAAAGTTTATCCATATCAACAGTGAAGTTTGGATTTTCGATTACGATACCACGGTTTGCTGCATGACCGATGTTTTCGATGATTTCAGCGTTGTGAAGGTAGGTCTTAGTTGGGATACATCCACGGTTCAAGCAGGTTCCACCTAGTTCAGATTTCTCAACAAGGGCAACCTTACCACCGAGTTGGGCAGCTTTAATGGCTGCTACATATCCAGCAGGACCTCCACCAATCACAACGATATCAAAGGCATCATCGCTCTTGCCATCGTCGTTTGAGGCACTAGCTGCGGGAGCAGGGCTAGCTTCTGGTGCTGCTACTCCAGCTGTTGGGATGTTTTCCCCTTCTTCCCCAAGGTAACCGATAACTTCCGTTACAGGGACAGTTTCACCATCTCCTTTGAGGATGGCAATCAAGTATCCATCTTCTTCGGCTTCTAATTCCATGCTGACTTTGTCAGTCATGATTTCCAAAAGGATTTCTCCTTCTTTTACAAATTCTCCGACTTTCTTATTCCATTGGACGATTTGTCCTTCTGTCATATCCACGCCGGCTTTTGGCATAATTACTTCTAAGGCCATGTCTTACTTCCTTTATCTATATCTCTAAAAATAAATACTGTATTTTTAAACCAACATTGAGATTGGGTTCTCAATTAAGGCTTTCAAGTCTTTCATAAACTTAGCACCAGCCATACCATCTACAACACGGTGGTCAATGGTTAATCCAAGGCTCATGATAGGGCGAATGACAATCTCACCATTGACAACTACAGGTTTTTCAACTGTTGAGCTAACCCCGAGGATAGCTGAGTTTGGTTGGTTAATAATAGGACCAAAGGACTGAACGCCAAACATTCCCAAGTTACTAATTGTGAAGGTTGAGTTTTGTAACTCACTTGGAGCCAATTTGCCATCCAAGGTACGACCAATCACGTCTTTAAAGGCTACTACTAACTCTGACAAGCTCATTTTTTCAGCATTGTAAACAACTGGTGTCATTAGACCGTTATCCATACCAACCGCCATCGCAAGGTTGACATAGTTATGAGTGATAATGGTCTTGCCGTCTTCTGTCAATGAAGCGTTGATGTATGGGTGTTTCATCAATGTTTTCACAACAGCGAGTGAAAGAAGGTCTGTTACAGTAGTCTTCTTACCAGTCGCTTCCATAATCGGATCAAGAACCTTCTTACGAAGGGCCAGCATTTCAGTCATATCAACTTCATAGTTGAGTGTGAAAGTTGGCGCAGTTAGGTAGGATTCAACCATACGTTGGGCGATAACCTTACGCATTGGTGTCATTGGGATACGCTCAATCTCACCATAAGGAGTGATATTATCTGGGACTTCTTCCGCTTTTTCAATTTGAGCAGGTGACTTGATGGTGTCGTTTTCGATATTTTCAGGAAGTAAGGCCAATACGTCCTTCTTCATAATCTTACCACGATGACCTGTTCCTTGGATTTCCTGCCAAGCAATGTTATGTTCGAGGGCAATTCGTTTTGCAAGTGGCGAAATGCGAACCACGTTTGTGTCTTTATAAGTTTCCACGTCTTCTTTGTGGACACGACCGTTTGCACCTGAGCCAGAAACGTCGTAGAGGTTGATCCCTAGATCATCCGCTAACTTTCTAGCCGCAGGAGTCGCTCTTAGCTTGTCATCAGCCATGACCTCTCCAATTCTATACTAAGATATTAAGGACGAAGAGGGCAAGGAAAAAATAGGAGATTGACGATGTGTTCGATGAACACAAGGAAATCTATTTTTTTTCGCAGACCTCCGTCCGAATTCAATTACATGATACAAAGGGCATTAGAAGCGACTGAAAAATAGGAAATCGACGCTGGCTTCGATGAAGCCAAGGAGATTTATCTTTTTTCCGAGCTTTTAGCCCGTGTCCAAGTTACTACGGTTGCCGCTATCTGGCGACCAACATAGTAGACTTACTAAGTTTCTTGTCGAATATTATCGATTTGTCAAAAAACTGTCACAACTTTACAAATAACTTGGATACAAAACATATCTTAAGTTACTAAAGTTAAAAATCTCTAAAATTTTACATAAGTTGATTTATGCAAGATTATTCTTTGTTATAAGTTTTTCGGATTGCATCTTTGATGCTTTCAACTGTTGGAATCATTGCATTTTCTAGGTTTTGTGCATAAGGCATTGGCACATCTTCTCCTGCACAACGGCGGATTGGTGCGTCTAGATAATCAAATGCTTCTGATTCTGAAATAATTGCTGAAATCTCTCCGATATAGCCACTTGTTTTGTGAGCATCGTTGACAAGAACCACCTTACCAGTCTTCTTAACTGAGTTAATGATGATATCCTTATCAAGTGGAACAAGGGTACGTGGGTCAACAATTTCAACCGAAATTCCTTCTTCTGCCAATTCTTCAGCAGCTTGAACCACACGACGAAGCATTTTTCCATAAGTAACGACTGTTACATCCGTTCCTTCACGTTTGATTTCACCAACCCCAAGTGGGATTGTGTAGTCTGGATCAACTGGCACTTCCCCTTTTTGGTTAAATTCTGATTTGTATTCAAGAATGATAACTGGGTTGTTATCACGGATAGAAGATTTGAGCAGTCCCTTCATGTCCGCAGGTGTACCTGGAGCTACAACCTTAAGACCAGGGATGTGTGTGAACCAAGACTCTAGAGACTGAGAGTGCTGGGCTGCAGAACCGACACCGTTACCAGCTGCGCATCGAACTGTCATTGGAACCTGACCTTTACCACCAAACATATAACGTGTTTTAGCAGCTTGGTTGACGATATTGTCCATGGCAATAACAGAGAAATCCATAAAGGTCATATCGACAATTGGACGAAGTCCTGTCATGGCTGCTCCTGCTGCTGCTCCCGAGATGGCAGCTTCAGAAATCGGACAGTCACGAACACGTTCTGGACCAAATTCTTCGAGCATTCCGACAGAAGTTCCGAAGTCTCCTCCGAAGACACCGACGTCTTCTCCCATCAAGAATACATTTTCATCGCGACGCATTTCCTCAGACATAGCAAGGATAATGGTGTCACGGAACGACATTGTTTTTGTTTCCATTTTATCTCTTTCTCCTTAGTCTGCGTAAATATCTTCAAAGGCCGATTCTAGTGGTGGGAATGGGCTTTCTTCCGCAAATTTAACAGAAGCTTCTACTGCTTCCTTAACTTGCGCTTGGATTTCTTCCAATTCTTCTGCACTTGCAATAGTATTTTCAATGAGGTAATTGCGGAGGTTTTCAATTGGGTCTTTTTGTTTCCACAATTCCACTTCTTCACGGGTACGATATTTACCAGGGTCAGATGATGAGTGACCAAGCCAGCGATAAGTGATACTTTCGATCAAAACTGGTCCATTGCCACCACGAACATGGTCTACGGCTTTCTTAAATCCTTCATAGACATCGATGACATTGTTTCCATCTTCGATAAACATTCCAGGAATTCCATATGCCGCACTACGTTGATGGATATGCTCCACATTGGTCATTTTCTTAATATCCGCAGAGATTCCATAACCGTTGTTAATGCAGTAGAAAATAACAGGAAGTTTCCAGATAGAAGCCATGTTCACAGCTTCGTGGAAAACACCTTCGTTGGTCGCACCATCTCCAAAGAAGCAGACCACGATTTTACCAGTATGTTGCATTTGCTGACTGAGGGCTGCACCGACAGCGATTCCCATACCACCACCTACGATACCATTGGCACCGAGGTTACCAGCATCCAGGTCAGCGATGTGCATAGAACCACCTTTTCCTTTACAGGTTCCAGTGTATTTCCCAAGGATTTCAGCCATCATTCCGTTGAGGTCAATCCCTTTGGCGATAGCTTGACCATGACCACGGTGATTTGAGGTAATCAGATCATCTGGATTGAGGGCCAGCATAGCTCCGACGTTAGCAGCTTCCTCTCCAACAGAAAAGTGAGTCATACCAGGGACTTTTCCCTTTTTCACTAACTGAGCAATTTTTAAATCCATGCGACGGATTTCTTCCATCTTACGGAACATCTCTAGCAAAAGATTCTTATCTAAAGTTGACATAATCTTGCCTTTCTAACTTTGTACTTACTTTACTATTTTACCTTTTTTAGTATACACTGTCAAAGTATATGACCGATAAAATTTCACAAGGTAAAAAAATAAATCCCCGTTTTAACAGGGATTTTCTCAAGTTAGAATATTTTTTCACAAAGTTTATTTGACATTGGAAACTTCAAATCTTTTCATAATTGTTTGCAAACGCCATTGATAGAGGATAGCACTAACGACCAAACTCGCTATTAGACCAATCCAGTAAGAATAGGCTCCCAAAGTTGTTACATGATCTAGGAATAAACCTAATGGAATGGAGACAGCCCAGTAAGCAATTACTCCTAGATAGAAGGGAACAACCGTATCCTTATAGCCTCTCAGTATTCCTTGTAAAGGAGCTGCAACGGTGTCAGCTAACTGGAAAAAAAGACTATAAGTTAGGAAGGTAGATGTTAAATCAATGAAATCAGGATTATTTCCATATAAACTGGCTACGACATCTCTCAAAATATAGAGAAAGCTCAATGTAAAGCCTGCAAATATCAGCGCTATCCAACGTCCAAGTTTGATATAGGTCTTAGCATCATCAAAGCGCTTAGCTCCTACCTCATAAGAAACAACGATGGCCATGGCAGAAGAAATACTCATGGGAAAAGCATACATGAGTGTCGAGAAGTTCATGGCTGACTGGTGGCTGGCAATAATCATAGACGAAAACTTAGCCATAATCAAACCAACGACTGAAAAAATGACGACCTCAGCAAAAACAGTTCCACCGATTGGTAATCCCAAGCGAATTCCCTCTATAATTCTCTCTAAATTCAGAGGGGCACCTTGTTCTAAATGAAGTTCTTTTAGGTTTTTCTGCTTGACCAAGATGATGATGGAAATTCCCAGTAGGCACCAGTAAGCTAGGGAAGTACCTAAGCCTGCTCCTGCTCCACCTAACTCTGGAAACCCAAAGGCACCGTAGATCAACAAATAGTTAAACCCACAATTTAAAGGTAACAATAAGAGCATGAGGTACATGGATAGCTTGGTCAAACCGAGAGAATCAAGTAGCGATCGGATAACACTAAAGAGCAACAAGGGGATAATTCCGATAGACAAATACCAAAGATAACGAACTGAAACTACCGCCACTTGGGCTTCTAGTCCGATATGGTTTAAGACTGGAGGCGCTAGAAAAAGCACCATGCCAAGCAAAACCAAAGACAATCCAAAAACTAAATAGATGAATTGGTAAAAGTCAGATGCTACTTCTTCTTTTTTGCCTCGTCCTAGATGATGGCCTATGATGGGAACCATGGCCGAAACAATCCCTGTTAAAAAAGTGAAGAAAGGATTCCATAGACTCGTTGCGGTTGACACCCCCGCCAAGTCCATGGTATTGTACTGCCCAGTCATGGTTGTATCAACAAAAGAGGCAGAATAATTGGCAAATTGATAAATCAGGATAGGAAAAAATATCTTAAGAAATAAGACAAACTTATCTTTAAATTGATGGGTTGGATACATATACGCTCTCTATTCTTATAGTTTATAGAGCAGAGTCCCACCTAGTTTTGATAGACGATTCGTCCCTTACAGATAGTATATTTGACCTGCCCCTTTAAGGTTTCGCCAATAAATGGAGAATTAGCTGATTTTGAAGCAAAGTTTGGACCAACAGTACGATCAGCCTTGTCATCAAAGATGGTGATATCCGCTGGACCATTTTCAGCCAAGTAACCTGCTTCAAAGTTGTAAAGTTTGGCTGGATTGACAGTCATTTTTTCTAGCAATCCCATCAAGCTTAGCTCACCAGCTTCCACCAAATAAGTCAAACCAAGAGAAAGAGAGGTTTCCAAACCAGTCATACCAGATGGTGCTTTAGTGATATCTTCTACATTTTTCTCATCTGCATGGTGAGGCGCGTGGTCTGTCGCAATTACAGTGATGACGCCCGACTTAAGACCTTCAATCACGGCACGACGATCTGACTCCAAACGAAGCGGAGGATTCATTTTGGCATTGCTACCTTGAGTTAAAAGAAGAGTTTCTGTCTTAGAGAAATGTTGCGGTGCTACTTCTGCTGTGACATGGGCACCCAAACCTTGAGCGAACTCCACCACCTTGACACTTTCCTCTTTAGACAAATGCTGGATGTGAACATGTGCCTTAGTTGCGTAGGCAATCATGACATCACGCGCAATCATGGCGTATTCTGCTACCCCTGTCGCTCCACAGATCTTGAAGTGATCTTTAGCGATGTTTTCGTTAAATCCAAGAATACCGTTCAATCCTGGATCTTCCTCGTGTAGACAAACAAAGGTGCCAAGTTTCTTAGCAGTCTCCAAGACTTCCTTGAGAACCTTGCTACTTTCAAGTGGAATACCATCATCTGAAAAACCAACGGCTCCAGCTTCTAAAAGTGCCTTAAAATCAGTCAAGTCTTGGCCATTAAAGTTCTTGGTAATAGTCGCAACCGTTTTGACGTTAATCTTTTCCTTGGCAGCTGACTGAAGAACTTCTTGCAAAGTCTCTACATCCGAAATGGTTGGACTGGTATTAGCCATCATAACAACCGTTGTAAATCCACCTGCAGCAGCCGCTAGTGCCCCAGTATGGATGTCTTCCTTGTGGGTTTGACCAGGTTCACGGAAATGAACATGAATATCAACTAGTCCAGGCGCAACTACAAGACCCGTAGCATCAAGCACCTCTGCTCCTTCTTCCTTGATGTCAGAGGAAATTTTGACAATTTTCCCGTCTTGGACTAAAATATCACACACTTGATCCAAACCAGACTTGGGATCCATTACACGACCATTTTTGATTAGTAACATCTGTTTTCTCCTTTATTCATAGAAATCAACTTGGGTATCCAACAATTTATCCCCATCATAAATAAACTTAGCTGAAAAGAAGGGTTTGTTCTCTAAAAGCCACTCAACAAAGGTGTGGTCACCCTCCCAAGTTGGCTTGCCCAAAACTTCATCATAGGGAACCCATTCTAGCGTCCCCTCATTGCAGTCAATCAAGTCACCCTCAAACTCCGTCACCTTAAAAACATAGGTGTACCAGTCTAAATCTGGCGTGAATTCTGGAAAAGTGATAACACCTTTAAGTACTGGCTTGGCTTTGAGCCCTGTCTCTTCGAGGATTTCACGCGCAGCGCATTCTTGAGGTGTCTCCCCTCGCTCTAGCTTACCACCCACACCAATCCATTTGCCTTCATGGACATCATTCGGCTTCTTATTGCGATGCAGCATGAGCAGTTCTTTTCCGTTATCAATGTAGCAAATCGTCGCTAACTGAGGCATATTCTCTCCTTATCTAAGCCAATCAATTGGCACTTGTCCTGTCTCTTTTAAAAATGCATTAGCCTTAGAAAAAGGCTTGGAACCCCAAAATCCTCTGAAAACAGATAAAGGACTGGGATGGGCTGATTCGATAATCAAGTGATGAGGATTGGTAACCAAGGCCTTCTTCTTGCGTGCATAAGCACCCCAGAGTACAAAGACTACAGGTCTGTCTAGATGATTGACAACCTGAATCACAGCATCTGTAAAAGGCTCCCATATCTGCCCAGCATGACCATTGGCCTGGCCGGCAGGAACCGTCAAGCAAGCATTGAGAAGTAAGACTCCTTGTTCAGCCCAAGCAGTTAAATCATGGGATTTCTTAACGCCGATGTCATCTGACAATTCTTTCAAGATATTTTGCAAGGATGGCGGAGCTGGGATAGAGTCAGGAACAGAAAAACTCAAGCCCTGAGCCTGACCTGGCCCGTGATAGGGGTCTTGCCCTAGAATCACCACCTTAACTTCTTCAAGCGGTGTAGTCAATAGAGCCTGAAAAATCTTTTCCTTAGGTGGATAGACAGTTCCCTGAGCATAGACCTGATCCATAAATTGATTGATTTTCCCGAAATAACCCTCAGGTAATTGCTCCTTAATCAAAGCATGCCAAGATGAGTGTTGCATCGCCAACTCCTTCGTTTTTCCTGCCTCTATTATAGCAAAAAGTGGCTATCTAAACCACTTTTTACAGTTTATCCAAACAATCCAGCAAGTCTTGGTAAGAATGAACTTCATAGGTCGGCTGGGCTTGTGTGTGATTTTCAAGGCGATGAGGGTTGTACCAGATAGTGTCAATTCCAGCATTATTACCACCTTGAATGTCAGCCGTTAAGGAATCTCCAATCATCAGCGTCTTTTCTTTGCTAAATCCTGCAATCTGCTGACCGATTTTTTCATAGAATAGTGCATCAGGTTTTTGTGTTTGTAACTGCTCGGAGATAAAAACTTGATTGAAATAAGGTGCCAGACCTGATTGACCCAAACGTCCTGTCTGAATGGCAGTAATCCCATTTGTCGCAGCATACAAATCATAATCACGCTCGATAAGGCTGTCCAAGAGTTCATGAGCACCTGAAAAAGTTTGTCCCTGTTGGGCTAAGTAAAATTGGTAACGCTGGGCAAGCAACCTACCGTCTTTTTCCTGTCCGAAATAGGCAAATAAACGAGAAAAGCGCGTGTTGACCAGCTCTTGTTTACTAATTTTCTTTTGCTCCAAGTCCTTCCAGAGAGCCTTGTTCATCGGAACGTAATAGTCTTTATAGGCTTGAATGTCCGCAACTCCTTCTTCTTTTAGAAGTTGCGTCAAAGCCACATCCTCAGCAGCATCAAAATCAAGCAAGGTATGGTCGAGGTCGAAGAGTAGAAATTTATAAGACAATTTGAGAGTTTTCCTTTCTGAATAATTTTTAATTTAAAAAATTGTTACTTTTCTCTGCTTCTAATTTTTCTAACTCCGATTTTAGTTGTTTAATTCTGTTTTCAATCGTACTTTCTTGAAACTTCTTTTCATACATTTCGTATAATTTATTTCTTAGTAATGGCTCTGAAATCATATCAATCTCTGATAGTAGGTTTTCCTTAGTTAAATAGTTTACATGGCTGTTTATGTCTTGATGAGGATCAAGTTCTTTGATAATGTTATTTATTTTAGAAATCGCAAATTCACCATAGATATCCTTAATAAACATATCATCATGCATTATTTCCTGTATATTCTTAGCAAATGTATTCCTCATTAATTCTACTTTCACATCCTCTTCATCTTTTACTAAACAAATAACATTTCCATTCTTGATATCAGATAACATAAAAGGAGAATGTGTAGTAAAAATAAATTGAATTTTTGAATTTGAAACTTTATTAAATTCATTGATTAAAAAATTTATTAAACGTCTAGACCATTCTAAATGAAGGCCTTCTTCAATTTCATCTACAAGAATTATATAATTACCTTCAAATGATCGAGTTTTTATCATAGCAACCAAATCAAGTAAGTTCTTCTCTCCTTTTGAAGTAACCTCCCTAACTTGAAACCAAATTGCTTCCCCACGTTCATTTATTAAATCTATTTTCCTTTTCTCTGTAAAGTCAATAGTAGTTCTTAATTCATCTATAAAGTCCTTAACTGATTGATCTTCAAAATCTATTTTTACAACACAGCTTTGATCATCAATTGATTTGAGATTATCATTAACCTGATAAAACTCTCTTAAAAATCGTGCAGTGAAGTTAATATATTCAACAATATCATTGCTAGGTTCTACACCCAAATCTCTACAGTTATCATAAGGTAAGCCTTCCCCAACAAATTCTCCGTCATCTTCCCTCACAAAATCTTTCTCTAAAAGTTGAGTAAAAAAAATAGTTATATCCTTAAAAAGAATTTCCCAATTAGCTACTATGTCATCTGCATTAGGTGCCTTATTATAATTTGGAAAATATAAATCTCGAATATACATATATGTATCAACGAGAACATTTAGAATCTGCAACTCATTGAAAGATAAAGCTAACCCTTTTTCTAAAAATTCTTCAAAAGAAACTCTACCAAAAAAATTCTGAAATATAAATCCAAATCTGTTAAATACTACAAAGCGTTTAAATTCTATGCTTAGTCTCTTGAATCTTTTTTGAAATTCTTCATCTTTTAGTGCTTCATCTATGTTGTTATAATTTCTCTGTGTAGCGATGCCATGTAGCTCAACCAATTCTTGAATGGTATCATTTAAATACAAGAAATTCTCACAATACAAATTATTCTCTCTATCATTTGTATGATAAATACTGTCTCCAAATACACATTTCGAAATAAAATCTTTAAAATCATATTCAGGATTCCAATCCAAGGGAAGTACTTTTCTAAAACAGTAATCAGTTAAATCATTTAAAGTCTCTTCGAAAGTATTTATTCTAATTTCCCATTTATAATTGGAACTGTTTGAAATAAATCTTTTATCAACAAGTAGTTTATAAGCATCAAACTTGGATTTTGCATCTTTGAGTGAAAACTGTTTACTATTACCATATCGTCGTCTAATTAAACCATTATAATCTTCGTAACCTCTTAATACTTTTGAAGACTGAAAATAATACATATTGTCTTTCTGACTATTCTCTATTGTACTTGATTTATAAATACCTGTGTATTCAAGTTTGTTTATTTGCTCTATATGGCTATTGATTTCAATACTTTCTATATCAAAATTAAACATTTCCAATAAAACATTGCTATCCCAATATATTAAACAGTAAGAAGAATCAAAAGTATAATATTTTCTCTCCTCTTTGGTACACCCAATCAAATCCAAAATAGTTGTCTTACCAACACCATTATTTCCAACTATTGCGGTTATATTACTTATACTGTCTCCATAAAAATTTGGAACTGAATCCTCAACCTTGTTAACTTTTAAATGTTGATTTCTCCACTCTATTGTATAGTTAGAATTGAAAATAATTGGTTCATTCCATGAAATATTGTTGTATTTTTTAATTATTAATCCTATTAACTCCATATTATTCACCTATTAATCCGATATTTCTACTAATAATCTGTTACGAATTTAGATAGAGGACGCTTCCCATACTCTTTAGAATCAGTATACGCGCCAGTTATAAATTGATTGATCTCACTTTCTGTAAGTTGCTTCATCCCATTCTTTTGAAATAATGAATTAATCCCTTCCTTATAGGATTTCGAATAAATTTTCTTTTTCCATAACAATTCTTCAATTACATCAGAATGAACTTGGTATAACTCTATTATACCAATATTATCGAGGTCTTTCTTAAGTAAATCAAACTTTTCTGATTTTTGCCTCTCGATAAAAATTCTAGGTTGATGAATAGATTCCAAATTATAATTAAATCTAAAAAGATCATCTACTTCGATACTTGAATCATAAGGAGAGATACTAAACTCACTAGTCAATTTATTGTAATTACAAGAGGCGCAACTAGGTACCAAATTATAAAAGCAAACTGCTAATAGTGGATAGTCTATTTTTGACCAAAAATGATCTAATTGACACGAATTCAGTAACTCAATATGTTGCTCATTTATTTCATGACCCTCTGGGCATTTTCTTTTTAAATATATTTCATCAGAAAAATACTCAAAAATATCAGCAGAATTATCATGACATGCTTCGCACTTGTATACTTTCATTGTAGAATTGATAAAATTCCTATTACAATAGGGACAAACAATGAAACTGGAATTCTTTACTCTAGAATATCTAATCTCTTTTGTTATAAAATTATAGGACGATACTAAAAATGATTCAAATTTTTGTAAGTAATCGAGTCCTTTATATCTGGGATGAAAAATTCGATCTTTTCTATCTATTTTTCTAGCATTTAAAAACCATTTAAATATTTTATATAAATCTTCGTATTCAAGTTGCATCAATTCTAAAAGCAAATCATCACCTGTGCTCCAATTAATCCCTTCAATGACTAAATACTCCCGAATCCACTTTGAAATATCCTTTTTAAAAGTTTCTTCACCTCTATATTTCTGAGGAAAATTCATTTGTGCATATATAGATTCGCACCAATCTCTCACGTAATCCGGATTAAACTTTTCAATCTGTATCATCTAACTTCCTCCAATTTTACTATAACTTGATTTCTAGCAATTTCAGTTATGAATAAATAAAATACAATATATCATTTAACTTTGACAAATTTCGAAGAGTAGGAATTTATTGAACATTGAGTTTCCTTTCTGAGTTTCATCAGGAACATTATAGCATAAATGAAAATATGAAGTTAGCATTATTTGAAATACTCAAAATTTCCAATACTACACTCCCCTACCCCAACTCCTTAGCTATTCTGCTTTTTTCAAGTTTACCCTTGATAATTCGTTTCCATAAAACAAGTGGGTTCAAACTATAAGATAGACGTACGAGGAAATAATTAATCCATTCGATAAGGGCAAAAAGCTGTATCAACGTGGCTAAGATAGCCACTTGGAAACTCTGTGTATTCCAGACAATAAAAGGAAAGCCTGAAATAAGTAAAACAAGGTCTAGTATTCTGAAACAACCATATAGTTTGGGCACACTTCCACTTCCGAAATGAGGTTTCGACAGCCTTCTAATCAAAATTGCCCAATAGATTGAACCTTGAAGCAAAATAAATGTCAGTAAAGACAGAGGATAGAGAATGGTTACTAGACTATTCACGTCACCAAGCCGATTTTTCAAAAGGAAAAAACACAACCAAAAGGATAGGACGGCTGTAAGCTCTCCCAAACAGAGGGACATCAACTCTTTTCTAACTTTCTCTTTTTGTATGTTCATCATCTCCTCCATCTATCTATCATCCTATATCAGAAAAAAAGCCATTCAAACCAGTTTCTAGTCAACATTTCACAGAATCAAGTCATTCTAAGAATCGAAAAGCCTAATTCCTTTAATATCATTGTAATTCTAAACTTAGAATTGCTATAAAATAAATGTTTTAGGGCTATTCTAAGTCTATGAT
This sequence comes from Streptococcus oralis, assembly GCF_019929365.1. GTDB lineage: Bacteria > Bacillota > Bacilli > Lactobacillales > Streptococcaceae > Streptococcus > Streptococcus oralis_BT. Next base: position 302,860 of record NZ_JAHZPH010000001.1, on the reverse strand, counting down.
AGCCCTAAATTTTAATTTTTGAAGGATTCTAAAGCTAGAAGAGCTCAAAAATCACGAGAACTAAGCTATTCGAAGCTTAGAAGAACCTTTGGTGAATTTCAATAGTACTTCAACTAGCTATTCTTACAATTTTTCTGATGAGCTTTGAGTTTTTTCAGAGCCCAGTCATAGTGACTGGAAGTGGCACTCACAAAGTAGGAGCCAAGACTTGTCCCACCCGTCCACTTATAGACACCTTTGGTAAAGAGTTGGTCATTGCTGAAGCCTTCCATCAACTCTAAAACCTCTTTATGCGATTGCTCTAGTAGCCTAGTCGCTTCTTCTAAGGACGTTCTCTGGTGCTTCTTCCAAAAAGCGACATTCATTTCCCCATAAGTTTTCCAATTATAAGGTTCAGGGAGAAAAGGTCTTTCATGACCCTTTTGATTGGAATGTACCCAGGTCAAAAGTAACTGATGCCATTCATAGAGATGGATCAGAGCATCCCGCAGATTTTTATCTCTTTTCCAGTGAGCTTCTTTTTTCTTTTGGTCTTTTGAAAAATCAAAAGGAGTCTGTAGTTCCTCTTCACTTAATTTAGATATAAAGTGATTGAGCTTTTCATAGTTTTCCTTAGAGGCTAGCACTAATTCCTCTTTTGTTCTTGGTCTAGGCATAGGCGTTCTCCCTTCATTTTCAAGTAGAATAAGCTATTTTCTTACTTCATTATACCATAATCAAAAAGCAGTTCTTCATTTTACGAACAACTGCTTTTACTAACTATTTTTTTATGCTTATAGTCACTACTTTACATATAAATCTCTAAAGCGACCATCGACTTCAGCCATCTGATAAAGCAAGTGGGCTAGTTCTTGATAATCTTCTTTTAAACATGAAAGATGGGCTTGGCCAAATAGAGATGCCAATTCCTCTTTTAATCTTGCCCCTTCTGGATCATACGCTTTTAAGAATTTACTGAGATAGAGATTTCGAACAGCTGCAAGTTTAAAGCTGAAATACTGATGCAATTGTTTTTGCTCGGTATTTAAGCCGTTTTCAGCAACTGCTTTTGCATAGAATTCCAAAACACCGCTTTGACCATTCAGATATCGGTTCTTCATAATCCTTGCTGTTTCTTGATAGATTTCAGTCTGACTAGGACTCTTGACCTTCTTAAAATTTCCCCACATGGAGTAGGCCCCACGCTTATAGTCAATAGCCTCTGCCTTCCAGGCTTCTAAGAGGTCTTTAAAAGCAACCTTCATACAGGCAAAACCAGCTGGATCATGCAAATAGAGATACTGATTATCAATGTCATACACGGTTACGAAGTGATCCACACCATAAAGGATTGTGTGATTGGGATTGTAAGTCAGATGACCCATATCAAGAGGTCCCAGTACGACAGGTCCATTGGACAGAAAAGTTTCCAACTTTCTTTTAATTTCTTCCAAATTAACTTCTGCTCCATCCTTTAGATAGAAGTCCTCATAGTCAAATCCAAGTATTTTTAAAGAATGAGAAATAGAAAGATCTGGCATTCCGTTATCAAAGAATACTAGAGGGTGCTGGTCGTCTTCCTTTACGATACTAGCGCCATTTCCCATCACCATTATTGCTTCTAGAAAGTCTGCTTTATAGTCACAACCATAGCCATCCAGTGCCATTGCCAATGAATAGCTATAGCAAAGCGACACATCTCCAAAATACATCTGCATATTCCTGTCTCCTTATCTTCTATGGGACTATTATACCGAGAAAACTATTCGCATGCCCCATAAAATCCAAACAAAAAATATGGGTATTTGTGATTTACGGACATGAATGTCAACAATTAAAAACTCTGTAGAGATTCTTTCTACAGAGTTAGGTTTGCATCTTTATAAAAAATTATCTAGTCCTTGATCACCGGTATCCAGAGTTCCATTTGATAGTCAGGTGACGACATGTTTCCTTCGGAATAAACTTCAAAGTCTGGCGCTCCTGAGTGGCGATAGCCAGTTTCTGGGAAAAAGACCTCCAAGACATATTTCCAAGCATTGTGAATGCTAGCTGGTATAGGGCCTTTGACTGGGACAATAGCATATTCAGCGGCTGGGATATCTTTGATGGACAGACCTAGTTCTTCTGCTTTAGCTTTATCCGTCACATCATAAGCAGCCATATAGTTGATGATTTCACCTTCTTTGACATCCGAACAGATGCCGAAGGATTGGCCACTGCCTAGACTCTCTAGGCTTTCCAAGCTGTGATTGTTATAGAGATTCTCCCAAGCAGACGGGCATTTGCTATTGTCAATAGCTTCCAATAGGACGCCTGCAACGGTAAATGCAGGTTTCTTTTGAATCTTGATATCCATGTTCTTTCCTCCTGTGATTTTTAAGGATAATTGAAGTCTAGGAAAGATCCGATAAGGTTTTCCATTTCGAACTTCTGAGGGTGTTGCCCCATGGAATTTCTTAAAGGCTGCGCTGAAGGCGTCAGCAGACTCATAGCCGTATTTCAGTGCTATGTCAATGACTTTCTCAGAGTCTTCCCGCAAGTCTGTCACAGCTTCTGATAACCTGCGATTGCGCAAGTATTCTGCTAATGTCATATCTGCCAGGATAGAAAATAGCCTGCTAAAGAGAGGGTAAGAATAGCCCGATAGCTGCTGAAATCTTTTCATATCCACTTCTCCAGTCAGTTGCTGCTCCAAATAATCCATGGTTTGATTGAATTGATGCATCATATTCTTTTCTTCTCACCTCTACAAGATACAAAGGTAGTTAAAAGCAAAGTGAAAATAGGAAAATTAACGCTGAAGCTTCTGATCCTAGGAAATTTTGTCTTTTTCGCATAGCTTTTAGTCCGTGTTCAATTCTATCTATATTCTAACAAATACAAGATACTTCCACCCTAGAATTTTTGTACAAGATTTAAAGGTTCAACTCCTTATAACTTATCCTTTAATTTCTCAACAAAGAGATAGGCTGCTGGGCAGGTCAAGGTGTTCTTAATCGTCAAATGGTTGATTTGATGGATCTTTTTCCGGTCTGTATGGGGAAATTCACGGCAGGCCTTTGGACGAACGTCATAGATGGAACAGAGATTATCTCCTCCTAGAAAGGGGCAAGGCATGGATTTGAAAACCTTGTCCCCATCTTCATCTACCTGCAAAAACTCTGCTTCAAAAGCTGGTAATTTCATCTTGAAATACTTAGCGATACGGGTAATATCTGCTTCTTTGAAGTCGGGCCCCAATGTCTTACAACAGTTAGCGCATGCAGTACAATCAATCTCAGAAAAGACTTCTTGGTGGATCTGCTGGGCTATCGTATCTAGATTCTTTGGTGGCTTTTTCTTTAGATTCGCTAACACTTTGCGGTGCTCCTTCTGTTTTTGCAAGGCTAGCTGATGGTAATACTCAATATCAATTTCTTTAGACATAATTTCTTCCTAATACAAGTGTTTTTGTCTATTATACCATAAACTATTTTCTATTTTTTGCCTTTATATACAAAAAGCCCTTCGGATAAAATCCGAGGGGCTTATAACGTTGTTAAATCAACGGCCAAACTGTTGAATTTCAAGGTTTGGGATAAAATAGTTCACTGAACTATTTTATTTTTTAAGGTTGTAGAATGATTTCAATCCACGGTATTCAGCTACTTCACCAAGTTGGTCTTCGATACGAAGCAATTGGTTGTATTTAGCGATACGGTCTGTACGTGAAAGTGAACCAGTCTTGATTTGTCCTGCGTTAGTTGCAACTGCGATGTCAGCGATTGTTGAATCTTCAGTTTCACCTGAACGGTGTGATACAACGGCAGTGTAACCAGCTTCTTTCGCCATTTCGATAGCGTCGAAAGTTTCAGTAAGAGTACCGATTTGGTTAACTTTGATAAGGATTGAGTTAGCTGCGCCTTCTGCAATACCTTTTTCAAGGTAAGAAGTGTTTGTTACGAAGAAGTCGTCACCAACCAATTGAACTTTACCACCAAGACGTTCAGTAAGAGCTTTCCAACCGTCCCAGTCGTTTTCGTCCATACCATCTTCGATAGTGATGATTGGGTATTTGTTTACCAATTCTTCAAGGTAGTCGATTTGTTCTGCAGCAGTACGTACAGCAGCTCCTTCACCTTCGAATTTAGTGTAGTCGTAAACTTTACGTTCTTTATCGTAGAATTCTGATGAAGCACAGTCAAATCCGATAAATACGTCTTTACCAGGAACATATCCAGCAGCTTCGATCGCAGCAAGGATAGTTTCAACACCGTCTTCAGTTCCTTCGAAACGAGGAGCGAATCCACCTTCGTCACCTACGGCAGTTTCCAAACCACGTGATTTAAGGATTTTCTTAAGAGCGTGGAAAATTTCAGCACCCCAACGAAGAGCTTCTTTGAATGATGGTGCACCAGCAGGTACGATCATGAATTCTTGGAAAGCGATTGGAGCGTCAGAGTGAGAACCACCGTTGATGATGTTCATCATTGGAGTTGGAAGAACTTTAGTGTTGAATCCACCAAGGTAGCTGTAAAGTGGGATTTCAAGGTAGTCAGCAGCAGCACGAGCTACAGCGATAGACACACCAAGAATTGCGTTTGCACCCAATTTACCTTTGTTAGGAGTACCGTCAAGTGCGATCATAGCACGGTCGATAGCTTGTTGGTCACGTACATCGTAGCCGATGATTGCTTCAGCGATGATGTTGTTTACGTTGTCAACAGCTTTTTGTGTACCAAGACCACCGTAACGAGATTTGTCACCGTCGCGAAGTTCAACTGCTTCGTGTTCACCAGTAGAAGCTCCTGATGGAACCATACCACGTCCGAAAGCACCTGATTCAGTATAAACTTCTACTTCAAGTGTTGGGTTACCGCGTGAGTCTAGGACTTCGCGAGCGTAAACATCAGTAATAATTGACATTTTTTACTCTCCTTTGAGTTAAATTTTTTACACCTCTATGATACCTTAAAAATAAGCGTTTTTCAAGAAAAAACGTTATCTTTGTGCAAATTTTCCTTAACTTTATAAAGTAATCGCTTTCTTTTGTCTGTTTTCTTGCGATTTTTGTGATATACTGTTTTTATGACAGATTTATCAAAACAACTACTAGAAAAAGCTCATGGTGGGCCTAAATTAAACCCTGACGAACAACGCTGCTATCTCGGCACTTTCGAGGAAAGAGTTCTTGGCTACGCGGATATCAGTACTGCCAATAGTTCTGAATTAGAACATGGATTTTTCTCTATTTTAGAAAGTTTTCAAGAAAAGGTGGAGGAACTTTTTGTGAAGATCTCACCAAATATCGAGTTTGACAAACAGGTCTTTTACTTAAAACAAGCAAAGGAAAGCAACTGTCATGCGACTATTGTTTCAGACGATCACATCACCTCTCCTTTCGGTCTTGTCATTCATACAAATGAACCTGTTCAAGTAGAAGAAAAGGACCTTAGACTTGCATTTTCAAGTCTTTGGAAGGAGAAAAAGGCAGAGGCTCCTAAAAAATCCATCTGGAAAAAATGGTTTGGTTAATGATTTCTCATATTTAATAAACGACCAATATTAGTAGCTGTGTGCTCCAAATAGAGACTTGCGTTTTTCAGACTCTCTTCCAAAGGTTCACTTTTCTCTAAAACGGAAAAGGCTGCTTGTATATTTTCGAATGGTAGGGGAGGCAAATCATCAGCAAGACTACCACAAATAGCAATAACAGGAACTCCGTTAGGAGTTCTTTTTGCTACACCGATAGGAGCTTTTCCAGCAAGGCTTTGACTGTCCAGTCTGCCTTCTCCAACGATAACCAAGTCGGCCCCTGCAACTTTCTTATCAAAGTCAATCAAATCTAAGCAAGTGTTAATCCCAGATACGATAGTGGCCTCAGCAAAGGCACAGAGCCCAGCCGCAATCCCACCGCCGGCTCCTGCTCCTTTAAGAGAGAGGGTGGAAGGTGAGAATTTTTCATAGAACCGCTGTATAGCCAGATCTACTGTCTCAAACAAAGCAAAATCCAAGCCCTTTTGTTTTCCAAATGTATAGGTTGCTCCTTGATGACCACATAGAGGGCTCACAACATCTGCTAAAATGCGGATTTTCACATCTTCAGGAATCCTATACAACTTGCTATTTGAAACTAACTCGAATTCAAGCAAAGTCTGACCACAAGCTGGCAATTCTTTTCCATTCTTATCATAAAAACGATAACCTAAACCAGCAGCGATGCCTATTCCACCGTCATTACTAGTCGTACCACCAACGCCGACATAGATATCTTTCATCCCTTGATCAATGAGATGGCGAATCAACTCTCCGATACCTTTGGTTTGGATGTGAAGGGGATTTCGTTTCTCCCGCGGAATCTTTCCAAGACCAACCAAGTCAGCAACTTCAAAGAGCGCTATTTGGCCTTTTTGAAAGTAGCGCATTGCTTCATTTAGACCAAAAGGTCCCGTAACCTCTTGCCATTTTTCTTCGAGTTCAAGAGAATGTCGAATAGCATCTACAGTTCCCTCCCCACCATCACCTACAGGGCAAAGCAGACATTCTACATCCGCTATTGACTGTTCGAAGCCTCTTTTTATAGCTTGAGCGACCTCTTCTGCAGCCAAACTTTCTTTAAAAGAATCGGGTGCAATTACAATTTTCATAGTTCCCTCTCATTCTAAGAAATCAATCAAAGGCAAAACTTCTAAAAGATCCCTTGTATCTACATGACAAGCTACCTCAGCTTTTACGACCTCTTTGGCACAAAATGCAATACCGATTCCTGCTGACTTTAACATCAAGAGATCATTGGCTCCATCACCGATGGCAATCATTCTTTCTTTGGAAAGTCCTAATTCCTTTCTCCATTTCTCAAGAGTAGCTTGTTTTACTTGGGCTGTCACAATTTCACCAACTAATTTTCCTGTTAAAAAGCCGTCTTTGACTTCCAACTGGTTGGCAGAGAAATAGGAGATACCAAGGGATTTTGCTAATCTCTCAACTATTGGTGCAAATCCACCAGACACTAGACTGACTAGAATGCCATTCTTTTGAAGTATGGAGATAAATTCTTGAGCATTCTTGGACAGATGGATGGATTTGAAGACAGTATCAAAGACCGAAATCGGAAGACCTTTTAACAAAGCCACTCTCGCTCGTAAACTCCTTTCAAAGTCCAGTTCACCTCGCATTGCCTGTCTTGTAATCTGCGATATTTCTTCTTCGCAACCTGCTTCTTTTCCTAAAAGATCAATCACTTCTTCTGCTATCAGGGTGCCATCAACATCCATGACACACAGGCCTTTTACTTGAGTCATCCCTTCTCCTCTTTTCTAAACAGCCCAAAAATCGTATGAAAGAATCATACGATTTTATCTATTAGTTGACTAAACTATGGTACAAGTCAAGATAAGACTTACAAGCCGTGTCCCATGAGAAATCGCATTCCATAGCTTGTTTTTGTAGATTTCTCCAAACGTCCGGCCGATTCTTATAAACATCCAAGGCTGTTTGGAAACTCCAGTTAAGCCAGTATGGTGTTAAATTGTCAAAGCTAAATCCAGTACCAGTTCCTTCGATTGGATTGAAGGATTGAACTGTATCTCTTAGTCCTCCAACCTCATGAACCAATGGTAGCGTTCCATAACGCATCGCCATCATTTGAGACAAACCACATGGTTCAAAACGACTCGGCATGAGGAAGAGATCACAAGCTGCGTAGATTTCTTGAGCAAGTTTGACGTCAAAAGTGATATTTGCTGATAGCTTGTCTGGATAGACTTGAGCAAACCAAGAGAAAGAATGTTCAAAAGCCGGGTCACCTGTTCCTAAAAGGACTATTTGAACGTCCTCCTGTAAGAAACGATGCAAGCTTTCTACCACAACATCAAAACCTTTTTGGCGCGTCAATCGAGAGACAATCCCAACTAGCGGAACATCTGCTCTCACAGGCAACCCAACTCTCTCTTGCAATTTTGCTTTGTTTTGTGCTTTTCCTGACAAGTCATCCTTATCAAAATGATAGTCTAAAAGCGGGTCTGTCTGAGGATTATAAAGATCTGCATCGATACCATTGACAATACCTGAAACCTTACCTGACTCCATGCGAAGAATCTGATCCAAGCCACAACCGAACTGGCTAGTCATAATCTCATGTGCATAGCTAGGAGATACGGTTGAGACACGATCCGCGTAGAGAATACCTGCTTTCATCCAGTTAAGACAGTCATTCCAACGAAGGGTTCCATCAGCATACCGTTCAAAACCGACGCCAAACAAATCCCACAACATTCCTTCGGAAAATTGACCTTGGAATTCCAAATTATGAATAGTTAAAACGGTTCTGATTCCTTGATATGCCTGAATCCATCTGTATTTTTCCTTCAAGAGAAAAGGAATCATAGCAGTGTGATAATCATGGGCATGGAGAATGTCTGGAATGAAATCAATTCGCTCCATGGCTTCAAGAGCAGCCAGTTGGAAGAAGGCAAAACGTTCACCATCATCGAAATCTCCGTAAACATGACCTCGGAAGAAATACGTTTGATTGTCTACGAAGTAGAAGGTAACACCATTCAAGACGGTCTTCTTAATACCACAGTACTGTCTACGCCATCCCACACTCACTTCAAAGTGAAGAACATCCTCAATCTGGTCGCCGAACTTAGTCTCTACCATGTCATAGTAAGGTAAGACAACCGCAACTTCATGCCCTGCCTTTACCAGTGATTTGGGCAGAGCGCCAATGACGTCTCCCAAACCACCTGTTTTTGAAAAGGGCGCACCCTCTGCTGCTACGAATAAAATTTTCATGAATGAATATCCTCTGTAACTTTTTCGCCTTTTTTGACTACAACTGGGTGTTCAGCAGTACCGCGAATAACGACACCGTCAGCAACTTCAACCCCTTTGTCCAAGATGGCATACTCAACTTGGGCACCTTGACCAATCACAACACGAGGGAATAAAATGCTGTCCTTCACCACACTATCTTTGTGAACATAAATATTACGAGATAGGACTGACTGAACTACTTCACCCTCAATGATACTACCAGAGGCAAACTGAGAAGTACTTACTTTTGAAGTATTTGCATAGTAGGTTGGTTCTTCATTCTTAACCTTGGTATAAATCTTTTGGTTAGGTGAGAAGAGAGAGTAGAATTTTTGAGACTCCAACATATCAATATTGGCTTGATAATAGGATTGAACGGAGTGAATATTGGCTAGATAGCCCGTGTATTCGTAAGCAAAAGCACCTTCTTTTACAGCTAAATCGCGGAGTACATAGCGTAATTTTTCTGGATATTCTTTTTGAACTTCTTCTTCAAGTCGTTCAATCAACCACGGAGTATCAACGACGAATATATCTGTAGACATGTTGAAAAGTTCATCTGTTGATTTGGCATCAAAAAGTTTATGAGAAAGAACATGGTCTGTTTCATCCACTTCCAAGATGGCATTAACATCTGAAATATCCTTTTTAGGTAATTTCTTATAAACGACTGTAATCGGACGACCGGCAGTAGCATGTAAATGAAATACTTGATTGAGGTCAATATTCACCACGACATCACAGTTAAGTGCAACTGTCTGATTTGATCCTGAACGTTTCAAATAAGTGAGAAGCTGTTGGTAATATTCTTTCCCAACTGTGCTACTTTCAACACGCGTATTATAAATACCTAGATAGTAGTGACTTAGAAGGGTAGATAAGCCCCATTCACGTCCGGAACGAATGTGGTCAAAGACTGAACTGATATTGTCTTGTTGGAAAATTCCAAAGACACTACGAACACCAGCATTTGCAAGGCTAGAAAGAGGGAAATCAATTAAACGATATTTTGCTCCAAATGGCAAGCTAGCCACCGGACGGTGTTCTGTTAACGTTGACATATCATGAAAACCAACGGTGTTTCCTAAAATGGCTGAATATTTATCAATCTTCATCTGTTGCTACCCCCACTACTTCATCATATCCTACTACTTGTACTTCGTCTGTTCCATCAATTTCGACACCTTCAGAAATAACAGCACCTTCACCAATGATGGCACGTTTAATTTTTGCACCTTTTCCGATAATGGCACCACTCATGATTACAGAGTCTACTACTTCAGCACCCTCACGTACTTGCGCTTCTGTTGAGAGAATGGAATGCTTAACAGTTCCATCCACGAGACAGCCATCCACAACTAAAGAATCTTCTACATGAGCGTGTTTTCCAATAAAGTTTGGTGGTGAAATCAAGTTGCGTGAGTAGATTTTCCACTGACGATCACGACTATCCAAAGCGTTGTTTGGATCAATGTATTCCATATTTGCTTCCCATAGAGACTCAATAGTACCAACGTCTTTCCAGTAGCCTTTGAATTCATAAGCATAGACACTTTCTCCAGACTCAAGGTAATTTGGAATAACGTTTTTACCAAAGTCTGACATATCTACCTTGCTCTTTTCAGCAGTAACAAGCATATTGCGAAGTCGTTTCCAGTCAAAAATATAAATTCCCATAGAAGCCTTTGTAGACTTAGGTTGCGCAGGTTTTTCTTCGAATTCAACGATACGGTTATTGGCATCTGTATTCATGATACCAAAACGGCTAGCTTCTTTGAGAGGTACGTCTAGGACAGCTACTGTCAAACTGGCATTGTTATCCTTATGGGACTGAAGCATATCATCGTAGTCCATCTTGTAGATGTGGTCACCAGAAAGAATCAAAACATATTCAGGATTAACACTGTCGATGTAGTCAATGTTTTGGTAGATAGCGTGACTGGTTCCTTCAAACCAACGATTTCCCTCGCTTGCAGAGTAGGGTTGAAGAATAGAAACACCTGTGTTAATTCCATCCAGACCCCAGCTCGAACCATTTCCAATATGGTTGTTTAAGGCAAGAGGTTGATACTGCGTAATAACACCGACGTTGTGAATCCCAGAGTTAGCACAGTTTGAAAGCGCAAAGTCAATGATACGGTAGCGCCCACCGAATTGCACTGCTGGTTTGGCAATGCTTTGAGTGAGTTTTCCGAGACGTGTTCCTTGCCCACCGGCAAGGATCAAAGCTAGCATTTCATTCTTCATTTTCTACTCCTTTTTGGGTTTTATTTGTGACAGTTTTAGTTGGTTTCAAGCGACGTTTAATCTTCCAGATACTTGCTCCCATAGCTGGCAAGGTAAAGGTCAAGGTCTGCTCATAATCCTTCCATAATCCTTCTTGAGTTTGAACCGTTTGGTTGTATTCTTTCCAGACACCACCCCATTGTTCCAATTCTGTATTCCAAACTTCTTCATAAACTCCTGCGACAGGAAGTCCGATTGTAAAGTCTTTTCGTTCAACAGGCGCCATATTAAAGACACAGACTAGCATTTCACCCTTTTTACTCTTACGAATAAAGGAAAGGACACTCTGATCTCTATTATCCGCATCGATAATTTCGATGCCATCGTAGCTGGTGTCAATTTCCCAAAGGCAGCGGTGCTCTTTATAGAATTGATTGAGTTGAGAAGTGAAGTACTTCATCTTCGCATTCATTGGATCTTCCAAGTTAGACCATTCCAATTGCTCTTCAGATTTCCACTCTAAGAACTGACCATATTCACTTCCCATGAACAAGAGTTTCTTACCTGGATGACAAATTTGATAAGTGTAGAGATTTCGCAAACCTGCAAATTGATTGTAGCGATCTCCCCACATCTTGTGCATCATGCTTTTCTTACCATGCACGACTTCATCATGTGAGAAAGGTAAGAGGTAGTTTTCATTGAAAACGTACATGAAGCTGAAAGTTACCAAGTTAAAATCATACTTACGATAGATAGGGTCCTCCTCGTAGAAACGGAGAATATCATTCATCCAGCCCATATTCCACTTGTAGTCAAAGCCAAGACCGCCCATTTCTTTCATACCAGTAATCTTTGTTGCTGATGAGCTTTCTTCTGCAATCATCATCACATCTGGATGAGCTAACTTGATAACAGTGTTCAAACGTTGAAGGAAATAGTAGCCTTCGTAGTTGAGATTGCCACCGTCTTTGTTTGGAGTCCAAGGAGCATTATCATAGTCTAGGTAGAGCATATTGCTAACTGCATCCACTCGAATACCGTCTAAATGATAAAAGTCAATCCAGAATTTAATGCTAGAAATCAAGAAAGACTGAACTTCATTTTTTCCGAGGTCAAAATTCAGCGCACCCCATCCATAGTTATGGGCCTTATTGTGGTCTTGGTATTCAAAAGTCGGTGTTCCATCGTAATAAGCAAGAGCGTCATCGTTGATGGTAAAATGACCTGGAACCCAATCCACAATTACACCGATATTGTTTAAATGACATTCCTCAACAAAATCTTGGAATTCCTCTGGTCGCCCATAAGAGTGCTCCATAGCAAAGTAACCCATAAGCTGGTAGCCCCAACTCAATCCAAGCGGGTGAGCCATTAAAGGCATAAACTCGATGTGAGTGTAGTTCATCTCAACAAGGTATGGAATCAGCTCCTCCTTAAGTTGTGCAAAGCTGTATGGACTACCATCTGGATTTCTTTTCCAAGATCCAGCGTGGGCTTCATAAATATTGACTGGTCTCTCAAAAAAGCCCCAGCGTTTTCTCCTAGCTAGCCAAAGACCATCTTTCCATTTTTTCTCTGGAATATCAGTCAAGATGGCTCCAGTCTCTGGACGAGCCTCAAAACGAACCGCCAATGGATCAATTTTCATAATCTGGTGCCCATTTGCACGCGTGATATGATACTTATAAATCTGCCCTTCATGAGCCAGACTTGTGAAGACTTCCCAAACACCCGATTCATTCCGTACCATAGGAATTTGGCGTTCTGTCCAGTTTGTAAAATCACCAACTAAGTGCACAGCCTGGGCGTTGGGTGCCCAAACACGGAAAGTAAAACCAATTTCTCCGTCTTTTTCCTCTTTATGTGCTCCTAGATAGTGCTGAAGATGAAAATTTTCTCCAGTAGTGAAGGTTCTCAATGCTTCTTGATTATTCATCCAATCCCCTTTCTTTTTGTAAGCGTTTTCTATAATTCTATTATACACTCTTTTAAGATAACTTTCAAGTAATTTACGGAATTTCACCAAAATTATCTTGAAAATTTTAGAAAATATATTTTAACATTATATGATTTTTTCATTTAATTGTTGAAAAAATGAATAATTTCCATATGTTTTTTTATCATAATACCAGAATATTCGTTTTTTATCAATTTTAAACTGTAATTTTTTGAAAAAAATAAAATCAGGAAGCCCTTTTCCTGATTTTATAGATTATTTAACATCAAAAACAATGGATTTGACATTTGTCATTGCTTCAATGCTGTATTTAATCCCTTGCACACCAGCACCAGATCCTTTGACCCCAAGGAATGGGAAATTATCTGGCCCACGTTGCGTTTTATTATTAATGTGAACAGTACCGACTTCAAGTTTTTCAGCGATTTCAAACGCTTTTTTAAAATCATTTGTGAATACGGATGATTGAAGACCGAACTCAGATTCATTGGCAATTGCTACCGCTTCACTTGCATCGGAAACACGGATAATTGGCAGAACAGGACCAAACGGTTCTTCCCATGCTAATTTCATATCTCTTGTGACATAATCAAAAAGTCCTGGCCAAATGAGATTGCCCTCACGTTTGATTGGACTGAGCGCTTTGGCACCTTTACCTTGCGCATCTTGAATCAATCCCCAGATGAAGTCAGCTGAAGCATTATCAATAACAGGTGTGATATCAGCATTGTCAAACGGGTCACCAACGGTTAGCTTAGCAACTTCTGCTTGAAGTAATTCAGCCAATTTATCCGCTACACTTTCCACAACCAAAACACGTTTGATAGCGGTACAACGTTGTCCTGAATAGCTAAAGGCTCCACCGACGATTTGTTTAGCTGCGTGTTCCAAGTCTGCATCTTCGAGAACAATAGCTGCATCTTTCCCACCAAGTTCAAGCATGATAGGACGCATTCCAGCTAAACGACCGATTCGCTCGCCAATTGGAGTCGAGCCAGTAAAGTTGATAAAGTTAACTTCTTTGTGTTCAATGATATAGTCACCGATTTCAGAACCTCGTCCAGTTATCGTATTAAATACTCCTGCTGGAATACCTGCCTCATCAAAAGCCTTGGCTAATAACAGACCTGAGATAGACCCTTGTGTTGGCGGTTTAAACATGACGACATTCCCTGCAATCAAAGCCGGAGCAATCTTAGATCCAGAAAGGTTAACTGGATAGTTAAATGGCGCGATAGCTAAAACGACACCAACTGGCTCACGACGGACAACGGCTAGTTTGTTTTTACTTGCAGCTTCAAAACCACCACCTTCCATTGCTTGTCCAGTGATACGGAGACCTTCTTCAGCAGCAAAACGAATCAAATCTGCTGTACGTACTACTTCTCCAATGGATGCTTTTATCCCTTTGGCAACCTCTTTGGCAAGAATTGTACCAATTTTTTCTTTATCGCGTTCTAAAACAGCTGCTACCTTATGCAGATAGGCTGCACGTTCAACTGGTGCTAAATCACGCCATGCTGGGAGAGCTGCACGCGCAGCTTTCATAGCCTCATCTACTTCAGCCTGACTCATAGCTGGTACTGTCCCCAGCTTTTCCTGATTAATGGGTGAATAGATTGTAATTTCTTTTTCAGATGATTTCCAATTTCCATTTACTAAATTCTGATATCTTGCCAATTTTCTTCCTCCTGAAAATTATTAAGACTTATTTTATCAAATTTTCAGAAAATTACAACCCTTTTTGTGAAAAAATTGAGATTTTTTTCACAATCTTGATCCTTCAAATTATTTGAAACTTAATTCTACTCTTCATTAAAAACCTCATAAATGACAAAAAGGATTAGATAATCTAACCCTTTTTACTGCATTAATTTATGAGAGCACTTTTAAAACTGCGACACTAATATCATCAATAACATTTTCTTGTTTTGAACGACTGTTGGTAAGGAACATTTCAAGCTTACCTGCATTTTCAAAGTAGAAGGAGGTTCCCTTAGCATTGAATACCACCAATAAGTGCTCTGCTCCACCGTGAATCTCATAAACAATCCACCCGCTATTCTCAGCAGCTGTATGGACAAAGACATGACGGTAAATTTCTTCATATGTTGGATAAGAGAAGGCACTGATTTGCGTTTTTAGGCGGATAATCTGACGAATAAACTCAATGCTGTCTTGGCGTTCATTAATCAGATCCCAGTTGACTTGGTTAACACTGTCCGGAGCATTATAGCTATTCATAGCACGTTCTCGGTCTGCAGGAGTTAGTTCTCCATGTTCACCAGTTGGAATCAACTTAGTTCGACCAAACTCTTGACCTAGTTCTATAAAGGCCATTCCTTGCATGAGAAGATTCATAGCTGTCGCTGTCTCAACCTTGCGCATAATCTGGTCGGAACTCTTATCAGGATGAAGGGTTGCTAGCAAGTCATGAAGATTGTAATTGTCATGAGCTTCAACATAGTTGAGAACTTGGTTTGGACTGAGATAAGATCCCAACTCTCGGCTACCAAGAATAGCCTTGGCGACGATTGGTTCTGTAGCAGCACCACTCACAAATCCTGATTTGATTGCTCCATAAACTTCTCCTCCTTTGATCGCATCACGCTGATTATCGTTAAAGAAACCTATATTTGGCATCTGATAGGCGTTATCCTTCTTAGCCTTGTCATAAGGAGCAAGACCTGTTCCCATATCCCAGCCTTCTCCATAAGTGAGAATACGCGGATCGACCTCATCCAGTGCCCAACGAATTGCCTGCATAGTTTTGACATCATGAATGCCCATCAAGTCGAAACGGAAACCGTCAATATTGTATTCTTTCACCCAATAAAGGATGGAATCAATCATATACTTGCGGAACATCTCGTGTTCACTTGCAGTTTCATTTCCTACCCCCGTACCGTTTTGAAAAGTTCCATCACGATTCATACGATAGAAATAATCGGGAACAGTTGTCTGGAATGGAGCGTCCACTGTTGAGAAGGTATGGTTATAAACCACGTCCATGATGACACCAATTCCTGCATCATGATAGGCCTGAACCATAGTTTTCAGATCACGAATGACCTGCCCTGGATCATCTGGATTACTAGAAAAACTTGGTTCTGGTGCATTGTAGTTTTGAGGGTCATAACCCCAGTTATAGGTTACATTTCCATCCTCATCGTATTCCTTATGGCGATCAAAGATAGGCTGAAGTTGAACATAGTTGCAGCCAAGGTCTTTAATATAGTCAAAGGCGGTTGCTTGGCCGTACTGGTTAACTGTTCCAGTCTGGGCAGCACCAAGGAAGGTTCCACGGAGATGCTCTGCAACTCCAGATGTCGGAGATTTGGTTAAATCTCGGATATGCATTTCACAGATAACTGCTTTACATGGATTTTCCAAACGCCATGGAGCTTCTGTCCCATGTTTGACTTCAAATCCTTCTACTTGTCTGTCTTTGCGAGAAAGAATTACAGAACGTTTGCCGTCAGGACTTGTGGCAATCGTGTAAGGATCTCTCGTCAAAGTCTGGTGGTGAGGAAAGTCAATCTGATACTGATAAGCCTTGCCAGCAAGATTCTCATCTAAATCTAGACTCCAAACCCCAATAGTATTGTACTTATGGCTATATGAATAGCTATTCCCACGCTCTAGATTAAAGGTTTTCCAAATCGGAGCATCGTTGCTGGTATTTTCATAGACAACCACCTGTACAGATGTAGCCGTAGGAGCCCAAAGTTTAAAGCTTGTCTGATAATCTGAAAGGCTATAACCTAGTTCTCCTTGGTAACCCCAGTGGTGATCAAAACTAGCGCTATGGATTGCTTTATCAAAAGCAAATGGATTTTGATCTTTGTAGTAAGGACTAGCAATGGCTGGGTTTTCAGAATAATAAACCGTCTCGTCGCCCTCTAAAATCCAAACTTCAGTCAGAAGCGGATAGTAGTTATAACGCACGGGATATTCCTTAACTTTCCCATCAAACTCGACAGAAAACTTCAGGTTTTCTAACTTTTCTTGACTTGTGACCGTAAAGGAAAATTTTGCTCCAAAAAAGTCATTCTCATAATACAATTTTTCAACATTGTCCGCCTGTTTACTACTAAATGAACAGGCCGCATAATCCCCATTTTTTCGATGAAAATGGATGACTACAGGGTAATTATACATTTCTTTTCCTAATTTCTAATTTCAATTTACAGTTTTTATATAGAGCTGATAGATTCAGCGATTGAATGTTTGACTGACAATAGACTTAACCTATGTAAAAACACATCAGGAGAGACAGTTTCAGATTATCTGACACCTAGTTTTCTACTATCATTACATACTTTCCAGCCAAGCTTCATCTCGAACTTCGATACCTAGTTCTTGTGCTTTTTGCAGTTTACTTCCAGCATCTGCTCCTGCTACGACAAGATCCGTTTTCTTGGATACGCTACCTGTTACTTTGGCACCTAGACTTTCGAGTTTACTTTTTGCTTCTGAGCGTTTGAGACGTTCCAATTTTCCTGTCAGTACAACGGTCAAACCGGACAAGGCTGCATCTGCTACTACTGTCTGTCCTTTGTAGTCCAGATTGACTCCAGCTTCTTTCAACTCGTCTAAGAGAATCTTCGATCCTTCTGTAGCAAAATAAGTCTGAAGGCTTTGAGCAATCACACCACCCAAGCTCTCGATACTTGCCACTTCATCTGGATTAGCTTGGACTAGATTTTCAATAGAGTGGAAATGTTGGAGCAAGAGCTGACTTGCTTTACTTCCGACATGGCGAATTCCCAGACCAAATAAGAGCTTTTCAGCAGAGTTTTCCTTAGATGCTTGAATGGCCTGATGCAGTTTCGAGGCTGATTTTTCCTTGACGCCCTCTAAAAGGAGGAAATCGTCTTCTTTCAAACGGTAAATATCTGCCACATCTTTGACTAAATTGGCAGCAAAAAGCTTTTCAACGATAGATGGACCAAGTCCTGTAATATTCATGGCATCTCGAGAGGCAAAGTGAATCAAACCTTCCATGATTTGGGCAGGGCATCTTGGATTGATACAACGAAGAGCCACTTCATCTTCAAAATGAAGCAAATGACTGTCACAACTTGGACAATTAGTCGGAATATCTAGTTTTTCTTCAGAAACACGCTTAGACTCTACCACACGCAAAACAGCAGGAATGATGTCCCCCGCCTTATAAACGATAACCGTATCATCTTTGCGGATATCCTTTTCAGCAATATAATCTACGTTGTGCAGTGTTGCACGACTAACAGTTGTTCCAGCTAGTTGTACTGGTGTTAGATTTGCAGTTGGGGTCACAACACCCGTACGACCTACTGTCCAGTCAACTGAGAGTAGTTGGGCTTCTTTTTCTTCAGCAGGGAACTTGTAAGCTACTGCCCACTTGGGTGCTTTAACGGTAAAACCGAGTTCTTCTTGACCTGCTAGGTCATTGACCTTGATTACCACCCCATCAATGTCATAAGGTAAATTGTCCCGTTCTTGTCCAACTTCTTGGATAAAGTCCCATATCTCATCTATACTTTTAGTCAATATTCGTTTAGGATTAACCACAAAACCTAGTTGTTCTAGGTGCTTCAAGACCTTTTCTTGGCTATCACGAGTAGAAGGGCTTGCTTCTTGATAGAGGAAAGTGGCAAGATTGCGTTTGGCTACTACTGCTGTATCCAACTGACGCAAAGTTCCAGCCGCCGCATTACGAGGATTAGCAAATTCAGGCTCTCCATTTTCTTGGCGAGCTTGGTTGACTTGGTCAAACGAAGCGCGTGGCATATAACACTCTCCACGAACGGTAATATCAAGTTCTTCTGGCAAGGTTAAAGGAATGTCCTTGACACGCTTGAGATTTTCTGTGATATTTTCACCAACAGAACCATCTCCACGTGTAGCACCGACAACCAAAATCCCATTCTCATAAGTAAGAGAGATAGACAAACCATCGATTTTTAGCTCACAGATATAGGTGGGTTGGGGTAATTCCTTTCGAACACGCGCATCAAAAGCTTCTAACTCTTCACGTGAAAAAGCATCCTGCAAACTATAAAGAGGATACTGATGACTGTATTTTTCAAAACCATCTAAAACCTTACCACCAACACGATGGGTTGGACTGTCTGCTAAAACTTGATCTGGATAGGCAGCTTCCAACTCGACCAACTCTCGGTAGAGGCGATCGTACTCGCTATCTGAAACCGAGGGATTATCACTCGTATAGTACTCGGTCGCATAGCGGTTGAGTAAGGCAACTAACTCATTCATTCTTTCATTCATAATCCCATTTTACCACAAAGCAAGCCCTCCTCACAATAGAGAAGGACTGAAAAATGATTCGTAGTGAAATATTTTCTAAAAAAGAGAAATTATAACTCTTTTTTAAAATGACTTCGTACATAAACGAGGGATAAACAAGACAGGATAATAACCCCGCTTCCAATTATCAAGAAAGAAGAGAGATGAACACTTGGCAGCACTGTCATAAAGCCTTTTGCAATCGGCATAAATAGGATGGCTAATGTAAAAATTGTGCTTAGCACCCTCCCCAAGTATTCCCCCTCAACCTTGGTTTGCACCTGAGTAAAAAAGTGAATATTAAAAATCGTCATAAACAGTTCACAAACTAAATTTCCAGAAAAGGAAAGAAAAGTTGGCAGTGGTAATCCCATCATGAAAACTCCAACTCCAGTCAAGGCCAATAGAATCAAAAGATTATAAACACCTACCTTTATTTTGCTAGCTAGAAGAGCTCCGATAATCGAACCAATAGCGCCCATAGTTAAAATAGTTGCATAAGCTCCTTCTACCCCGTATAGTCGATTTGAAAAAGGGAGGAGAAATTCAAAAGCTGCAAAAAAGAAATTAACACTGGAAGCTACTAACAAGAGGAAAAAGATCTCTTTCTGGTGCCAGATATAGCCAAGTCCTTCCTTCATATCAGCAAAAATATTTTTCCAACTGAAAGTCTTTTTCTCTTGTTCCTGAGTCTCTTTTTGGGGGAGAAAAGCTACTAAAGTAAATGCGATGAAAAAGCTAATGGCATCTAAAACAAGCGTCATATGGAGACTGGCAAATTGTAAAACGATGAAAGAAAGTACAGGGGAGCTAACGCCTACAACCTGCAAAACGAGCTCTAAGCGAGCATTATAGGTTACAATCTCGTCTTTCTCCACAACCTCAGTTATAATGGCTTTATTCGCGGTACGAGAAAATGCAAAGGCAACCGCCTGTACAATGTTGGCAAAAATCAAGGCAGCAATCATCAAGCTATCATTTCTGATGAAAGAAATAGCTAAACAGAGAATACCGCAAACCAAGTCTGTCGTCATTAAAATTTTGCGTCGCGAAAAGCGGTCTGAAATCACTCCGCCAAAGGGATTGACCAGAATCGATGTGACGAGTTCAGAAATCTGATAAATCCCAAGAACAGTCTGTCCTATCGTTCCCATTGATGCTAACCAAACACTATTTCCATAGTCATAGAGCATATTCCCGATTTTATTAATAGCCCCACGACTAATCAGCTGGATTGCATGTCGATTCATATAAAAGCTCCTCTCAATTTTGAAACTATTGTATCAAAACTGAAAGGAGCCACTCTATTTTTCCCTTATTTGGGAAATTTAATCTTTTACAAATTTTTCATAATGTTCCTGATAATAAGACACTTGCTCTGGAAGTCCAAGCACATCAAAAATACGCATGGCTTCCTGCATCTGTCTACAACCTTCTTCTTTCTGACCTCCCTGGTAGAGGGCAAAACCTTTGAGATAATGGAAGATATTGCGCTCATAAAACTTGATACCATTTCCAATCAGCTTCTCTACATAACCCCCGAAATAGTCCGCATCCGTAAAGGAACGGTTCTCCAAACAATGCTGGTAACAGTTAAGAGCTAGAATCAAAACGAGTTTTCGATGTCTACCAATTTCTTTATAGTACTCTTCTCGCTCCATAACTTCTCTACCAATCCGAGCCACATAGTCCACATTGTAGAAAGTATAAAGATTACCAAAAAGGATCAACTCATACATAGTCCATTCTTCTGTTTGAAAAAGATAATCTGCTACCTTTTCCAAATCACTCTGACTCATCGTGTAATGAGCATCTCTTTGACAAATCAGCCCCTGTAACAAAATCCAATTCAGCTCAAAATAGAGGGGATTGGTCGAACTCTTTGCTTTCTTGAGCTGTTCCTTTTGAAGCTTTTGAAAACCTGCAATATCATTTGAGTAGTAAAGCGGAATAATCTGCGCCATCAAGGCAACATGTTCATGATTTTGAAAATCCCTAGCCTTGTCCATGAAATTTTCAATAGTCACATGAATATTATCCAAAATCTCAAAGAAACGGGAAACTGCTAGATCAGACTCTCCAAGCTCGAAGCGAGATAATTGAGAGGTTGAACATGATTCACCTGCCGCCTCTTTTAAGGAGTATTTCCCACTTGTTCGAAATTCACGAAATACCTTTCCAAGATGTTCCATTTCTTACACCTGCTCCGATAATTCTTCCCACTCAAGCATAGCTTCTTCCTGACGATGGCTAATTTTGTCCAGTTCAGCCTGCAATTCCATGAGCTTTTCAGCATCGTTGGTTTCCAGCATTTGTTCAGAAATGGCTTGACTTTGAGTTTCTAACTCTTCAATTTCAGCTTCTAGATTTTCGATTTGTCGCATGAGCTTACGGGCTTCTTTCTGACTTTCTTTCTGAGCTTGGTAGTCATTAACTGAACTTGCTTCTTTTGCTTGATTGCTAGTTGAAGCTTCCTCAGCCTGAGTCATTTCTACTTCTGCTTTCTTCTCAACATAGTAATCGTAATCACCCAAGTAAAGAGTCGAACCATTCTCGGACAATTCCAAAACATGAGTGGCTACACGGTTGATGAAATAACGGTCGTGACTGACGAAAAGAAGGGTTCCATCAAAGTCAATCAGGGCATTTTCTAACACTTCCTTGCTATCAATGTCCAAGTGGTTGGTTGGCTCGTCAAGGATCAGGAAGTTGTTGTTTTCCATAGACAATTTAGCCAAAAGTAAACGAGCTTTCTCGCCACCAGACAGCATCCCGACTGATTTTTTAACATCATCTCCTGAAAAAAGGAAGGCGCCAAGACGGTTACGGATTTCAACTTCTGGTGTCAGTTTAAAATCATTCCAAAGTTCATCCAGAACAGTATTACTTGATGTCAGCTTGCTTTGAGTCTGGTCATAGTAGCCAACCTCAACATTGGCCCCAAATCGCTTTTCTCCTTTGATAAAAGGAATCTGATCTACTATTGACTTGATAAAGGTTGACTTCCCAATACCATTTGGTCCTACGATGGCAACAGCATTCATCTTACGGAGGTCGAGATTGATTGGCTCTGACAATATTTCCTCATTATAACCAATGGCTGCATTTTCAACGGTCAAAACAACATTTCCCGACGTTTTTTCAGACTGGAAGGTCATGTTGGCTGATTTCTTACCAGCTTCAGGCTTGTCCAAACGCTCCATTTTTTCCAATTGTTTCCGACGAGATTGGGCACGTTTGGTTGTCGAAGCTCGTACTAGATTACGATTGACAAAGTCTTCCAGAGCGGCGATTTCCTTCTGCTGCTTTTCATAGTTCTTAGCTTCCGTTGCTAGCTTTTGCTCTTTTTGTTCAACGAAACGAGAGTAATTGCCTACATAACGATCCAAGGAATGCTTAGTCAAATCGAGTGTAACCGTCGCAACCTTGTCCAAGAAATAGCGGTCATGACTGACAATAATGAGGGCACCGCTATAGTTTACCAAGTAATTCTCTAGCCAGGCTATGGTTTCGATATCCAAATGGTTGGTTGGCTCGTCCAGGACCAAGAGATTGGGCTTTTCAAGGAGCATTTTTGCTAGAGCTAGACGAGTATTTTGACCGCCAGAAAGCTCAGCAATTTTCATCTGCCACATAGTCTCATCAAACTTGAAACCATTCAAGATAGCACGGATATCAGCTTCATAGGTAAAGCCACCAGCCTGACGAAAATTCTCTGACAAACGATCATAATCCGCCATCAGTTTATCCAAATCCTCACCAGACTTTTCACCCATCTCCAGTTCCATCTGACGAAGTTGCTTCTCGGTTCGACGCAAGTCATCAAAGACATGGAGCATTTCATCATAAATGGTATTTTCAGACTCAAAACGGCTATCTTGGGCTAGGTAAGACAGAGAGATATCTTTTTTCTTATTGATTTCCCCACTAGTCGGCTCCTCTTCTCCAACCAAAATCTTCAAAAGAGTAGACTTACCCGCTCCATTTCTCCCGACGAGGGCAATTCGGTCTCGTTCATCTACTTGCAGATTGATATTATCAAAAAGAACCTCTCCTGCAAATGAACGTTCAATTTTATTAGCTTGTAAAATAATCATATAGGTAGTATAGCATGTTTCCCTAAGGGGTTCAAGACTATAGAATCCATTTCATTTCAAGCTTTTTCAGAAAGTTATGCTAACGTTTTACTAAAATGATAAATCGTGATATAATGAAAGCGATTAAAAGAATTTACAAAAAAGGAGATCCTCTATGACTTATCAAGAAAACTATCAAAAATGGTTAGATTTTGCTGAACTTCCTGACTACCTTCGTCAAGATTTGGAAAATATGGATGAAAAAACAAAGGAAGATGCCTTCTATACAAATCTTGAATTTGGTACTGCTGGTATGCGTGGTTTGATTGGTGCTGGTACAAATCGTATCAATATCTATGTTGTTCGTCAAGCAACTGAAGGTTTGGCTCGTTTGATTGAGTCAAAAGGTGGAAATGAAAAAGAACGTGGTGTGGCAATTGCCTACGATAGCCGTCACTTCTCACCAGAATTTGCCTTTGAATCTGCTGCAGTTCTAGCAAAACATGGTATCAAATCTTATGTATTTGAAAGCCTTCGTCCAACTCCTGAACTGTCATTCGCTGTTCGTCACCTCAACTGTTTCGCAGGTATCATGATTACTGCCAGTCACAACCCTGCTCCATTTAACGGTTACAAGGTTTATGGAGAAGACGGTGGACAAATGCCTCCACACGATGCAGATGCTTTGACTACTTACATCCGTGCTATCGAAAACCCATTTGCTGTTGAAGTTGCTGATGTGGAAGCTGAAAAAGCTTCTGGTTTGATTGAAGTCATCGGCGAAGCTGTTGACGCGGAATACCTCAAAGAAGTTAAAGATGTCAACATCAACCCAGCCTTGATTGAAGAATTCGGTAAAGACATGAAGATTGTCTACACACCACTTCATGGTACTGGTGAAATGTTGGCTCGTCGTGCTCTTGCCCAAGCTGGATTTGACTCTGTTCAAGTTGTTGAAGCGCAGGCAACTCCGGACCCAGACTTCTCAACTGTAAAATCTCCAAACCCAGAAAGCCAAGCAGCTTTTGCACTTGCTGAAGAACTTGGTCGTCAAGTTGGTGCAGATGTTCTTGTCGCAACTGACCCAGACGCTGACCGTGTTGGTGTTGAAGTCCTTCAAAAAGATGGAAGCTACCTCAACCTGTCAGGTAACCAAATCGGTGCCATCATGGCTAAGTACATCTTGGAAGCCCACAAAAACGCAGGAACTCTTCCAGAAAATGCTGCTCTCTGCAAATCAATCGTTTCAACTGACTTGGTAACGAAAATTGCTGAAAGCTACGGCGCAACCATGTTCAACGTTTTGACTGGTTTCAAATTCATCGCTGAAAAAATCCAGGAATTTGAAGAAAAACACAATCACACTTACATGATGGGGTTTGAAGAAAGCTTCGGTTACTTGATCAAGCCATTCGTACGTGATAAAGATGCTATTCAAGCTGTTCTTGTCGTTGCTGAACTTGCTGCCTACTATCGCTCACGTGGTTTGACACTTGCTGACGGTATCGAAGAAATCTATAAAGAATACGGCTACTACGCAGAAAAGACTATCTCTGTAACCTTGTCTGGTGTTGACGGTGCTGAGCAAATCAAGGCTATCATGGCTAAATTCCGTGACAATGGTCCGAAAGAATGGAACCAAACAGCTATCACTGTTGTAGAAGACTTCAAAGCACAAACTTCTACTACTGCTGATGGTATTGTAACTGCCTTAACAACTCCTCCAAGTGATGTTTTGAAATACACTCTTGCGGATGGTTCTTGGATCGCTGTTCGCCCTTCAGGTACAGAACCAAAAATCAAGTTCTACATTGCCGTTGTGGGTCAAAGCAACGAAGATTCACAAGCTAAGATTGCTAACATCGAAGCAGAAATCAATGCCTTTGTAAAATAAGCAAGATGAAAGATGAGATAAAACGATCTCATCTTTTTTTCGTATCAAATCCGAGCAATTTTAGAAACTTTGTGGCATACTAGTTTTATCAAAAAAAGAGAGGTATTCTTATGAATCAGTTTTTAGAAGATATTAAAGACCTTGAAGTGACTACAGTTGCACGTGCACAAGAAGCACTCAATAATAAAGAAACAGCAACCTTCTTTATTGGTCGTAAAACTTGTCCTTACTGCCGTAAATTTGCGGGTACATTGGCAGGTGTCCTAGCTGAAACTAAAGCACACATCTACTTCATCAACAGTGAAGAACCAAGTCAACTCAATGAGTTGCAAGAATTCCGTTCACGTTATGGAATTCCAACTGTTCCAGGCTTTGTCCACGTTGCAGATGGTCAAATCAATGTCCGTTGCGACTCTTCAATGTCAGCACAAGAAATCAAAGAATTTGCAGGATTGTAAAAGACAATAAAAGAAGGCACTCGCCTTCTTTTTTATATATCTGTCAGTGGTGTTGCGGTATCTGGGGAAGTATCGTAAACCTTAAAGTCCACTCCTACACCCAGATCAGCTTGTGCTAGCTGATTGACCATGGTCATATGAGCCAGTTCCTTGATATTGTTCTCTTTGGATAAATGCCCAAGATAGATTCTCTTAGTCCGATTTCCCATTGCACGAATCATGGCCTCAGCACCGTCTTCGTTAGAAAGGTGACCGATATCCGATAGAATTCGCTGTTTGAGTCGCCAAGCATAAGAACCTGCTCTCAAGATTTCCACATCGTGGTTGGACTCGATGAGATAACCGTCAGCATTCTCGACAATCCCTGCCATACGGTCACTAACATAACCTGTATCGGTCAACATGACAAAACTCTTGTCATCTTTCATAAAGCGATAAAACTGAGGTGCGACTGCATCATGGCTGACCCCAAAACTCTCGATGTCGATGTCACCAAAGGTTTTGGTTTTACCCATTTCAAAAATGTGCTTCTGCGATGAATCCACCTTGCCGAGGTACTTGCTATTTTCCATAGCCTGCCAAGTTTTCTCATTAGCGTAAAGGTCCATACCATACTTACGAGCCAATACACCGACTCCATGAATATGGTCGGAATGCTCATGCGTAATCAAAATCGCATCCAGATCCTCAGGTTTGCGGTTGATTTCACTCAAGAGACTGGTAATTTTCTTACCAGACAAGCCTGCATCCACTAAGATTTTCTTTTTTGGGGTTTCCAGATAAAAGGAATTTCCACTGGAACCTGATGCTAAAATACTGTATTTAAAGCCTATTTCACTCATTCTAGTCTTCTATTTCGTCCTCCCATATTTCTTCTTTTACGGCATCCTTATCATAAGGGAGCACTATGGTAAAGGTTGAGCCCTTACCGTATTCACTTTTGGCCCAAATAAAGCCATTGTGTTGTTTGATAATTTCCTTGGCAATAGCCAGACCTAGACCAGTACCACCTTGAGCCCGACTTCTTGCACGATCCACACGATAAAAGCGGTCAAAAATCTTCGGCAAATCTTGCTTTGGAATACCTAGACCTTGGTCTTTGATAGATAAAATCATCTGGTCTTCAGTGGTTTTCATGCTGACAGTAATTTTCCCACCATCTGGTGAGTACTTGATGGCATTGTTGAGAATATTATCAATCACCTGAGTCATCTTATCGGTATCAATCTCGATCCAAACTGAATTGATAGGATAATCTCTAACCAGCTCATATTTTTTCTCCTCATCCTGACTTCTCATCTTATCAAAACGATTGAGGATAAAGGTGATGAAGGCTGTAAAATTAATCAATTCCACATCCAACCGAGTAGTCGCATTATCAATACGAGAGAGATGCAAGAGATCTGTCACCATCCGCATCATACGGTTGGTTTCATCAAGCGAAACCTTGATAAAATCAGGAGCAACAGGATCATACAAGGCTCCCTCGTCCAAGGCTTCAAGATAAGATTTAACACTCGTCAAAGGAGTCCTCAACTCATGGCTAACATTGGACACGAAGAGTCTCCGTTCACGCTCTTCCTTCTCCTGTTCAGTCGTATCGTGCAAAACGGCAACCAAACCAGAGATGAATCCAGACTCACGACGAATGAGTGCAAAACGCACACGAAGACTAAGATATTCTCCATTAGCATTTTGGGAATCAATCATCAATTCAGGAATCTGTGTAATGAGGTCACGCAGTTCATATTCATCCTCTATCTTAAGCAATTCTAGGATGCTTTTGTTCAATGCTTCTTCTTTTACGATACCCAGCTGTTTCTTAGCCATATCGTTAATCATGGTAATCTGACCACGGCGATTGGTTGCAAGAACTCCATCTGTCATATAAGAAAGAATACTGTTAAGCCTTTTTGTTTCTTGCTCCAGATTTTCCTGTGTTAAACGAATGACCTCAGACAAATCATTGAGGTTATTGGTGATGTTGGTGATTTCAGAGCTTCCTTGCATATCCAAAACTCGAGAATAATCCCCTGCAATCAAATCCTTGACCTTTTGATTAATCTGCTTTAGCCGAATATTATCACGGCGATTTTCTAGCAATAGCAAGGTGACCACCAAGATAAAGCCCAGCAAAATCAAGATAAAGATAAAATCACTGGTCAGAATCGTTTGTCTAATATCTTCAATCATTATTTCTCATATAGTAACCCACACCACGACGTGTTAGGATGTATTCTGGACGGCTTGGAGTGTCTTCGATTTTTTCACGCAAACGTCGGATGGTCACGTCCACTGTACGAACATCACCAAAATAGTCATAACCCCAGACAGTCTCAAGCAAGTGTTCACGAGTAATAACTTGTCCAATATGGGAAGCCAAATGGTATAAGAGCTCAAACTCGCGGTGAGTCAAATCCAGTTCCTCACCGTATTTCTTAGCCACATAAGCATCTGGAACGATTTCCAAATCGCCAATCTGTAGGGGTTGGGATTTCTTTTCATCAGTTTCTTGACTATCCACTGAAGCGAGGTCCGTACGACGGAGCAATGCCTTCACACGCGCTTGCAACTCACGGTTTGAGAAGGGCTTGGTGACATAATCATCTGCCCCAAGTTCTAAACCGATAACCTTGTCAAACTCGCTATCCTTGGCAGATAACATAATGATAGGAACACTGCTCGTCTTACGAATGGTCTTAGCAACTTCTAAACCATCGATTTCAGGAAGCATCAAATCCAGGATAATAATATCTGGTTGCTCAGCCTCAAATAGCTCGATGGCTTCTCTACCGTTAAAGGCTGTTACAACCTCATAGCCTTCCTTGGTCATATTGAACTTAATAATATCTGAGATTGGTTTCTCATCATCTACAACTAATATTTTTTTCATATGTTCACCTTTTCTCTATCTATTATAACAAAAAAATGTAAAGAAGGCACAAATGGCTAATATCGGCCCTAATCTTCAAGAACTGTTTTATAAGCCTGCCAAATCTTTTGTTGAGGTTTCGCAAGTGGATAATCAGAAAACTCCTGAGGAGAAACCCAGCGAATTTCTCTGTCATCAAACTGTTTCGAATCTGTCACCTGACCCGCTAGGATTTGAATATGCCATTTTCGATGGCTAAAGACATGCTTGACTTGATCAAATACTTGATGGGACCAATCAACTTCTAAATCATAATCTTGCTCAAAGTTTTCTTGGGGTGTTGGACCGAAAGTAACGCTTTTTTCAGCGACCTGAGCAAACAGATTCAGCTGTTCCTCTTCCTGTGAAAACTCCTCTACTTCTATCAAGGGAAAATGCCAAAAACCAGCTAGCAGTTTCTCACTTTCATTTTTCTCGAGTAGATATTGACCTCGATTATTGCGCACAACCAAAGCCTTAAGATAAATAGGAAGAGGCTTTTTCTTGGGTTCTTTAATTGGATAAGAATCCATAGTTCCATTCTGATACGCTGCGCTGAAGTCCTTAACAGGGCTTTCTTCTGGCCTAGGATTAACTGGCGCCTCTATGTCAGAGCCTAAATCCATCAGAGCTTGGTTAAAGTCACCTGGTCGTTCTGGATCAATCAAGATTTCCATCATAGTTTGGAAGATCTTTCGATTGCTGGGAACTCCGATATCATGATTAACCTCAAATAAACGTGCCAAAACTCGCATGACATTGCCATCAACTGCTGGCTCGGGTAGTTTAAAAGCGATACTGGAAATTGCTCCCGCAGTGTAGGGACCAATCCCTTTTAAACTAGAAATCCCTTCATATGTGTTTGGAAATTGCCCCCCAAAGTCAGCCATAATCTGCTGGGCTGCTTTCTGCATGTTGCGAACTCGGGAGTAATATCCCAACCCCTCCCATGCTTTTAGCAAACGCTCTTCAGGCGCATTCGCCAGACTTTCAACAGTTGGAAACCAGTCCAAAAATCGTTCATAGTAGGGAATAACTGTATCCACTCTGGTCTGCTGGAGCATGATTTCAGAAACCCAGATATGATAAGGATTTTTACTTCTACGCCATGGTAAATCCCGTTTGTTTTCATCGTACCAGTTGAGGAGTTTCTCGCGGAAAGAAATGATCTTCTCCTCTGGCCACATCTCAACTCCGTATTCTTTCAAATCTAACATACATCTAGTATAACATAGAAGCTCCTAACTGTCCTTTTCTCAGTACTAAAAAGCCCCTTCCTTTAGTAGAAGAGACTCCATTTCTTATTGATTGATTGCTTGAGCTGCTGTGATGAGAGTTAATTTATAAACATCATCTGGGTTACATCCACGTGATAGGTCGTTGACTGGTTTATTCAATCCTTGTAGAACGGGACCGATAGCTGCGAAACCACCTAGGCGTTCAGCTATTTTGTATCCAATATTACCTGCTTCGATACCTGGGAAGATGAAGACATTTGCTTGACCTGCTACATTGCTACCTGGAGCTTTTAGGGCTGCTGTTTCTGGAACGAAAGCTGCGTCGAATTGCAATTCTCCATCAATCTCAAGGTCCGGGCGTAAATCGTGTGCCAGTTTAGTTGCTTCAACCACCTTATCAACACTATCACCAAAACCAGAACCTTTTGTAGAATAACTCAACATAGCGATTCTTGGTTGAATTCCAAACATTTTGGCAGTAATCGCTGAGTTGATAGCAATTTCAGCCAAAGCTTCTGCATCAGGATTGATATTAAGGGCACAGTCACCAAACAAGTAGCGTTCTGTACCACGCACCATAAGAAAAGCACCTGAAGTACGAGTAACATTTGGACGCGTTTTGATAATTTGAAGAGCTGGACGAACTGTTGAAGCTGTTGAGTGAATAGCACCTGATACCATTCCATCTACCAAGCCCATATAGACAAGCATAACACCAAAGTAGTTGACATCTTCTAGTAGGATCTGACGTGCTTCTTCTTCCGACATTTTTCCTTTACGACGTTCTACGAGTGCAACCACCATGTCTTCAAATTGAGGATAATGATGTGGATCAATCACTTCATAACCATCCATGATCCCTTCGATTTCAAGATAAATTTTAATTTTTGCAGGATTTCCGAGCAAAACAGGAACAACTTCTGTTTCTTTTACCAAGCGTTTCGTTGCTTGAAGGATACGTGGTTCTTCCCCTTCAGGGAGAACAATACGAGCATTTTTGCCAACTAGGTTGGCTTTGAGACTTTCAAAAACTTCCATGAGTTTTCTCCTTTAAGAAAATAAATTATACTCAAAATAGATTTTAAAGAGTATTAGTTGATAACTGAGTAATAAGATTGCTAAAATCATCCGGTAAGGGGCTTTCTAGTTGCAAATCTTGCTCTAGAAAGGGATGATAAAAAGATAAATAATGACAATGCAGAGCCTGACGTTGGATACCGTCATCCAGACTACCACCATACAAATCATCTCCCAACAAGGGGAAGCCAATATGAGAAAAATGCACTCGGATCTGATGAGTTCGACCAGTATGCAGGCGAATATCGACTAGGTGAATATTCCCATAAGAAGCCACAACTTTGTAAGATGTATGGGCGTATTTCCCACCTTTGGCAACTCGTCTCGTGATAATGGAGTCCACATCACGCGCAATCGGGGCAATAATTTCCCCTTCAGGTTCCAAAACACCAGCTCCTTTAACCAAAGCAAAATACCTTTTTTCGATAGACTTTCGTTGCAGTTGCTTGTCTAAACGTGCATGAGCATAGCCGTGCTTGGCAAAGAGCATCAAACCAGATGTATCTCTATCAAGCCTGGTCACGATGTGAACCTGCTGGTTTTCATAGTTTTGCTTGACATAGTAGCCCTTAATGAAATTGGCAATGGTATTAGAATGATTGATACTGGGAATGGAAGCAACTCCATAAGGCTTATTCAAAACCAGAAAATGGTCATCCTCATACAAGATATCTAGAGGACGATCAATGGCTTCAAGAGTTTCAAAGCCTTCCTCTGCTGGAATGTCAATGGTAACCCTGTCTCCAACATCTAAGAGATAAGTCACATTTTGAGGTTGGTCGTTGACCAAAATAGCCCCTCCTCGAAACTTAATCTTAGCCAAAAGTCCCTTAGAAACCTCATGTTTCTTGAGGAAAGTTTTGACTTTGACGTGCTCATCTACGATAAATTCAAACCTCATTCGTCCACCTCGCCGATGAAGGCATCTTTGACACGATTCCAGAAACTAGTGTGACTTGGAGTCGCTACGAAGTGAATCTTGTGATGGTCGATTTGGTATTCAATCCGTTCAATATTACGGAAAGAATAAACGCTGTTATCGACTGATATCGTATGGTAGTCATTGCGTGTCGGTAAGAGTTCAATCTTATCTTTTTTGGGAATAATGATCGATGATCCCAAAGTGCGATAGACTCGGTTGTTAAGACTCGCTATCTCAGTCAACTGCAAGGCTTCAATGGTAGGATGCAAGACAGCTCCACCCAAGGACTTGTTATAGGCAGTGCTTCCAGTTGGCGTTGAAACAGTTACTCCATCTCCTCGAAATCGCTCAAATGGAACATGATTAATGATGATATCCGCAACCATGGTGCGATCCGATCGACGGATGCTGGCTTCGTTTAATGCACGGAAGGTCTTAACTTCTCCGTTTTCAAGTGTCACCTTGACATTCAAAACAGGATAGGAAACCTTGGCACCAGTATCCAGTTGGAGATTGGTAACCAACTGGTCCAACTCAAAATCGCGATAATCTGTGTAAAATCCCAAGTGTCCTGTATGTACGCCAATAAATCGAACTTTATCTAACTGATTCTCGTACTTGTGAAAGGCAGACAAAAGCATCCCATCCCCACCAATTGATATGACGATGTCAGGATTGGTGTCGTTGAGTATAAAATGATGTTTTTTCAACTGGTCTTTCAGCTCATACAAAACCTTTTGACTCTGCGGTTTTCTATTTGCAATCAGATCAATTCGTTTACCTGTATTCTTCATCTGTATCGTCACTATTTCCTACACCGTCGTTTAGTTTTCTACTCAAAGGATCAAAGAGCGCCTGTGCTTCCTGAATATCATCACGGATTTTCCCCATTTCTTCATCCAATTGATGGGAAATTCTAGCTGTAATCTCCAAGCGTTTCTTGATCTCCTCTGGGAAATCCCCCTGATACTTATAATTGAGCGAATGCTCAATCGTAGCCCAAAAATTCATGGCTAAAGTCCGGATTTGAATTTCAGCCAGAATCGTCTTAACACCACTGATGGTGTCAACTGTATACTCTACCACCACATGATAGGAGCGATAGCCCGAAGCCTTACGATGAGTGATATAATCTCGTTCCTGTACTACTCTCATATCATGGCGTTTGCGTAAAATCGCAACAACTTCCTGAACATCATCGACGAACTGCACCATGACCCGCAAACCCGCGATATCCTGTAAGTCATGTTCCAAAGTATCGTAGCCAATCCCTCTGCGATTCATTTTTTCCTTAATACTTTCAATCGGCTTCACCCGTCCAGTAACAAACTCAATCGGAGAGTGCTTGTTTTGTTTACGATACTGTTTGCGAATTCCACGAAGCTTAATCTTCAATTCACCAACAGCTTGAATGTAAGGATCTAAAAATTCTTCCCATTCTATGGTCATATTTTCTCCCTTTTGGCATGTGATTGTGTTGTTTAAAATTTTTGATTTTTTCACTACAATCATATACAATAAATACATTGTCCATTATACCATAAATCGCTTTCAAAGATAAAAAAAGGTTAGAAAAATGAAACATTTAGAAATTGAACTGAAAACACTACTGAAAAAAGAGGATTACGATCATTTAAAAGAACAGTTTTCCCATATCCAACCCGTCCTACAGAAAAACTACTACATTGATACACCTGATTTCCAATTGCGTGAAAAAAAGGTTGCCATGCGCATTCGCACCTTTTCAGATTGGGCGGAGTTGACCTTGAAGGTGCCACAAACTATAGGAAATATGGAGTACAATCAGAAACTGAATCTTACAGAAGCTGAATCATACCTAGAAAAACAAATACTTCCTCAAGGACTCGTTCTAGAGGAACTTGCTAAGATTGGTATTGAAAGCCAAGACTGGTTTGTTCTGGGTTGTCTTGCAACTATTCGTTACGAAATGGAAACGTCGATTGGTCTAATGGCACTAGATGAAAGCCACTACTTTGATCATACAGACTACGAACTGGAGCTTGAAGTCACAGACCATGAAAAAGGGAAAGCTGATTTTCAGAAATTCTTAGAAGAAAATCAGATCACTTATCAGAAGGCTCCTTCAAAATTAATTCGTTTTATTAAAAGCATGAAAAAATGCTGAAATAATCTCCTTTTTTTGGTAGAATAGAAAAGATAAAAATAAAAGAATCTCCCTTTGAAAAACAGAACTTTCTCAAAGGAGATTCACAAAGTTTACAGAGGACGGTCTATAATGTCAGATAGAAACAACATGAAACTTTTCGCACTTAACTCCAATCATGAAATTGCACAAAAAATCGCAGAGACGGTTGGGGTACCTCTCGGAAAATTATCCTCTCGCCAATTTTCTGATGGTGAAATCCAAGTCAACATTGAAGAGAGTGTCCGTGGTTACGATGTCTACATCATCCAATCAACCAGCTACCCCGTTAGCAACCACTTGATGGAGTTGTTAATCATGGTCGATGCTTGTGTACGTGCAAGTGCTCATAGTATCAACGTTGTCCTTCCTTACTTTGGTTATGCTCGTCAGGATCGTATCGCTTCTTCTCGCGAACCCCTCACTGCAAAACTAGTTGCCAATATGCTTGTCAAGGCTGGTGTAAGTCGTGTTCTAACTCTTGATTTGCACGCTGTTCAGGTTCAAGGTTTCTTTGACATTCCAGTAGATAACCTCTATACAATTCCTCTCTTTGCTAAACACTACAGCGATAAAGGGTTGCTGGGATCAGATGTCGTTGTTGTAAGTCCAAAAAACTCTGGTGTCAAACGTGCCCGTAGCTTAGCTGAATATTTAGATGCACCAATCGCAATCATCGACTATGCTCAAGACGATTCAGAGCGTAGCCAAGGCTATATCATCGGTGATGTTGAAGGCAAGAAGGCCATCTTGATTGACGATATCCTAAATACTGGACGTACTTTCTCAGAAGCAGCAAAAATCGTCGAGCGTGAAGGTGCAACTGAAATCTATGCGGTATCCAGTCATGGTCTCTTTGTAGAAGGCGCTGCTGACCTTCTTGATGCTACTAACATCAAAGAAATCCTTGTAACAGACTCTGTAGCAACCAAAGAAAGAACTCCGGAAAATGTATGCTACATTACTGCTAGCGAATTGATCGGTGATGCCATCGTCCGTATCCACGAAAGAAAACCAGTTAGCCCACTCTTTGCATATAATAAAAAGGAATAAGGTGATTCTTTGATTTATTTGGACAATGCTGCTACTACTCCAATGTCAGCAGTAGCTATCGCAGAAATGACCAAGGTCATGCAGGAACCCCATGGGAATCCTTCAAGTATTCACAGTCATGGCCGCCATGCTGGTAAACTGCTCCGTGAAGCCCGTCAGGAGTTGGCTCACTTACTTGGAACCAAGCCACAACGAATCTTTTTCACATCTGGCGGTACAGAAAGTAACAATACTGCCATTATCGGCTATTGTCTCCGTCATCAAAATCGTGGAAAACATATCATCACAACAGCTATTGAACATCATTCTGTGCTTGAAACCATCGATTACCTGGTGCAACATTTTAGCTTTGAAGTGACCATCATCCAACCAGTAAATCAAGAGATAACTGCCCAGCAAATCCAAGAAGCCTTACGTGACGATACCATTCTCGTTTCCACCATGTATGCTAATAATGAAACAGGCAGTCTCTTACCTATCGCTGAAATTGGACATATTTTAAAAGAGCATCCTGCTGCTTATCATGTAGATGCTGTTCAAGCTATCGGGAAAATCCCTATCCATCCAGAAAAATTAGGAATTGATTTCCTCAGTGCTTCTGCTCATAAATTCCATGGACCAAAAGGAATTGGTTTTCTTTACGCTTCGTCTGTGGACTTTGATTCCTACCTTCACGGTGGCGAGCAAGAACAAAAGAAACGGGCTGGAACAGAAAACCTTGCTGCCATCGTCGGTATGGTTGCTGCCCTCAAAGAAGACTTGGATCATCAGGCTGAGCATTACCAAAAACTAGAGGGATTAAAAACTGTTTTTCTAGAAGAAATTGCAGGTCTCAACTACTATCTCAATGAAAGCAAACACCAACTTCCTTATGTTTTCAACATTGGCTTCCCTGGTCAAAAAAATGATTTGCTCTTGCTACGGTTAGATCTTGAAGGAATTTCAATTTCTACTGGTTCAGCTTGTACTGCTGGTATTGTGCAAACTAGCCATGTCCTAGAGGCCCTTTATGGAGCGAATTCCCATCGCTTAAAAGAATCTGTCCGTATCAGTCTCTCTCCTCTTAATACCGAAGAAGAACTGAAACAACTCGCACAAACCTTAAAAAATATTATTGGAGATTAATCTAATGGCATTCGAAAAAACCATTAAACTACAAAACTGCCGCTACGACTATACACTTAGTCCAACTGTAAAAAAGTTTACACTAAAAGACAATACTTTCTTTGAAACAAAAGTCGGAAACTACGAACTGACTCGTCTACTTGAAAAAGTTCCTAATAGTGGTGAAGGCTTCCTACTAAAAATTATCATCAACAAAGAGCTTACAGGTGTTAAAATTAATATCACTGACAAATCAGGTCTTCGTTTGGTCAATATCTTTAAATCTGAAGAACACCATATCCACCAAGAAAAATTCTACTTCCTCATGGACAGTCTTGTAGAACGCGGAATCTTCACAAAAGAAGAAAGATAGTTTGCTATGTATCGTCTCACTTATAAAGATAGCTATCAAGTAGAACGTACACTTGAGTTTGCTGATTACGAAGAACTCATGTTATCCCTATCAGGCTGTGTGACCCTACCGGACACTCTCCTAATCAGCTCCTTAACACTCAATGATAAGGTAATTTATCAAGGATTGGTTGGCGATCTCTACCGATTTCTTTCACAAGCTAATTTTTCAGATAAAAACTAAGAAATTTCTTAGTTTTTTCTTGTTTTTGTTGATTTTTTCACAATGTTTCTATAAAATAGAAGAATAGAAAGGTTGTGATTTTGTGAAAGATAAACAGTCTGCTATTCCAAAAGCAACAGCAAAAAGACTCTCTCTTTACTATCGAATTTTCAAGAGATTTCATGCAGAAAAAATCGAACGTGCCAACTCCAAGCAAATTGCAGAAGCTATCGGTATTGATTCTGCGACTGTCCGTCGAGATTTTTCCTATTTTGGCGAACTAGGTCGTCGTGGATTTGGTTATGATGTCAAAAAATTGATGAATTTTTTTGCTGACCTCCTAAATGATAACTCAATTACCAATGTGATGTTGGTTGGAATTGGAAATATGGGGCATGCACTTCTCCACTACCGCTTCCATGAGCGTAACAAGATGAAAATTATCATGGCCTTTGACCTAGATGACCATCCAGAAGTTGGAAGCCAGACACCTGATGGTATTCCAATCTATGGTATCTCACAGATTAAAGAAAAAATTAAAGAAGCAGATGTCAAAACTGCTATCCTAACAGTTCCAAGTGTTAAATCACAAGAAGTTGCCAATCTTTTGGTTGATGCAGGTATAAAAGGTATTCTCAGTTTTTCACCCGTCCACCTTCATCTTCCAAAAGATGTGGTCGTTCAGTATGTCGATTTGACAAGTGAACTCCAAACTCTCCTCTATTTTATGCGTAAAGAGGATTAGAAAGCGAAAGCATTTATGAAAAAACCAGTTATTGGGATTACAGGAAATGAAAAAGCTCATCCAGATGATGATGTCATGATGAGCTATGCGGCAAAAGGCTTTGTTGAAGGAGTCAAGGACGCTGGCGGAATTCCCATCATCCTTCCGATTGGTGATCAAGAAATGGCAAGCCATTACGTCGCTATGATTGATAAACTAATCCTTACGGGTGGGCAAAATGTTGATCCAAAATTCTATGGTGAACCTAAAACCATTGACAGCGATGACTACCATCTTCAAAGAGATATTTTTGAATTAGCCCTTATCAGAGAAGCGATTAAACAGAAGAAACCAATTTTCTCTGTTTGCCGTGGTACTCAGCTTTTCAACGTCGCCATGGGCGGCACGCTTCACCAAGATATCGAGGATCATTGGCAGGACTGTTCAGCCGAATACACGACCCAACGCCTCGTAACGGAACCTGATACCATTCTCCGAGAAATCTACGGAGAAATCTCTCACATCAACTCCTTCCATCACCAGAGTATTAAAGATCTAGCTCCTAATCTTAAGGTTGTAGCACATGATCCTAAAGATGGAATCATTGAGGCTGTGACAACTACGGACGGCTTCCCTTATCTTGGTGTCCAATGGCATCCAGAATTTCTCTTTGAAAATCGCCCCAAAGATAAAACATTGTTTGACTATGTTGTTAATGAACTCTAAATCAGATCCGTCTTTTCACGGTAACTAAAGTAATCAGAGTGAGAGACAATCAGATGATCCAGAAACACAATTCCCATCAGTTCGCAGGCTTCCTTGACTAGCTTAGTGACATGGTCGTCGTTTCGACTGGGTGCTACAGCGCCTGATGGATGGTTATGAACGAGAATCACAGAGGTAGCCATATGCTTGAGGGCATAGTGAAGGATTTCCCTCGGTTCAGCAATGCTGCGTGTCGCAGATCCGATAAAAATGGTCTGCTGATGAATGATTTGATTTTGAGTATTGAGATAGAGCGCCACTAGGTGCTCTTGTTTTTTATCGCCAAGTTCCTGTTGCATTTTCTTGGCTAGCTTTTGACTGCTGAGAATACTTTCCATCTCAAGGGTTTCATGTTTGTGAATACGGTGTCCTAGTTCTATCATAGCTTGTAATTCAACGGCTTTAACACGTCCAATACCAGACAGACTCTGCAATTCCTGCAGAGTCATTTTTTTCAAATCAGTTAAGCTGTTGAGACTATTCAAGACTTTTTGGGCAATTTCAAAAACGTTTGCTTGACGCGTTCCTGTTCTGAGTAGTATAGCTAGCAATTCTTGATTGCTCAGGGCTTCTACTCCTTCTCTAACTAATCTTTCTCTAGGCAAGAGTGAATCTTCTTGGAATGAAATACTATACATAAAAATCCTCCTCACTTTATTATTCGTGAGAAGGATGGAAAATTAGATTTTTTTCTCAATTGGGGCTACACTGGCTAGGAGTTTTTTCAGCCCTACTTCTGGGAAATTGATTTTTAGTTCCTGAGTAGCGCCACTACCTGAGACTTCAAGGACTGTCCCCTCACCCCACTTCTTGTGGAGAGCAATATCTCCAATAGACCAGCTTGTATCAGTCGAATCTTTTTTATTTCCAGCTGCAAACTGTCCAAATGGAAGACCACTTGACTGGATAGAGCTTGGTGCAGCATTGCGTTTCCGTTCTTGAAGAGCCTGAGCCAAACTCATTCCTTGACCGAAAGCAATCCCACCACTGCTATAAGATGCCTTGAAGCTGGTATTAGCTGGACGAGCCAAACCTTGATACTCAAGCAAGTCCGAACTAATTTCATTGATAAAACGGGTCGGACGATTGTAGTTGGTACGTCCAAAAAGCAAGCGAGAGTTGGCATTGGTCAGATAGAGAATCTTTTCTGCACGTGTGATACCGACATAGGCCAAACGGCGTTCTTCTTCTAGCTCATCTGGATCTTCAGCTGCGCGGCTAAGCGGAAAGACATTTTCCTCCATCCCAATGATAAAGACAACTGGGAACTCGAGTCCCTTGGCAGCGTGCAAGGTCATCAGGGTCACTTCTGATGTCTCCTGACTGCCTGAATCTGTATCTGCAATCAAGGCAAGGTCATTCAAGAAACGACTGAGTTTATCTAAACCTGTTTCCTCTTCTTGACTATCAGGATTGTCGTCAAAGTTCTTGGTAACAGATAGGAACTCTTCGATATTTTCAACCCGAGCCTTGCTCTCCAGGGTCGCTTGGGCATTGAGAATATCGATATAACCAGTTTTTTCTAGAACAGCCTCAACCAGCTCGGTGATAGTTAATTGATCCAGTTGCTCCCGCAAATCCAGAATCATATTGGCAAAATCCCAGATAGACTGGGCTGCTTTTCCTTTGATGCCAGACAGCATGATATTGGCTGAAGCATCCAGCATAGACATGTTTTGAATATTCGCAAAGTCACGGATTTTCTCAACGGTTCCTGGCCCAATTCCGCGTTTTGGTTCGTTAATAATGCGCTCAAAACTGATATTGTCACTTAAATTAGCAATGAGATTAAGATAGGCGATAATATCACGGATTTCCTTACGGCTGTAGAACTTGGTCCCTCCAACCATAGTATAAGGAATATTTGACTTGAGAAGGGCTTCCTCAATGGTACGGGATTGCGCATTAGTCCGATAAAGAACTGCAAAATCCTTATGAAGGAAGTTTTGACTACGACCAAGTTCGTCGATGGTTTTGGCTACAAAAACAGCCTCGTCTTGTTCGTCATTTGCACGATAGTAAATAATCTGTTCCCCATCAGCATTCTGGGTCCAGAGATTCTTTGGGCGGCGATTTTTATTGTTTTTGATGACATCGTTGGCTGCTTGAAGAATGGTTTTGGTTGAACGGTAATTTTCTTCCAACAAAACTACCTTGGCTTGAGGGTAATCTTTCTCAAAATCCAAGATATTCTGCATATCAGCCCCACGCCAACCATAGATAGACTGGTCCGCATCTCCAACCACGCAGATATTTTTAAAGCGCGAAGCTAAGAGTTTGACCAGTTGGTACTGGGCATGGTTGGTATCTTGGTACTCATCAACATGGATGTATTGGAACTTCTGCTGATAGTAGGTTAAGACGTCAGGATTCTGATCAAAGAGACGCAGGGTCAGCATAATCAAATCATCAAAGTCAACCGATTCTGACTGACGAAGTTCTTTTTGATAGGCTGTGTAACACTGGGCCACGATTTGCGTGTACATATCGCCAGCTTGAGCAGCGTAAGCCACATCATCGATCAAATCATTCTTGGCATTGGAAATGGTTCCCAAAATGGTCCGTTCATTCCATTTTTTCGGATCCAAGTTTAACTGCTTGAGAATACGTTTCATAAGGGTTCGCTGTTCACCAGGATCTACAATGGTGAAGTTCCGATTGTAGCCAATATGATCCGCATCGCGACGTAGAATACGAACACACATGGAGTGAAAGGTCGCAATCAGACAGTCCTGAGTTGCTGGATTGAGCCCATAAGCACGCTCCTTCATCTCACGCGCAGCCTTGTTGGTAAAGGTAATGGCCAAGATATTCCAAGGATTTACCATCTTTTCATCAATCAAGTAGGCGATTCTGTGAGTTAAAACACGAGTCTTTCCAGAACCAGCCCCCGCCATGATCAACAAGGGACCTTCGGTCGTTTGTACCGCCTCAGCCTGACGGTCATTCATTCCATTCAATAATGCGTTCATTTTCTCTTCCTTACTCTTGAAGTCAATATTTCTATTATATCAGAAATTAGGGAAAATATCTTTACCTGGACTGGTTGCGTGTAGAAGAAAACTCTCTCATCAACTGAAGACAACTCCTTATATCTAGATAAAAAAATGAGCTTGGATAGCATTTCCAAACTCATTTAACATTATTTATAACATTAGAACAATCCTAGAACGGTTCCGTCACTTTCAACATCCATATTGAGAGCGGCTGGACGTTTTGGAAGTCCTGGCATGGTCATAACATCACCAGTTAGGGCAACGATAAAACCTGCACCCAATTTTGGTACCAATTCACGAATGGTAATTTCAAAGTTTTCTGGAGCTCCAAGTGCATTTGGATTGTCTGAGAAACTATATTGAGTTTTAGCCATACAGATTGGCAATTTGTCCCATCCATTCTGAACAATCTGAGCGATTTGCGTTTGAGCTTTCTTCTCAAAGCTCACTTTGCTACCGCGATAGATCTCAGTAACAATCTTTTCAATCTTTTCTGGGACAGAAAGGTTATTGTCATAAAGACGTGTGTAGTTGGCTGGATTTTCAGAGATAGTCTTAACAAGTGTTTCGGCAAGCGCTACGCCACCTTCTGCGCCATCAGCCCAGACACTTGCTAATTCAACTGGAACATCGATTGAGGCACAAAGTTCCTTCAAAGCTGCGATTTCAGCTTCTGTATCAGAAACAAATTCGTTAATCGCAACAACTGCTGGAATACCAAACTTACGGATGTTCTCAACGTGGCGTTTCAAGTTAGCAAAACCTGCGCGAACAGCTTCCACATTTTCCTCCGTCAAAGCATCCTTAGCTACACCACCATTCATCTTAAGGGCACGAAGGGTTGCGACGATGACAACTGCATCTGGAGATGTTGGCAAGTTTGGCGTCTTGATATCAAGGAATTTCTCAGCACCAAGGTCTGCACCAAAACCAGCTTCAGTAACAGTATAGTCAGCCAAGCGAAGGGCTGTACTTGTTGCCAAAACAGAGTTACATCCATGAGCAATATTGGCAAAAGGACCACCGTGTACAAAGGCGGGTGTACCGTAAATTGTCTGAACCAAGTTCGGCTTAATAGCATCCTTCAAAATCAAAGCCAAAGCACCTTCAACTTGTAAATCACCTACAGAAACAGGCGTACGGTCATAGCGATAACCGATTACAATATTAGCCAAACGACGTTTCAAATCTTCAATATCAGTCGCCAAGCAAAGAATCGCCATAATTTCGGAAGCAACGGTAATGTCAAAACCATCCTCGCGTGGAATACCATTTAGAGGGCCACCAAGTCCAACGGTAACATGACGAAGAGCGCGGTCATTCAAGTCCACAACACGTTTCCAGAGGATACGACGTTGGTCAATTCCCAACTCATTCCCTTGGTGCAGGTGATTGTCGATCAAAGCAGAAAGGGCATTGTTGGCAGTTGTAATGGCATGCATATCCCCAGTAAAGTGAAGGTTGATGTCCTCCATTGGCAACACTTGGGCATAACCACCACCGGCTGCACCTCCCTTGATCCCCATGACTGGACCAAGAGATGGTTCGCGAATGGCAATCATGGTTTTCTTACCAATCTTGTTCAAGGCATCCGCAAGACCAATGGTAATAGTTGATTTCCCTTCACCTGCAGGCGTTGGGTTAATGGCAGTAACCAAGATCAATTTCCCAACTGGATCGCTCTCAACTGCACGAATTTTATCAAAGCTGAGTTTAGCCTTGTACTTCCCGTACAATTCCAAATCATCGTAAGAAATAC
This sequence comes from Streptococcus oralis, assembly GCF_019929365.1. Classification (GTDB taxonomy): domain Bacteria; phylum Bacillota; class Bacilli; order Lactobacillales; family Streptococcaceae; genus Streptococcus; species Streptococcus oralis_BT. Next base: position 259,890 of record NZ_JAHZPH010000001.1, on the reverse strand, counting down.
CCAATTTCTCTACAACATCAACGATCGGCTTCAACTCAATACTCTGTGCGATTTCAATATCTGTTTTCATTCAAAACTCCTCTAGCCTCTAATGTGATAATTCATTATAACACAAAACAAGATTTTTAACATCCATAAACTCTCTAAACGTTCGTAAATATCCTGAATCTCAAGATTTTTAGAGCCCTTTGAAAAATTTTATATGGCTTTATAGTTTTAGACTATAAAGAATGTGAAAATAATCTAGTCAAGAAAAAAATTATCAATTTCAGACAAATCATGGAGAATTTTATTATCTTCAATTTCTAAACTTTCTGCCATCTCAATAGAGTACTCAAACCTAAGTTTAGTATTTATTGACAAATCAAACGAATATGCTTGTATTTCGCCCAATTTTTTATACTTTTCTATAATTTCGTTGTAAATGACAAGATAATTTTCGTCTAAAGTTTTTATGTAACTATTCAAATTTTCTTTGTAATCTTGAATTATGTTTTGTTCTCTTTCGTTTAAAATCCCCTTACCTATCTCCCATATTATAGAAGTAGCTATTGAGCCCACTACAGAACCTAGAACAGGTATTGGAATCATGATCTGACCAATACAAGCACCAATGGTAGCAAAGGAAGCATCTATTACATTTAATGTCAAGAGGTTCATAAGTTCATCTTGAGTTATTTCAGAAGATCTAAATCTCAAAACAACATCTATCATTCCATAAGTAGCCATTACTAAAGCACTGGCATTTGGAGCGCTAATACCCAAAATATTTGTTAATCCGTAAATTGAATATCCTGATATTGCTCCACTTGCAACACCTTGTAATGAATTCAATCCACAATCTAACCAATCTGATTCTTCGAATTCAAAAATATTTTTTCCTTCTTTGTATTTTCCATATACAGTCGACATCAAAGCTAAACCACCCTGTAAAAAAGCTGCGTTTCTTGCAACCTTGTTAGCTTCTTTTAAATTTGGTAATGCATGTTTTTGGGCCACTAATCTTTTTTTATTTAATTCTTGTTGTTTTAGTCTGACTGTTTTACGAATATTCTTCTCTTCAGAATCTATAAGAGAATGAATTGAATTTTTTTGAGCGTCTTTATAATCTAGAGCAGAGGATTTCATCCAATATTTGTATGAAGTAAGTCCCTTGCTTTCAGTGATATCATTGATTTTTTGCCGTATATCCGTAATTTGTTTAATAGATAATCTTTTACCATTAAATTCAACTTCTTTTGCTCCAGCCATTATTTTTTCAAATACTAGCACGTGATCTTTTGGAAACATCATTTTCATTTTTGCACTGTAAAGAAATGATTGATCCAGTTCATCACGTAAATTATTATAAAACTTCATTTGAATGGTATTTCTACCAATTAATAAATCGGCAGGTCCATTATCATTCAATACTTTTACAATAGGATTTAACCCTTCAATGGCTCTCCTCGCATTTACAATCCCTGCTTCTGCAAATTCAGCGATAAAGCCGTGACCACCGTAGTCTCCTCCACGCTTTTTTAGAATAACATCTTCAATATTGTCTCTCGTATAGTTTAAAATTTTTGAGGCATTGTCCTTGTTTAAGATGACATTCCGAGCTTCATCCTCTATGATTTTCATAGCAATTTGTAAGTCTTGAATCCTTAAATTATTTAAACAATTGACATATGCACCAATACCTTGGTTAAAAGCTTGATTAAAAATCTGGTTACTCATTTATTCTAATTTCCTTATTTACCATAGCAGTCAATGATAGAGTTGAATTCACTAAAGCACCTGCTTGATATTTTTCGTCATCAGTAAATAAGCTATAGTCCATTCCAGTTAAAGATAAATTGGCTAAATAAATTCCTTCTGTTTGTTTTTCAGTTAGTTCTATTAATTCCGTAATTTCTATTACTTTTTCTTTAAGTTGTCTAGCCAACAATTCTACCTTTTTCTGTTCCTCTATAGCCTCTTTTGCAACTTCTTCATTTTTCCTATTAGCTACTACACCAGCGCCTATAGAAGCGGTCAACATAGCGCCTGCAATTCCCCAACCGACAGGACCAGCCAATGCTAAAAATGCGTTACCGGCTGCCACTCCACCGCCACCAGCTGCTACACTTCCACCACCTAACCAAGCCAGAGCGGCGCTATTTGCTGCAGCACCTGACAAACTTGAAATTGCAGTACCTGTTGATGCAACACCAAATGTAGTTGCAACACCCATAGCGGCAGTAGGCCCTAAAGTTGCAACCGTTACTCCTAATGCGCTAAGTGAAGCCGTAGCCGCTGTGCTACCACTTGCTAATTCAGCTTCCTTAATTGACTGTGAAATAGCAATTTGCTTGTCTTCAAAATTTTGAATTTCAACATCAATTGCTTCTAATTTTGTTTCAAACTCTTTTGGTTTATTTGCTAGTTTGTTAATTCTTTCTTCAACAATTTTTACAACTTTGATAGCTTTATCCCTAACCTGATAAAGCTCTATTGATTTATTAGCCAAGCTATCAGCTTCCTCATTATAACAACTAATAGCTTCATTATATCCATCAACAGCTTCTTGTCTTAGTTTAGAATTAAAAAGGTCTACCGATTCAATTTGTTCTTTTGTATTATTCGCTATTTTCCCAGCTTCGTTAAATGTTTCAGAAGTCACATTAGTTATCTGATGTGCTACATCTCCGGCAACTCCAACAGCTTTCTCTGGGACGTCTGAGACAACATTACCAACTTGGCTTGATACTTCACCTATAGTTTTTACAGATTCTGTAATAACTTCTCCAGTAAATTTACTCGCTTCATTTAAGGCTTCGCTAGTAGCAGAACCGACATCATTCAATACTTTACCAGCTTCTTTTACAATATTGTCCGCAAATTTTAAAAAATCCATAGTAATACCCCTTTTAATTTACTTAGATTCATTATCTTATTTATTACTATAAATGTCAATAATAATATATTTTTCTTTTAAATGCTTTCTTTGACTTGCATATCATTTTTGTGTACAATAGTGCTATGAAAATTTTAGTCACATCGGGCGGTACCAGTGAAGCTATCGATAGTGTCCGCTCTATTACGAACCATTCTACTGGTCGTTTAGGAAAAATCATCACAGAAACCTTGCTTGCTTCTGGTCATGAGGTTTGTTTGATAACAACTAACAGAGCTCTTAAGCCAGAAGCTCATCCCAACCTAAGCATTCGAGAAATTAATAATACCAACGACCTTCTAGTTGAGATGCAAGAACTTGTTAAGGATTATCAGGTTCTGATTCATTCAATGGCTGTATCAGACTATACTCCTGTTTATATGACGGGGCTTGAGGAAGTTCAGGCTAGCTCCAATCTAGAAGAATTCTTAAACAAGCAGAATCATCAAGCTAAGATATCTTCAACTGATGAGGTTCAGGTCTTATTCCTGAAAAAGACACCCAAAATCATCTCTCTAGTCAAGGAATGGAATCCAGCTATTCATCTAATTGGCTTTAAATTGCTGGTTGATGTTACCGAAGACCATCTGGTTGACATTGCTAGAAAGAGTCTTGTCAAGAACCAAGCTGACCTGATCATAGCAAATGACCTCACTCAAATTTCAGCAAATCAGCATCGGGCAATCTTTGTTGAGAAAGAGCAACTCCAAACCGTTCAAACCAAAGAGGAAATTGCAAGCCTCCTCCTTGAAAAAATTCAAGCATACGATTCTTAGAAAGGAAAGCCATGGCAAATATTCTGATCGCAGTGACAGGTTCCATTGCCTCCTATAAATCAGCTGATCTCGTCAGTTCTTTGAAAAAACAAGGCCATGATGTCACTGTCCTAATGACTGAGGCAGCGAGAGAGTTTATCCAGCCTTTGACACTACAGGTACTCTCACAGAATCCAGTTCACCTTGATGTCATGCAGGAACCCTATCCTGATCAAGTCAATCATATTGAAAGAGGCAAAGAAACCGACCTTTTTATCGTCGTCCCTGCTACCGCTAATACCATTGCCAAACTAGCACATGGTTTTGCGGATAACATGGTTACGAGTACAGCTCTTGCCCTGCCAGACCACGTCAAAAAGTTAGTCGCACCAGCCATGAATACAAAAATGTATGACCATCCGGCAACTCAGGCTAATCTAAAAACATTAGAGACCTATGGTTATCAGATTATCTCTCCAAAGGAATCTCTACTAGCCTGTGGCGATCATGGCAAAGGCGCCTTAGCTGACCTGAATACTATTTTAGAAAGAATAAAGGAATCTCTCGATGAAAAAACGCTCTAATATTGCGCCCATTGCAATCTTTTTTGCAACTATGCTCGTTATCCACTTTTTAAGTTCAATCCTGTTTAATCTTTTCCCATTTCCAATCAAACCAACCATCGTGCATATTCCTGTTATTATTGCAAGTATTATTTACGGCCCACGAGTTGGTGTTACACTTGGTTTCTTGATGGGGCTACTTAGCTTGACGGTCAACACGATTACAATCCTTCCAACCAGCTATCTATTCTCACCTTTTGTACCAAACGGAAACATCTATTCCGCAATAATCGCCATCCTACCTCGTATTTTGATTGGTCTGACTCCTTACCTAGTTTATAAATTATTGAAAAACAGAACAGGCCTCATCATTGCCGGTGCTCTCGGTTCTCTTACCAATACCGTCTTTGTCCTTGGGGGAATCTTCTTCCTTTTTGGAAATGTCTTTGATGGCAATATCCAAAAACTCCTAGCAACTGTTATCTCTACAAACTCAATTGCTGAACTCCTCATCTCAGCCATCCTAACTGTAGCAATTGTCCCACGATTACAAACCTTGAAGAAATAAGCATAATTCCACTTTCGTCCTGAAGGTGGAGTTTTAGTTTTCACCAGTAAAGGCTCATCTTCTACTCATAAAAAGTTATTTACCAAGGAGTCATTAGTTCAAAATTTTGAAAATATATGAAAATTTTTTGAATTTACCACCTATACTTTTGAAAATTTCCAATAGAATCAAAATAAATTCTTGACATGTCTGTTTATTTATTGTACTATACTTGTGTATATACAGTTAAATGGAGGTTCTTATGGATATACGGAAAAAAACGCAGTTTATGACCATGACTGCCCTACTCACAGCAATCGCGATTTTGATTCCAATCATTATGCCTTTTAAAATCGTCATCCCACCTGCTTCTTACACCTTGGGAAGTCATATCGCCATCTTTATCGCCATGTTTCTTTCGCCTTTGATGGCTGCTTTTGTGATTATTGCTTCGAGTCTCGGCTTCCTGATGGCAGGCTATCCCATGGTTATCGTCCTGCGCGCCTTTTCTCACATCGTTTTTGGTATTTTGGGAGCATTTTACTTAAAAAAATTCCCTGAAACCTTGGATAAACCAAAAGCATCTTGGATTTTTAACTTTGTTTTGGGTGTTGTTCATGCTATTGCTGAAGTACTGGCTTGTATCATCTTCTATGCCACTTCAGGGACAAACGTTGAGAATATGTTTTATGTTCTCTTCGTCCTAGTTGGTTTTGGCACAATTGTCCATAGTATGGTAGACTATACATTGGCACTAGCAGTATTTAAAGTGCTTCGAAAACGTCGCTAAAAGGAAAAGCTATGACAAAAGATCGCAAACAAGCTCTTCTCAAACTTTTAAAAGAGGCGCCAAAAGCTCTCAATGGTCAAACCTTGGCTGAACACTTTCATGTTACTCGTCAGATCATTGTACAGGACATCGCTATTCTCCGAGCAGATGGCGCTCCTATTCTATCCACCAATCGTGGTTATATCTACAAAGAAAATGATGCCAACCCCTACGTCCACAAACTCTTTAAAGTGAAACATGAACTGGAAGAAATTGGTCAGGAACTTTTGGCTATAGTAGATAATGGCGGACGCGTTCAAAATATCTTAATTGATCATCCCGTTTATGGCGAAATTGAAACTCTGCTCAAACTCACCTGTCGTCGAGATGTCCAGCATTTTCTGGAACAAGTCGAGAATTCTGACTTTAGACCACTTTCTGAATTGACAGACGGCATCCATTACCACCTTGTTGAAGCTGAAACACAACAAGACCTCCACTATATCGAGGAGGCCTTGGATCAGTTAGGTTATTTAGTAAAAGACTAGAAAATTTCTTTCTCCCAGCCGTCCTCTGTACGGTGACGATAGAAGAACTCAGACTTGTCAGGTGCTTCCATCATTTCCATCAAGGGTAACATATCATAGGCCAGATCCAAGTTTGGAATCTGGTCTTTTTGCACCCAAGATACTTCTCCTTCCTCAGATGATTGAAGAGTTCCAGTAAACTCTGTTGCCTTATAGCAAAAAACAATATAGCGCTCACCTGTATCTAGTGGCCAATTTTTAATGCCGACAAGTTGAGGATTTTGGATAGTCAACCCTGTTTCTTCATAGATTTCACGAATGACAGACTCTGCGAAAGCCTCGCCATTTTCTACATGACCTCCAGGAAAGGCATAACCAGACCAGCGATTCTCTTCAGGAGAGCGATACTGCATAACCACGCGCTGAGTTTCGAGGTCTTCAATCAGACAGATATTGGTTAAAATCGTTAATTGGGAGCGGGACATAAATTTACTCACTTTCTAAGTTGTTATATAACTTTTTTAGACTTAATGTCAGATTTCATGATGAAGGGATTAATCAGCTCATGATAATAGTATACATCATGAAGCAAATATCCTTTTGTTATGACAATTTCTTGTTCCCTAACTTCATAATCAATAGTGATTGGAACAGGAGGATTTGGAATAAAAGCGAAGACGACAATTACAAATAACCAAATATAAAAACTACAAATCGCACTGCGCACTCCTTCAAGGAAGCGATATTTCCCCTTTAAAAAGTAAATAAAAATATGCGAAATAGAGAGAATAATTGGAACAAAAATCCCTGTATTCCACGCTATGGGAATAAATTTCAGTCCAAATATCCCAAATAGAAGATCAAGAATTGCAAAGGAGCTCAAAAAGCGAATAAATAGAGTAAAAATTAGAAGAAAGAGCCAAATATTCCAAATAATCGGAGTAAATGATAAACCAAATGACCATAATATGAAATGAACAATAACAAATGCTATCAGTAAGGAATATAGGACAGTATAAATAAGCTTGTCAAAAGTACTTGAATTTTTCACTATTTATTTCTCCTTTAAATTCAAACTACTAACTAATGACTAATATCTATCACTTTTAAATTATCTCGTCTATTATTTTAACACAAATTATTACATATGAAATTTTTAGTTAAAATTACTTCCATAATAGAGCATCTTATGGTTTTGAACCTTTAAAGAAACACCACTACCTGAACGATATCCTTTAGCACCATAGTAGTAAGAAACCTCATAAAAAGCATCTGGCAACTCGGCATTATCTATACCATTTGAAATAAATCCTGTCAGTCCGCCTTCACTATCAAAATAATCTTTCTCACCCTCTTCTAAAACAATATCGCGATAGATGATGTATCCTTTAATCATTTCTTTTTCCAAGAATTCATCAATAGGGAGATCATACAAACCTTGAAAAGCTTTCCCTTCCTTACGGTTCTTTTCAATGAGGGCATAATAGTCTTGGATATTTTCAGATTCAGAATCGACACTCCAGTAACTATTCACATATTCTAGATTTGGATTTTCATATTGCTTAAAAAAATTCTCTACCTTTTCTTTGTTAGAAACACTGACAGGATGCTGGTTGAGTAGTTTATGAGCCATGTCTGAAAATTCTTGTAACATGGTTCTCGTAGTCCCATCATAGGCTAGTTCTTCATCAGTCTTTTGGGGATTGTATTTTGAGGACTTTGGACGATAAAACAAGGCATGACTCACAGTGACTCTACTTCCATCAACCTCTTCACTATAATCGTATTCAATTTTGTATTTTTCAGAAGTCCATTTATCTCTAGAGAACTTCGTAACCTTCATATCTCCTTTAAAACCATACAAATCAAGGGTTCTTCTTACTGCTGTCTCTACTTCCGCTTGATTTGCTTCAGGAAAAATATCATAAGTTGTTGTAAAGATAAGGAAGGCAAAACGTAGAATAAAGAATAAAGGGACAATATTTACAATGAAGAAAATTAACAGTAACCATTTTTTCATTACTAGCTTCTCCTTATTAATAAAAGATTATAATTTCTTTGAAGCTTTAATTTTTTCTAAACTGAACGATAAGGAATTTTCGAACTTTCTATCTCTATATCAGGATTGGCAAGTTTGAGATAAGGAGCAATATAGTCTGCATCTGTAACCTTTGGACCTAGAATGACTTTTGAATATTTCAAAGGAGCCAGATTGATGTATACAAATAAATCATATCTGCCATTATCTTTCGCGCTTAATACGATATACTTCCTAAAATCATTAATTTGGAACAGGACATAGGACTCTCTTTCTATATTAAATGACTTTTTCGTACTTGATTTTAGATTTCATAATGAAGGGATTTATTCATTCATGGTAATAATATACTTCATGAAGCAAATATCCTTTTTGAATGACGATTTCTTGTTCCTGAACTTCATAATCAATAGTGATTGGAACAGGAGGATTTGGAGTAAAGGCGAAAACGACAATTACAAATAACCAGATATAGAAACTACAAAAAGCGCTACGGATTCCTTCTAAGAGATGATATCGGTTCTTAAAATAATCACAAATATTATGCGCCATAACCAAAATAACTGGTAAAAAGAGCCCTGTATTAAATACTATAGGAATAAATTGTATTCCAACTATCCCAAAAAGAAGATCAAGAATTACCAAAGGTCTCCAAAAGTGAATAAACAGAGTAAAAATTAAAAGGAAAAGCCAACTGTCCCGAAGAATGGGGGTGAATGATAAACCAAATATTGAAAGGCAAAATCGATAAGGACAAATGCTAGTAAAATCAGATAGACTATTCTAAAAAAGTTAAATGTTTCAAAATGGTTTATTCCTTATTTTTTCGATATGGTTCTGCAATAGAACGGTTAAGCCAGCAAGGGAGAAAAAGAACAGGTAAGTTGAAATTGGAAACCAGATGTAGCGGTGATCTAAGGATAAGAGGGAAGGCAGAATACCCTTACTGTTTTTCCCACCAATCCCTATAAAAAGATGTACAATTAAACCGATACTATTAAGATAGATAAATAATTCAGTAAATCTTTTTAGGGTCATCTTTTTTCTAGACGAGTCTAGAAAAAAATAGTCAAATACCCTATAAACTAGGCAAAAAAGATTCAGATACAGGGGAAAGCTATAATTAATTTCCTTGTAGGGCAACGGAATCGGTAAGATATTAAAAATTTGATTAACACCAAATCCTATCACTAATACCAAACTAAATATAAGACAGAACCCTACTAATTTATGAGAATCTAGCCCCGATGACTTCTTATACTTCGTCTCTTTTACTTTCACAATAACTTCTCTCCATTTAAAAATATATTCTAAAACGTAATCATTTGTTCATTGTGCAATCTGAAAACAAATCACAACTGTCCTTGCATTTAACTCTCTGATTTTGTTGAACTCTTAAATACCATTCTAATTTCAATGATAGGTTTTCCAAGGTCAAGTATTTTTTCTTGGCCATCAACAGTAAAACCCATTTTTTGATAAAAAGCAATGGCTCGCTTATTTTCTTTTAATACCCATAAGAAAATTTCAGAAAAATGATCAAGAGCATTCAAAGCTGCTTTCACTAACTTTTGTGCGATACCTTTTCCATAATAGTCTTTTAAAATATATAAAGCAATAATTTCACCAGCTTGAATAGTCTCATCACGAAAGTTTCCATAACTGATAAAACCAACTACCTTCATGCCATCTATCGCAATCAATGTATTTTCTGGATACTTTTGACTAAAGAATCGACATCTTTCTAATGTCATTGTCTCCTGAAATTCTGCAGGTAAAAGGTCATAATAAGCCTCTCTCCACGTTTGCCAGTGAACGAGGGATTTACCTTCTATCTCTTCAGGAGTTTCCATTGATTTGATAATAACCGTCATTTATTTTCTTCTCCTTAATCCAACAGTCTGACTTCCTTTGCTACTTTTTGTAGAAATTTTTCTCTTGTTGAACTTGTATTCACCTCACGCCCTAACTCACCTAAAATTGAAACCTTCTTTGTTTTAATGCCACAGTGATTCAGGACAGCATTCTTTAATACTGATATTCCATAACTGTCTGGAATGTTAATCGGACCTGAAAATACTTTGTACCACCATGTTGGTGCCATGGATGTTGCGTAAATACTAGCAGTTTTTCCTTTTAGTAACTTTTTAAACTGCTGACCTCTTAAGTAGTTCCAAATAAAACTTCCTTTATTATTGGCAGAGTAAGCAATTCCTGGCGTGAAAACACGATCGATCCAACCCTTCAATAAACTAGGCATACTACTCCACCAAATTGGATAGACAAAAATGAAATGATCTGCCCACTGGATTAATTCCTGAGAGCGAAGTATGAAGGAGTCCTCTTCCATACATTTTCGATAACCATAACGTAATACAGGATCAAAATCTATCTCATTTAGGTTAATAGATTCAAGCTCATGGTGATTTGAGTCAATATTTTCTACAATCGTTCGAAAAATTTCTTGACAGAAACTTCCCTTGTCAGGATGTCCATTGATGACTAAAATTTTCATTCATTTTCTCCTATCTAATCCAACACTTTGACTTCTAGCATCACACCACGTATCTGAGTTGCTAGTTTAAAATCAAGCACTTCGATGGCTTCTTGCATTTGTTTTTCCAGTTTCTTGACGAGTTCTTTATGCTTTAGTTTTTGAGGTTATTGATATCGACTTCCTTGTCCTCTTCTTTGGAAACTGCCTTGGTCACGGCAATAAGGTCACGTATAATCTCAGTAAACCTTAAGTTCTCAATACAGTGTATATTTTAGTGCCTCTTGCTCCTATTTTTAATAAGACAATAAAGTTTTAAGTCTGTTTAAGATTTTTAAAACTCTTGATTAAAGTAAGAATATACGCCATTAATTTTTTTCTAAAATACTCAATGATAGCACCAGAAAAAAACAGGATCAGTGTCATAACTAGAATAATAATGACAAACATGGAAAATTCTTGTTCTTCAACTAAAGTATGGATGGTTGGTATAATTCTTCTAAAAATAAGAGGATGTACATGAAACAGATAAACCCCCAAAGTTAGTGGAGATACTAAAAGAACGAGTTTCTTAAAAGTTAAGGGAAGATTTTTAATATTCAAGAAGAGTAAAAATATTGCTATTCCTTGCAGTGTGACCGTTGGAGAAATATAACTTCTCCACTGTTCAAAACCAAGCCAGCACAATATAAAAGTTAAACTAGTTAGAAATAAAATCAATCCACTAACATTACATATTTGAAAACGACTTTCGTAATTTGATTTTCTAATTATTGCTCCCAAAGTGTACAAGAGGATCATCCATAATACACTATATCCACCCCACAAGCCCAGAATATCTTGTTTAAATACTGTGGGTATGACAGAAAAGTATATAAATGCTCCACTAACAATTGGAAGCAATTGTTCTTTTTTCAATGTCAGCACTGCTTGATTCAAAAATGGTGCTATTAAGACTAAACCAAAATAGCAACTCATATACCAATACTGTCCATGACTTATTGGAGTTAAAGCTGAAAACCAATCACTTAAGTTGACAGATGATTTTGAAAAAATAGCAAATACAAAAGTAATTGAAATAGTATAGAAAATAATCTGTACCCAAAAACTAAACATTTTTTTATAACTAAATTGTGAATAAAGACCGACATACCCACTGATTAAAATATAAATATTTACAGCTGGATATGAGAAAGCTTCTAAAAAATTTGCAAAAATATAGTAAAGATCTTTTTGACTATCAACTTTCTCCAAAATTCCTCCCATACCCAAAACATGTAAATTGCAAATCATCAACATAGCTAAAATTCTACAACATTCAATGCCTATGTGTTTTGTTTTTTTTGCTGTCATATTAAGTCTTTCTATATATTTCTATTTCTTTATATTTTTTTCAGTTTAACGCCTTTACTTCTAACATCATATCACGAATCTGAGCTGCTAGTTCAAAGTCAAGCACTTCGACGGCTTCTTGCATTTGTTTTTCCAGTTTCTTGACGAGTTCCTTGCGTTCTTGTTTGTTGAGGCTATTGATATCGACTTCCTTGTCCTCTTCTTTGGAAACTGCCTTGGTTACGGCGATTAGATCACGGATTTCTTTCTTTATGGTTTGAGGTACGATACCATGCTCTTCATTATAAGCCATCTGGATTTTCCGACGACGGGCCGTTTCATCGATAGCACGTTGCATAGACTGAGTCATCGTGTCCGCATACATGATGACATGCCCTTCGCTATTACGAGCTGCACGTCCAATAGTCTGGATGAGGCCACGTTCATTACGAAGAAAGCCTTCCTTGTCAGCATCGAGAATGGCAACCAAGCTTACCTCAGGAACGTCAATCCCTTCGCGGAGCAGGTTAATTCCGACCAAGACATCAAAGACACCCAAACGTAGGTCACGGATAATCTCCGTTCGTTCCAAGGTCTTAATATCTGAGTGCATGTACTTGACCTTGATGCCCATTTCCTTGAAGTAGTCGGTCAAGTCCTCGGCCATCTTCTTGGTCAAGGTTGTGATAAAAGTTCGTTCGTTCTTTTCAACACGAGCATTGATTTCACCTAGGAGGTCATCAATCTGTCCCATAGTCGGACGGACTTCCACCTCTGGGTCTAGAAGTCCTGTCGGACGAATGATTTGCTCAATCACTGTCTCGGTCTGTTCATTTTCATAGTCACCTGGTGTCGCTGAAACATATACAATCTGATGAACGTGACTCTCAAACTCCTCCCGACGGAGAGGACGATTGTCCAAGGCAGACGGCAAGCGGAAACCATAATTGACCAACATTTCCTTACGCGAACGGTCTCCATTATACATGCCCTTGATTTGCCCCATGGTCATGTGACTTTCATCAATCATGATCAAGAAATCATCTGGGAAGAAGTCGAGAAGCGTATAAGGGGGCTCTCCTTCACTACGACCATCCATGTGACGAGAGTAGTTCTCAACCCCATTTGTATAACCCATCTCACGTAACATCTCAATATCATACTCTGTTCGCTGTTTCAAACGCTGGGCTTCTAGCAGTTTGCCTTCCTTCTCAAAGACAGCTAACTGCTCCTCCAACTCTGCCTGAATCTTGGCAATCGCAACCTCCATGTGATCATCATTGGTCACAAAGTGAGTCGCAGGGAAAATCGCCAGATGATCCACTTCTCCCAATACCTGACCAGTCAGAGCCTCAACTTCTCGGATACGGTCAATTTCATCTCCGAAGAACTCTACTCGAAAAGCGTGTTCATCACGGGAAGCTGGGAAAATCTCTACCACATCCCCACGAACACGAAATCTTCCCCGTTGGAAATCAATATCATTGCGCTCAAACTGGATATCGACTAAGTCATTCAAGAGTTTATCACGAGAAATTTCAAGACCTGGACGCAGACTAACGACACTGTCAGCGTACTCCTTGGGCGAACCCAAACCATAGATACAAGAAACGGAAGCTACGACGATGACATCATTACGCTCCAAAAGAGCAGAGGTCGCTGAATGACGAAGCTTATCAATCTCATCGTTGACAGAACTATCCTTCTCAATATAAGTATCGCTAGAAGGCACATAGGCCTCGGGTTGGTAATAGTCATAGTATGAAACAAAGTACTCAACAGCATTTTCAGGAAAAAATTCCTTAAACTCCCCATAGAGCTGCCCAGCTAGGGTTTTGTTATGGGCAATGACCAAAGTTGGCTTATTGACTTTGGAAATGACCTGACTCATGGTATAGGTCTTCCCTGTACCCGTCGCCCCCATGAGAATCTGAGCCTTTTCTCCACCCTCGATATTATCAACCAACTGCTCAATTGCCTGGGGTTGATCTCCTGAAGGTTGGTATTTTGATACTAGCTTAAATGTATTATCTGTAATCCGATTGATCATAATTGCCTCGCATGCCTTTTATTTCTTCTATTTTACCATAAATTCCACTAGATTCTTTATCTCTTGATTTAGCAATCTTGCACTCTTATGTGATATCTTCTTACATAAAAATCATTAAAATTTGCCTTCTGGCTTTTTTTCTGTTATAATTAAAAAATATTCAGAAAGGAGACTAAAAATGAAGAAAAAAATCCTAGCATGTTTGCTCATTTTATTTCCCATTTTCTCACTAGGAATAGCAAAAGCTGACACTGTTAAATCAAAGTATATTATTGCAAGTGATTCATCTTTTGCACCTTTTGTATTTCAAAATTCAAACAACGAGTATACTGGTATTGATATGGACTTGATCAAGGCTATTGCCAAAGATCAAGGATTTGAAATTGAAATTACTAATCCAGGCTTTGATGCCGCTATCAGTGCTGTTCAGGCCGGACAAGCTGATGGTATTATTGCTGGTATGTCTGTTACGGACGCTCGTAAAGCTACATTTGATTTCTCTGATTCCTACTACACTGCTAATACGATCCTTGGTGTGAAAGAATCAAGCACCATCGCTTCTTATGAAGATCTCAAGGATAAGACAGTTGGTGTAAAAAACGGAACTGCTTCTCAAACGTTCCTTACTGAAAATCAAAGCAAATACGGCTACAAGATTAAAACCTTTTCAGATGGCTCATCTATGTATGACAGTCTCAACACTGGAGCTATCGATGCCGTGATGGATGATGAGCCCGTTCTCAAATATTCTATCAGCCAAGGGCAAAAATTGAAAACGCCAATCGCTGGAACTCCAATCGGTGAAACAGCCTTTGCCGTAAAAAAAGGAACAAATCCTGAATTGATTCAGATGTTCAATAAGGGGCTTGCCAACCTCAAAGCAAACGGTGAATTTCAAAAAATTCTCGACAAGTATCTAGCTAGCGGAGCAGCAACTACTTCTACAAGTACAGTTGACGAAACTACTATCTGGGGCTTGCTCCAAAACAACTACAAACAACTCCTTAGTGGACTTGGAATCACACTTGCTTTAGCCCTTATTTCATTTGCGATTGCCATTGTAATTGGAATTATCTTTGGTATGTTTAGCGTTAGCCCATACAAATCTCTTCGTCTGATCTCTGAGATTTTCGTTGACGTTATCCGTGGTATTCCCTTGATGATTCTTGCAGCCTTCATCTTCTGGGGGATTCCAAACTTCATCGAGTCCATCACAGGCCATCAAAGTCCAATTAATGACTTTGTAGCTGGTACTATCGCCCTCTCACTCAATGCAGCAGCTTATATCGCTGAAATTGTTCGTGGCGGGATTCAAGCTGTTCCAGTTGGACAAATGGAGGCCAGCCGCAGTCTTGGTATCTCTTATGGAAAAACCATGCGTAAGATTATCTTGCCACAAGCAACTAAATTGATGTTGCCAAACTTCGTTAACCAATTCGTTATTGCATTGAAGGATACAACCATCGTATCTGCTATCGGTCTGGTGGAACTTTTCCAAACTGGTAAGATCATCATCGCCCGTAACTACCAAAGTTTCAAGATGTATGCAATCCTTGCTATCTTCTATCTTGTAATTATCACGCTTTTGACTAGACTAGCGAAACGCTTAGAAAAGAGGATTCGTTAATGGCAAAACTAAAAATTGATGTAAATGATTTGCATAAGTATTATGGAAAAAACGAAGTTTTAAAAGGCATTACAACCAAATTCTATGAAGGAGATGTTGTCTGTATCATCGGTCCTTCTGGTTCTGGTAAATCCACTTTCCTTCGCAGCCTTAACCTTCTTGAGGAAGTAACGAGTGGCCACATCACAGTGAATGGTTATGATTTGACTGAAAAGTCAACCAATGTCGACCATGTTCGTGAGAACGTGGGAATGGTTTTCCAACACTTCAATCTCTTTCCTCATATGTCCGTCCTAGAGAATATCACTTTTGCTCCTATTGAACACAAACGGATGACCAAAGAAGAAGCTGAAAAATTGGGGATGGAGTTGCTTGAAAAGGTTGGACTAGCAGATAAAGCTAATGCCAATCCAGATAGTCTTTCAGGTGGTCAGAAACAGCGTGTAGCTATCGCTCGTGGACTTGCCATGAATCCTGATATCATGCTCTTTGATGAGCCAACTTCCGCTCTTGACCCTGAAATGGTCGGAGATGTACTAAACGTTATGAAGGAATTGGCGGAGCAAGGCATGACCATGATCATCGTAACCCATGAGATGGGATTTGCTCGTCAGGTGGCCAACCGTGTTATCTTTACAGCTGATGGTGAATTCCTTGAAGATGGGACACCTGATCAAATCTTTGATAACCCGCAACACCCTCGTCTAAAAGAGTTCTTGGATAAGGTCTTAAACGTGTAAAACGAAACTGTAAGGAGAACCTTACAGTTTTTTAATTGCGTATTGGATTTTTTGATTTTTTTGAAAATTATGATAAAATAAAAACTATGATAATGAGGAAATCTCATCCCTAGTCCAACTAGGAAAAAATATAGAAATTAGGTAGCTAGATGTCATCAAAGGTTATTGTTACAATTTTCGGTGCGAGTGGAGATTTAGCTAAACGCAAACTCTACCCTTCCCTTTTCAGACTATATAAATCAGGCAATCTTTCTGAGCATTTTGCAGTTATCGGAACAGCTCGTAGACCTTGGAGTAAGGAATATTTTGAATCTGTAGTTGTCGAGTCCATCCTTGATTTGGCAGATAGTACCGAGCAAGCCCAAGAATTTGCCAGCCACTTCTACTATCAAAGCCATGATGTGAATGATACAGAACATTACATTGCTTTGCATCAATTACAAGCTGAGCTGAATGAAAAATACCAAGCTGAACACAATAAGCTCTTCTTCTTGTCTATGGCACCTCAGTTCTTTGGAACCATTGCCAAGCACCTCAAATCTGAAAACATTGTCGATGGCAAAGGTTTTGAGCGCTTGATCGTTGAGAAACCATTTGGTACAGACTACGAAACAGCAAGCAAACTCAATGAAGATCTCCTTGCGGCCTTTGATGAGGAGCAAATCTACCGAATTGACCATTACCTAGGTAAAGAGATGATTCAGAGTATCTTTGCTGTTCGTTTTGCCAACATGATCTTTGAGAATGTCTGGAATCGCGAACACATTGATAATGTTCAGATTACCTTTGCGGAGCGCTTGGGTGTAGAAGAACGTGGTGGCTACTATGATCAATCTGGTGCCCTTCGTGATATGGTACAAAACCATACTCTCCAACTTCTCTCTCTTCTAGCCATGGACAAACCAGCTAGCTTTACAAAGGATGAGATTCGTGCTGAAAAGATAAAGGTCTTTAAAAACCTCTATCATCCAACTGAGGAAGAATTGAAAGAACAGTTTATCCGTGGTCAGTACCGCTCTGGTAAAATCGATGGCATGAAATACATTTCCTATCGTAGCGAGCCAAACGTCGATCCTGAATCCACTACAGAAACCTTTGCATCTGGTGCCTTCTTTGTAGACAGCGATCGCTTCCGTGGTGTTCCCTTTTTCTTCCGTACAGGGAAACGCCTGACCGAAAAAGGAACTCACGTCAATATCGTCTTTAAGCAAATGGACTCTATCTTTGGAGAACCATTAGCACCAAATATCTTGACAGTCTATATCCAACCAACTGAAGGATTCTCTCTCAGCCTAAATGGGAAGCAAGTCGGTGAAGAATTTAATCTGGCACCAAGCTCTCTGGATTACCGTACAGATGCTACTGCTACTGGAGCCTCACCAGATCCATACGAGAAATTAATCTACGATGTCTTGAACAACAACTCAACCAATTTTAGCCACTGGGATGAGGTAAGTGCTTCGTGGAAATTGATTGACCGTATCGAAGAGCTCTGGGCTGAAAATGGTGCTCCACTTCATGACTATAAAGCCGGAAGTATGGGACCTCAAGCTAGCTTTGACTTACTTGAGAAGTATGGAGCTAAATGGACTTGGCAACCAGATATCGCCTATCGTGAAGATGGCCGTTTAGAATAGCAAAAATATCCTGCAAGATTGACTTGCAGGATATTTATTTTGTATTAAATTAAGCCTTCTAAGAGACCCTTCATAAAGTTTTCTGAGTTAAATTCCCCGATATCATCAATTTTTTCACCAAAACCAATCAATTTTACAGGGATATTGAGTTCTTCACGAATTGCTAGAACGACACCACCACGGGCAGTTCCATCAATTTTTGTCAAAACAATACCAGTAACAGGGGTAATTTTCGAGAATTCTTTAGCTTGAACCAAGGCATTCTGTCCAGTTGAAGCATCGAGTGCCAGGAAAGTTTCATGAGGTGCTTCAGGAACGACACGTTTGATAATACGACCAATCTTTTCCAACTCGGCCATAAGATTGTCCTTGTTTTGCAGACGACCTGCTGTATCAATCATGAGAATATCAATTCCTTCTGCTACAGCACGTTCCATGCCATCAAAGACCACACTTGCTGGATCAGCCTTTTCAGGCCCCGTCACAACAGGAACATCCACACGTCGACCCCATTCAGCTAGCTGGGCCACTGCCCCTGCACGGAAGGTATCTGCAGCAACCAGCATAACTTTCTTGCCAGCTTGTTTGTAGCGATGAGCCAATTTCCCGATAGAAGTTGTCTTCCCAACACCGTTAACACCGACAAAGAGCATCACGGTCAAACCATCTTGGAAATGGATTTGTTCATCGTAGTTGCCATCCTTCTCATAGAGTTCAACCAATTTCTCGATAATGACACGACGGAGTGCGTCAGGCTTCTTAGCGTTTTCTAATTTGGCTTCATAGCGTAGTTCTTCTGTTAAGTTTGAAGCAACTTGCACACCGACATCGCTCATGATGAGCAGTTCTTCCAATTCTTCGAAGAACTCTTCATCGACAGAACGAAAGTTGGCAAAGAAGGCATTCAAACGAGCTCCGAATCCCGTACGGGTTTTCTTGAGACTGCGGTCATATTTTTCCTGAACGGTTTCTTCAACCTGAGGAAGTTCTTCTACGACTTCAGACGCTAGCTCTTCTTCTGTTTCTAAGTTCTCTTCTTCAAGAACTTCTTCTGACTCTTGGAATTGTTCCAATTCATCAGATTCTAGCTCAAACTCTTCCTGAACAGTTTCCTCGACTAATTCGGATTCAATAACTTCTTCTGTCGAGATCTGTGGAATTTCTTCTTGAGCAAGTGTTTCTTCCACTTTGTCTCTTGTTGTTTCTTCCTGAGAAGTTTCTTCGACTGACGTTTGGTTTTCTTCAACCTCTTCTGACAAATCAAGATTTTCCAGTGCTTCTTTTACTATATCTTCGATTTTCGGCTCTTCTTTTTTTCCGAATAGACGGTCAAATAATCCCATATTCTAGTTCTCCTTTAGCACGTATTCTTCGATAGCCCAGGCAACGGCTTCCTCGTCGTTGGTCATCGGGGTAATCACATTGGCAACTGCCTTAACTGCTGGAACTGCATTTTGCATGGCAACTCCCAGACCTGCCCACTCAATCATGGAAAGGTCATTTGCCTCGTCACCACAGGCCATAACTTGGCCTTGGTCGATACCCAAGTGTTTAATTAATTTCGCTAAACCTGTTGCCTTGTGGACGTTTTTCGGTGACCATTCCAATAGCATTTCACGCGATTTGAAAATTTCATATTGGTCAAACAATTCTGGAGAAATCTGTTGAATCGCTGCATCCAAAGGTTCTTGGGCAAAGGCAGTCACACATTTATTATACGTCATCTGAGTAGATAGATCCTCAAAAGCGACAGGTACGAAAGTCAAGGCTGGGTTGAACTTGGCATAGAGACTTTCTTGGTCTGACTGGATTTGATAGACTGTACCTTCTGAAATAGCATCTAACGGAAGTCCGAGTTTTTCAGTTTCCTCGTATAATCGCGCCACATCGTCGATTGAAAAGACGGTTTTATCGAGAATCTCTCCTGTATTTTTCTGTACCAGACCACCATTAAAGGTGATGGTGTACTCGTCCTCCTGACCGTCAGTCCCTAGCTCATGGAGAAAGAAATCCATAGCCTTCAGAGGACGTCCAGTGGTTAAAACAACCTTGATTCCACGATCACGCGCAGCTTTTAAGACTGCCTTAGTTCGATCTGTCAGCTTTTTATCCGTTGTCAGTAAGGTGCCATCTAAATCAAGTGCAATCAATTTAATATCTGCCATTACAAGCCCTCCATATAAGCCATCACTGACTGGTCCTTATGGTGGCCAATCACTGCTTCTGCTAATTCTAAAATCTCTGGTCGCGCATTTTCAGGAGCAATTGGATGCCCTACAACCTGCATCATGTGAAGGTCATTGAGATTATCTCCAAACGCCATGACCTGATCCATGCTAAGCCCCAGTTTTTTGGCTAGCTCAACAATAGCCACACCCTTATCAACGTAGTCCAAGACAATATCGATGGATTCAAAACCAGTTGTCATGGCTTTCACACCAGGAACATTTTCATTGACCCAGGCCTCTCCAACTTCTATCGTATCTTCTGTGAAGTTTGTGGTGAATTTAAAAATCTCATCCTTAATAGCTTCCAGACGCGTTACTTTTTGAATGTTTTCATTGTAGTGACGGCTAAACATGAGATAGGTCTCATCGACTGTATCCAATACATAACATGCTTTTTTCCCAGTAAGCAGCATTTTTCTTTCATCAAAATAGGGCGATTTCTTTAAGGCTTCAAAAGTGCTCAAGTAAAAGTCCCGAGACATGGTAGCCTCGTACATATTTTCCCCATGAAACTCAACATAACTCCCATTTTCAGCTATAAAAATCACCTCATCACGCACATCCGCAAATAGCTTTTTAAGGGACAAGATACCACGACCCGAAGCCACAGCAAAATAAATCCCCTTTTCCTTGTAGGAAGCAAGCAAGTTTTTGAGGCGTTTCATATCAAACCGCCCCTCTCCGTCAAGAAAGGTTCCATCCATATCGGTTGCTACAAGTTTAATCATAAAATCCTTCATACTCCAATTGATAAATCTATCTCCTATTATACCATAGATAAGCTGAAAAAGGACCAGTACAGAAGGATTGACTGTTGGATAGCTGTTCTTTTTCGGTAAATGAAATAGAAAAGAATGTTTTTAATTTAACCCAATAGACCAATAAATATTCGCAATACTATCATGAAGTAACAAAAACTGACCAGCTATCTAACTTAAGCTCTATACTATCGTGGTTGAAACACGAGAAAAGCTCTCCTACTAAGAGAGCTTTTCTTGATAATTCTTACGAAACAAAAGGCGAACAAATTTTCAGGCTTCCCAGCAGACATGAATTTGCTCGCTTTTTTGGTGCCTTGGAGACAGACAAAGACACACGGACAATATTTTTTAGGTAATCTAGAACTTAAAAACCATCAAAATCCACATAATTAAAATGAAAGACAGTGTCTCAATTCCTTATAGGTAAGGTATTACGTTGTAAACCGTATTAAAGAGTTGGTACGCTCTAACAAAGAAAAGTCTCAATTCCTTATAGGTAAGGTATAACGCTTTTTGTTTTATTATATCTATGCTTTGCAAGTTTAGCCTGCCGTCTCAATTCCTTATAGGTAAGGTATAACGAAGTAACTATAACTGTAGTAAACAACATTCCTAAGTTTGAAACGTCTCAATTCCTTATAGGTAAGGTATTACAAAAAATCGATAATGTTGCTGCGTTGATAGACGCTTGGGTGTCTCAATTCCTTATAGGTAAGGTATTACTTATGAGCATATCAAACAAAGAGTAGCTTCAGCAAAATTTGGCTCAATATGTCTCAATTCCTTATAGGTAAGGTATTACATTCCAAAAAACAGACCGCAAAGTTGAAAAAGGGTTCGAA
The DNA here is from genome assembly GCF_019929365.1 of Streptococcus oralis. GTDB lineage: Bacteria > Bacillota > Bacilli > Lactobacillales > Streptococcaceae > Streptococcus > Streptococcus oralis_BT. Next base: position 238,063 of record NZ_JAHZPH010000001.1, on the reverse strand, counting down.
CGTTTGTCTCAATTCCTTATAGGTAAGGTAGAACTTTTGAAAAGATTTTGGATATCTTTTGCCAGATTATGCTTGATAAGTCTCAATTCCTTATAGGTAAGGTAGGACACCTTGGATGAGTTGGGGTACAACGTGGAATGGAAAGTGCTTAACAGCAAGGAGTCTCAATTCCTTATAGGTAAGGTATAACAACAGCATTTTCGCTGTTTCTAGATTGATTGTATCAAAAAATAGGGCTTTTTTCAAGATTTCAAAATCTTAGCCACGCGCTTGTGATGAACATCGTATGTCCAGATAATATACATTTATTTTCGCTTTTTGAAATAGATAAAAGCAATTGTCAAAAGAGGAATAAGCAAAGTAAGCCAAGATGAATACGTCAGGCTCAGATTGTAAATCGTCAGACAGTGTTCCTGCAGTTCTTTGATATTCGGAATGATTGCTAATCCAATACTTAAAACAGTGAGTACTAATACTCTGTCATTCAATTTATTGCTTGCTTCCGTCTGACTGATATCATGTAGTTCACTGATTTGACTGTCCAGGAGATTGATATGCTTCTCGATATAGAGAGAAGTTTGCAGCAATTCGTAGATTTCAATCGCCTGCTCCTGCGGGCAAAGTTCCGGAAGCAGGTATTGATTTTTAAAGGTCGTGTAAGCCTTCTGCAGCTTTAGTTTATCAGAAACTGTAGCATTGACCTTATCTCCAGCATCCTTAGAATACTTCAAAATACCAATCCTCTGACTGAGCGTGATCAAAGCCAAGTCCAGATATTCCGACAAAAAGTAGCCTTTGAGGAAAAACTCTGGAAAATCAGAACTACTCATAAAAATCATCGAGTGCTGACTGGCCATATAAAGACTTCCCTCAGCTGACCACCTCGTATAGAGAAGCTTTTCCAGCTCTGTCTTCAGCATATCTCGACTCAGACACGTTGAATCTCCCTTATCAACGTATAAAATACTATAAAGAAGCTTCATCTCTTCTAAACTTTGCTTCGAATCATCAAAATTCGCCCAATTCGCTGTTTTATAAATCAACTCTTCTACTTCAGGAACCATCATGTAGCTCACCACATACATGCGGTCATCAATGATGATCTCCAGATGAGGCTTAGACTCAAACTGCGAAATATCCTCTGGAAATATTGCTTCCTCAGGCAAACCAAAGAAATCCTGCAAAATTTCTTTCGGAGCCGACATAATCCCATAGGAAGAAATCAAGTCGCACGGCTGTGGAGGCTCGTTAATTTTTTCACTCTTAATCAGCTCAATATTATTAGGTGAGACTGAATAACTCCGAAGAGCAGGCAAAAAAGGAGCATAGAGATGACGACCATACTGGTTGATATTTTTAATATCTTCCAATTTCTCATAGAGACGATTTCCCATTGAAAAAATCAGAAAACCTGCTTCTAAGTTTGGAAAATAACGAAGCATGATATAGTCAAGTGTCAGGTCATAACACTCAAGTTTGTCGATTTGATTATAATAAGAAATCCGATACACATCACCTTTTTCTAAGCCAGTATAAGCATAGTTTGTGACCAGTTCAGGATTACGGAAAATCAGCTCCTCTGCTTCTTTATTAAAATATCGGCGATAAGCGTACTTTAATCGCTCACTTTTTTCAGCATCTTCTAAATTTAGATAGGGAAGCTCATTGGTATCTTGGCTGAGTTTCTTCCAATTGGAAGACTTCGGAAAAGACTCCAGCCCCTTTGCCGCAAAGGGTAAGATAAAGATATGGTGACTATATATAGATTGATTCTCAGACATAAACAACCTCCGAGTAAGATATCTCCTCATGAAAACACTTCCAATATACCACAAAAAACTTGCTCCCGCAAGTTTTTTCAGTTGAAGCAACCAATTCCTTATAGGTAAGGTATAACGAAAAGCAAAAAGAAAGAAAGACCCGCTTTTTAAGGGCGGGAGGTGAGTCTCAATTCCTTATAGGTAAGGTATAACAAAACGGTAAAGAAGACCAATTCATAGGACGCTGTCCAATGTCTCAATTCCTTATAGGTAAGGTATAACAGACCAACAAAGTAAATTCAAGGAATTAATTGCAGTATTTAGTAATTGTCTCAATTCCTTATAGGTAAGGTATAACGAACCGGTGGGAGAGATAGACGGCTTCCCACTAGTGCGCTCCTCATTTGGGTCTCAATTCCTTATAGGTAAGGTATAACAAAAGGAGGAACAAAAATGGAAAGTACTTTACTAATAAACAAAATGTCTCAATTCCTTATAGGTAAGGTATAACTATGTCAAATTATCAACAGGGCAATATATAGTTTTTAGATCCTGCGAGTCTCAATTCCTTATAGGTAAGGTATAACATAATAGCTCCGTGTGGAACCAAGATTGAATTTATCCACACCTTTCGAAAAGTCTCAATTCCTTATAGGTAAGGTATAACATTTAGTGTGTTGGAAAAATACCAATAAACGTGGAGAGTTCAAGGCTCTCGTCTCAATTCCTTATAGGTAGGGTATAACACATCAAATTTTTCCTGGATGCCGGGCTATAACCTAACGTATAATATAGTCTCAATTCCTTATAGGTAAGGTATAACCGACCACGACGAACGCTGGGCTTATGCAGGCAAGCCATACTATTAGTCTCAATTCCTTATAGGTAAGGTATAACGAATATTTTCATTAAAGTAGTCGATGAAGCCGTAAGCGAAAAGTCTCAATTCCTTATAGGTAAGGTATAACGATTGTTGTGAGGCACTTGTACTCAAACTACTTGAAACGGTCTCAATTCCTTATAGGTAAGGTATAACTTAAAATGCAGAAGACGCTTTGAATGGTGTAGGTCTTGCAGATGCTAAGTCTCAATTCCTTATAGGTAAGGTATAACGAGTTAATTATTAGCAGCCCACAAGTTTACGACCACAAGAGAGACGTCTCAATTCCTTATAGGTAAGGTATAACAGTAGCAAAGAGGACAGGGACTGGTATAATGACGTTCAAAGTCTCAATTCCTTATAGGTAAGGTATAACAACAGTATTTTCGCTGTTTCTAGATTGATTGTATCAAAAAATAGGGCTTTTTTCAAGATTTCGATGAAAAAAGTCGGTCGATCTTTTTAATAGTATTTGTAGGGTTTAAAGCGTTTCAAGTCCCCATCTTGCTGCAATATTCTCTTAAACTGCCGTATGTCGTGCTGGATGAGCTGGGCATAGGTATAGGTCGAGCCTCCCATGACTAGCCTCGTCTGTAGCTTTTCCTCAAAACTTCGCAAGACGATATACTTCCCTTCACGATTCAGATAAACCGATCCGTCTTCCCTTTCTTCAAAATGATCTGTAGTATTGATTTGATGTTTATTGATCAAGCTCAAAATCACTCGATCCACGATAACTGGCTTCATATAATCCGCAAAATCCAGATGCAAACTATAAGGACGATTATTTGAAGCATGCAGCACTCCGATTTTAGGATCTAGTCTAGCCTGCCAGATCAAGCGCAGAACACGACTATACAAAATCGTATTGCAAAAGCTAATCAAAGCATTTAGTGGATCTCGAGGTGGCCGCTTGGTTCGCTTAACAAAAGAAAAACCACTTTGATTCAAAATCTCATTAAACATAGGATAGTATATCTGCTTGACCCGTGCCTCTAAAAGCATCAAATCATCGACCGACTTTTTGCGATGAACTTCCTTAATCGCCATCGTCAAGTCTTTCTCAATCTCTAAAAGAAGCTTATTGGACTTATATCTTTTAAGATAATAGCGACAGTTTGCCCGCAAATTATGAAAATGCGATAATTCAAACTGCTTGGACAACAGCAAACGCTTTTCCTCGTCCAGATACACTTGGCACTGCTTCAATAAAAGCGGAGCTGGACTCTTCATGGTCTCAGGAATAACGAAAACATCTCACTCACCAAGCAGTCTTTGGATGATACGACTTGATAGTCTGACATCATCTAGCGCATTATGTAGTCTTCCTTCGAAATGCGAAACTAAATCCAGTCGGTTTCCAATAGGTTCAAATCCTCTTGCGTACAAAAGACTAGCAACATCAATAATTGGAAAGGGAGCCATAAATGCTCTATTTTGCCTGTCCTTTTCTACCATCTTATGAAAAAGCCGACTCTCTACAGGAAAGGGTACATCTGAAAAGCAACGCGCGGAAGGTCGATAAGTACACCAGAGCTGCCAGACCTCTTCCAAAAGTTCCTCTTCTGTAGCAAAGGCTTGGTAAGCTCCGATGTAGGGAATGACATGTTCCAACACCCAAACTTCTTTGGTCTCTGCAATCTGCCTAGGTACACCACCGTAGAAAGAGGCTACTTCCGTTCCATCTAACTTTGTGACCAAAACAGCCATGGTCAGCAGAGGTCCATAAAGTCCATCCACCTCAGCATCTACAATAAAACGATACTCCATTTAATATCTCCATTTCTGAGAAAAAGACCAAAGCTTATCAGAAATAGTCTCCGATTTTTGATCAAGATTGTCAAAAAAGTTTTCCCATTCTCTCAGCAATTCCTGCGTTTCTGAAAAATCAACATCGTTTTTGCCAGTATAGCCCTTCATCATTTTTTCCAATTGATGAAGGGTAGTTTTTAATTTTTCGTAAGTATTAGATTTTTTCCCTTGCAACTTCTCGCAGCTAATTTTAGCTGCATAGATTGGGATGGAGCGTAGTTCCAGCGTGAAACTATCTTGGTTTCTCATGCATACTTTAATAGCCTTGTCATAGCAATTCAGGCTGTCTTCCATTTTCCCTCAAAGCGATAATAATTAGCAAAATTCCAATAGACTATCTCCATAGGATGGTAGAAAATTTTCTCCGTATTGACTAACTTTGTTAACTTATTTCGCTTGTGAAATGAAAAGAACTCTTGATAGATTGGATGTTTGAAAAAGGCAGTATAAAGTAGTTTAGCAAAGTCTATATCCTGCTGATAAGCCTCAGTCATGATTAAAGAGTAATACATGGCATAGAACTGTTGACTAATGGTTGTCTCTTGTCGCTCAACCCTATCCCAAAAATCTTGAATCACAACCTCATCTATCTCACTATCCATCCTATGATCATAATCAATCGCTAAAATCAACCAATGAAGCGCAGCTTTAGCATCCTTTCTCAGAAGTTCAATTCTACTACGATATTGCCGATGGCGTTCCAATTCTCCTGGGAAACTCGGATACTGTTGCAAGCCCTCATCAGATAAACGGATGATAGTCTCTAATTTAAAATCTTCCTGCTGGGCTTGAAATAAGAGACTATAGATTTCCATACAGAGAACATCCCCATAGTATTCGGACTTCAAGGATTGAAAATAATTTGAAATTGAATCATAAGCTAACAATAAATCTAGCAGCTCTTTAAAAATAACGTGGAGATCTGCCATTAAGTGAGAAGCTTTTTTATACTGACCACTGTCAATATAAAATACAGCGAGTTTTTCCTTGATGCGATAGAGGCTAAAAAGATTTTCTAAGCTATTTTCAGAAATCTTTACCAATTCCAAACTTTGAGAAATGACTTGACCTGCTTGACAAGAACGGCCAGAACGCAGGTAGACATCGCTTAGTTGCAGGAATACTTCAAAGGCAAACAACTCATATGGATACTTTTTATCTCTCAAAAGTGGCAGTAGTTGATCACAAATCTCTGTAAATATCACGATAGATTTCTCATAATCATCCTGTCTCGCCGTATAAGCTAAAATCTCTGAAGCAAACTGTTTTAATTGCGACTTCAACACTCTGTAACTCAGATACTCCATTCGATCGACAATCAGATACAAATAAGTTTCCTTACTTTTTATAGCTTGAGATGTATAGTATTCCATCAGAGCTTCTGATACATCATTTTGAGCAAGTAAAAAGCGGATGCGACTGTCTGAAGACAGTGTTGACAGAGAAAATACATAAGAATCCTCAAATAAATTGCGCAAGACTGCTCTCTGATCTCGAAAAACTGGAAGGTCTCGCAAATACATCCGCCGAATATTCGAAGCAAAATCCGCCAAAATTAACCTTTGTGATTCCGTCGCTTTTTTTAACTGAAATTGAACATCTGTCCCAGAACGATAGCTGACTTCACTTGTTTTTAAACTCGTTGTAAAGGCACGCTTATATTCAGACTCCTGAATATGGACACGCTCCTCTACACCTTTTCGAGCTACACGACTGGCAATGATAATATTCAATCTAATATCACCATATTTTGCCTCTAATAGCTGCGTGAGTTGCACGAGACCCTCGGATAAGATTTGTAAATACAGTTGTCGATTATCCCCATTTCCCTGCCACTCAATATTTTCAAAAAAGATATAACGCGCATCCGTCTGATTTTTAAATTCAATCAATTTAGGAATAACATATTGCTTTTTCTGATTTAGGGTCATATTCATCGCATGATTTAATGAGTCATCATTAAGAATACTAGAAAAGTTAAAGTTTTTAATAGCAGCCTTTTCAACTAGCATACCACCGAGAAAAGAGTAAATTTCCTCTCTTTGAGACTCAGAATCTGCAAATTTCCCACTTTCATCCAGCCACAACTCAAATTGTTTCATAAAAGCTTCCTCTGCTACTCTAACTGTCCGAAACCAACATTCGTTTTGGCGCCAATGCCTACATCAGTCAAGATGCTTTTAAATAACTTTATTTTTTCTTTAACCGTAACCTTCTTAACTTCGTCTGAAAACTGACAATCTTTCAGATAAAAGCCAAACTCAAAAGAGATCCCAGGCTTAACTTTCAGACAGTTGATTGGAATAGGATTCTTGATGATGTCACTATGAGGTGTAATGAATTCCAACGCTAAACACTGCTGCTTCGTTTTATTTTTAGAAGTTGGATAAGCATCTAAAAAGACATCATTATCTTCAAAAATATTATCTTTCAAGCCATAAATTTCTTTATCAGAAAGTCCTGGTTTAAGAAGTGACTTAATATACTCCATCTTTTGTTGATTAATATCATCTTTGGTATCTTCTTTCCTAGGAAAGACGCTTTTTAGTACCCCTTTGACTGAGGAGCCAGGTATATAGGGCAGTCCAGTCACATAATCAAAAGAAAAACCAGAATAAATAGAACCCTTTGATTTCAAATCATGGGGATTGCCCGTTCCTATCATGAGACCAGGATAAATAGTTTCCAAAGAAAAGGTTTGGAAACTTGCTACACCTTTTGAAGCATGTTTCAAATGCTCCAGAGGTGATAGAGACAGGTCAAATTTAAAATCCTGCAAAGCCTTATTTCTCTCACGAAATTGCTCTTCACTAGATTTTGAATTACCCAGTTCATAAACTAAACCTGATGCTCCTTTCCTCTCCTCTAATCCTTTAAAATATTCATGATAGTAGATATAAGACATGTTTTTTGAACTAAACATCATCCTTACCCTCCATTTTTCTCGTCTTCCTTGACTTTTTGATCTTTTGACTCAATTTCAAACAAGTTTAACCCTAGTTTGATCGCAATGGCTGCATGCAATACATCCTCTTTAATAGCGAAACTCTCATTATCATTTTTGAACGATGTAACATACTCAAACAAGGTGGTTTCTTTAATGGCTGTGTTTTCTTTCTTCAATACTTCCAAAATCATAACAGGTAGCTTGGTACGATCTTCTTTGGCATTTTTTGATGCAGCCGAATAGTAGGCAACTGCTGCAGGGAGACTTCCCATAGTAACCGCCGCTCCAAAAGAAGCGATATATCCTCGAAACTCATTTGGAATTGGCTCCGAAAGCTCTTTTTTAATCACCTCAACAGCAATAGGAAGCAACCGATTAATTCTGTTCTTATCCATTGTTTGCTCCTTCTTCATTTCCTGAAATCACTTTAATAACCTTGCAAAGTCCATAACCTACAGAAGCATTTGCACCAAACTGGATGATTTTCTCTCTCACCGAATCTGTAAAAATCTCTAAAAGGTTTTCTGACTCATTGGTTGAAGCCACCACTGCAAAATAGAAAATCGATTTGTGGGGCACAACCTCCTCATACCACAAATTAGTTTGTTCTCCGACACTATTTCGAGCAATTACTGGTAAACCATATTTTTCAAAGCAAGAATTATCTGCGTCTAGAGTTATCACCTCATCTCCACCCTTTATATCTTCTATTGAAACATCTTCTAATTGAAAATTTGCAATCATTTGGTTAAAATCTTCACAGGCTGTTTTCGGAGCATGTATTGAATAGGGTTTATCATCGCCACTTATTGAACGAATTGGCAGGGCTAGTAGATTCGCGCTAAGAAATTTTAATGCGCCTGAAGTAGTAACCTTACTATTTTCCGAACCGAATATTTCATCAATGTTCGACAAGTCGTTTTCTTCAAAGAAGGCCCTCAGAGCACCTTTAACGCCTGAGGAGTTAATCGTCGGAAATCCCGTCACAACATCGCGCTCCACTTCGTTATCAATGATGTTAAAATTAACATCCCCATTTCCTACATGCAAATTTGTTAAACATTCAATGACAAAAATTTTTGCTTTCATTTTTTACTCCTTACTTCCTTCAATTTTGCAAATAACATTATAGCCTGCTGCTTCTATGCCAGATTTTAACGGAATTTTATGATCACCATAAAAGACACTGCCCGCCTTGTATAGAAGGTGATGGCCTTGCAGACTGAGACCTTTCAAACGATTTTCCTTAAGGTCTGTATGAAGCTGACGAACTAGTTTTTCCTCTAAGATCGCAAAGCCTGTCACATCATTTAAGAGGCACACATCTGAGAGGCAGTAATGCCAGGTTCGCCCTTTTGGAGTATGCTTCTGAAAATGCTCTGTGATTTCACTTTCTAAATTATTTTCCGATTCTTCTACAGAAATCTTGAAGAGTGTACCTTTCTGCCCCATAGGAACAATACTGTCTTTCAATGTAATATCACCATTAACCTTTACATAGACTCCAAACTCGTAGTCCTTATGTAGCTGATGTACCTCTCGCTTAAATAGACGATCAGCATCAAAATTTTGGGATAGTTTTTCTAATTCTTCTTGAAAGTGATTTTTTTCCCCTTTGTTGTACTTTTCTAACAAATCCATAAAATTATTGATAAACTCAGTTAAACTAAGATTGCTATTCTTATCTAAATTAGAAACTTCCTGTTTCTGTTTCATAGTGGCATTCACAAACAACTTACACAAATCTAGAAGATTTTGCTTCAGTTTCACCAGATCATTCTGCGTAACACGCCTTACACCAGTCGCTACCTTAGTCATAAAAATATCTTCGATTCCTTCTAGACAGCCTGTATTAATATTATAATAGCCATCCCCATACCCTTCTTTAGGATTATATTCCTTAGATTTGGGCAGAGCGATTTCACCAAAACTAGTTGGCAGTGTAATTTCTTCCTCTAGTATTATTGGTTCAAACTGATCAATCCCCTCTCTCCCCTGCTTGTTGTTAAAAGGATTTGGTATGACGACTTCCTTACTATTTTTACGCAAAAAGATTGGAGAGATTTTTTCTAATTTTCCGAAACTTTGTACACCTCCATTTAGAGAAAAGCTCTTCTCTCCGATTAGAGCTTTGATTTTATCTCGCGTATTCTCATCATACTGAAAATCCTGGTTCAACTGAATCCCATTGCTGACTAAGATAAGATAGCGTATCATCCCAAAGACTGTGGACTGTTCAGGAACGCGATTAGTGCGGATAAAATAAGGAGCGTATTCATCCTCCGAATAGTTATTTTTACCGACAAAGCTAAAGCGTCTATCTGAACCAAAAGAATAGTCTCCTAGCGGTCTAAACGTCACAAGATAGTCTGTCATCACTTACCTCCCTGCCAAAACTTTACCAAAAATAAAATAGCCTGCAACTCCTTGGTATAGTATTCTCCTATACTCATCTTTCGCTTTGTACAAATTCCATCAACCTTTACTTTCGTATCTGGCTTATGATACTCTTTCAAGTAGTTGTCATAGAAACATTTAGCTATTTCGTTAAGATAACTATGATAAGACAACTGGTTTGGATTGTTAAAGTTATTCAGAAACCTCATTTTATATTCTTGAAAATCAAATATATCCTGTGCGGTTTTTTCAAACAACAACTTAAAAATAATTTCTGTATCCTGCAGATTATAGAGGACAGATTCCAGTGCTTGATCGTTCGTTGTTGCTCGATATTTTATCAGATTATCTATGGTCTCTAACTTCTTGTTTTCTACCATCAATTGAACGGTTTTTCCACTGTGTTTTACCAACTCTATACCCAGACGATTACCTCCACTGATTCCACTACCATTCGAACGGTTACCGCAACTTTCTTTAGCCTTATAAAGTTGAACTCTAGCTCTTTCCAGCGCTTCATATAGAGGATATTTTACATACTGAACAGCAACACCAAAAGACAAACTGACATTGACTTCATCATCTGTCAGAGTTACTTCTTCCAGACCTTTTTTCAAGGTTTTTTTGAACATTTCGTCCAATTCACTACATAGGGAAAAAATAGAATGAACAGGAGCAATAAACAGTAAATCATCCCCTCCAGCATAAATAGTCATCCCCCCATATTTTCCGACAAGTTTAGCCGCTTCACCAGCATAGTCTAAACAAGCCCTTGAAAAAATGTTTATTCTATCAGACTGTTCAGAGATTTCTACATCTTTACATAAAGCTTTCAAAAGAGTTCCGACCTTATCCCCATCTGAATTAACGACTGCATAGTATTCGCTTCTGGTCGGTGCTACCTCACCATCAGGGACCTCTTCAGAAGAGTTTTCCTCTTTCTTTCGAGATAGAGCTATATCTTCTATTGATTTCAATTCAGAAGCGTGGTCTGAGTAGCTTGTAAGCAACTGGCTATTTAGCTTGGTATCTGTAAATAGCTCACTTCCTTTAATATAGCAATTCCGATTGTCTTTCTTGCCTGCAAAGAATGGAGCAAATAAGTTCATATCTGTTCTTCCCTTACCTGCTGCCATTAGCTCCAGTTTATCCAAAGCATCATTCAGTATTATAGCTATGTTATTTCCATCTTTTTCACTTTTTCTATTCATAGTTTCTTCATTAAGAATAACAAAATCAATTCTCAGATAATTGTTAATAAAATTCTCAATCTGCTCTAGATTAAAGTTTTCAAATTTCCCAACCATTTCCTTCTTCACTTCTGAAATTATTTTTTTAAGTCCTTCCGAAGTTACTGTACTATCATTATCTAAAAATAAAATCCGATCATGGTAACGACCAATACCATCTTCTTGTGGGTTTTGTTTACTATTAGAGTCATAAAACGGTGAAAAAATCTTAACAGTTGGAATCTCAACAAGTTTTTCACAGAGCTTCTTTGTCACTGTTGAGAAAAAATAACTGCCAAACCACAAACCTGCCGGAGAGATCGCCTCTCCAATTGTTTTAAAAATCGGACCGATTGTAATACCTACGTATTTCATTTATTCATCTCCTTTGGTGTATGTTAGGATTTCTCAATCTTATATAAAATATCGACATTATGCAAATATCCATTGGAATTTTCTTTATTATAATATTGCACAGCAAAGTCTAAAAAATTTAGTAAATCAAACTCCTCTGGAGTTGTTAGATAAAGTCTTTCCCTCTTTAATTTCTTATCCATTTTTTCTATAAATTTAGCATATTCCTCTTTTCTTATTCTTATAAACTCTTTTTTCTTTGTTTTAGGCTTACTTATTAAAAATTTTTTATATTCTATGCCATTCGTCCAGCTTCTCGGGATTTTTTTAGATACCTTATATTTAAATTTAAATTTCTTGTTTAAAATATATTTATACCATCCCTGTTTAGGAATAATATAAACAATATCGTTTATTACTTTAAAAGTTACTGGTGAAGGAAATCGTTCAATATTTTCTTCATTCTTATTCGATTCATGCATAATAGCAATATTCACAGAAATATCTTTCTCTTCTTTTTTCATGTTTTTTCTAATATCTGTAAATGATAAGAAAGAAGATAGCCCCAGCAATGCTCGAACATATTTTTCGTTATGTGTCTGTTTATTAAGGTGGTAGGGCCTAGTTCCAAAAGGTTTTTCTATTATTTTATCCTTTAAGGCAGCTTTTTCATTCCCTATATCTATTTTAAATAAATTTTTTTCTTTATCATGCATATACATAAATAAAGCACTTCTGGCATATTTACCTTTGTAATTATAGCCACTCTTAATTATTTTATAGAACTGCTCAATATTCTCAAAAATCACTTTTATCCTCTTTGAGAACCCCAACTTACTACATTGTTGCCTAAAATCCATTTTATAAAGAGTCTTTAATCCAAACTCCTCCTTTAGAACTGCTTCAATATTACTCTGATAATCCTGTTTATCTTGTTCCTTATCATTCACAGTAAAACTACCATATCCTTTTCCTTGCGCAGCTCCAAAATTTGTCACTATAAAAAAATTTTTAATATGATCTATAATCAAATTCTGAAGTTCTATATCAAAACAAGTAATAATCATTGTAGGATTTGTTTCTACTCTGCGTTTTCCATCTCTAGCAAAGTATAATTCGAAGTTACCTTCGTTATTATTTGTCCTCTTATCAAATTGATCTTTATTTTCTTTACTCTTATAAATGATGCTAGGACTATTGTCAATAAACTTCATTTTATAGGCTAAAGACTGATTTTTGAAACGTTTTTTCAGACTTGGAACTTTCTTTATCAAGTACCGATCAAATTTTGGCTTAACTTCACTAGCACGCAAAGTAGCTCCTTCTTCTTCCGGCTGGAAATGAATGATCGGCGCATGACATTTTAAGTCAAGTTCTAACTTACTATTCCTAAATTCCATATCCATTTTATCCTCCTATTCTTCAATCACAAACATTCCGAATCCCATCGAATTCTTCTCACCAAGCCCAACTTGATAGAGGAAATCTAACACCTCCGCATCTCCTCTTATCTCAAATTCTCCTTTCCAACCTGTTATGAGATAGTCTTTATATTTGGTAACAAATTTATTTTTTAAAGAAAAATTTATCGGCTCTATATCAAATCTACCTGTCGGTACTTTATGATAATAAGCTTGATATTTCCTCGCAAAATTCTCTATGATTCTGCTATGGAATTCCGTATCAAATGGATTATAATACAATGTTTTTTTAGTCTCAGCATCTGTAGAACGAACTACCAAGGGAGAAATCATCCGAATCTTATAAGAAGTCCCCGTTAATTTCTTCTGTTCAATTTTTACATTTAAAATTTTTACAAGGTTTCGACCAATTCGCAATTCATCTAGATTTGACAAAGCCTCTGCAATAGTGAATAAAATGGATTGATCAATCGTTCTAATTTCGAACCTCACCTTATCAAGAAACTCTATTCGTTTTCCTTGTATTTTATATTGACCTTGCAATAGTGAAAATGTAAAAAGCTTAAAATGTTTGTCCTCAAACTGATGACCTATCTCATGAAGTTGCGCAGACAAGTCTTCCTTATTTTTCAATAAATTATAAATCATCGATTGAAGAAGGTAATTATAGTTTACTGGCAAGATAAACTGATCAATTTTTTGCAGTTCAATTAATAATTGCATCCTAGATTCCTCCCTGAATTAATACACATCTTCTTATATTATAGATATTACAAAATTTTGTAATCGCTGTCAAATTATATTGTTACAGTTTATCATCTTAAATCAACTGTAAAATTACTGCTTGCTCTTCAAATCAAATAAATAGTGCTACAACTTGCTAACACCAATAATTCAGGATTCATAAATCTTGCAGTAGATTTAGCTAATAAGACGAGAATAACTTAGCAGTTATTTCAGATTGAAGAAAAAGTCTATTTTGGACAATTTGCTAGTGAGTCATCGTATTCAACATTCAAATGATGATAAAGACTTTCCACACGGTAATAGCAGTTTTGAATCATTTTATACAACAATCACAGTATTGGGTATAAAGACTTCAAAGCTGAATTGTTTAGTTACCTAAACTTCTTCATTAAAAGGTGACTAGTTTTCCAAAAATGTGTTTAGAATATAGACAAAATGCATGTTTTGCTCTTGTTACAAATGGAAGAATGAACGAACTAGTTTGTGAAGCTTTATATAATTTATAATAATAATAAAAGAATTGGACGTATTTCAGTAAGTTCTATTGGGGAAAATTTGGCTTTTCAATAGAGTTCAAAAATGATATAATCAATAATGTACTTCAATGGTACTGTCTCAACCAAAGCTAGTGAGTTAATATTAGCCACGATTTCAGTAAACTGACAGGTGAGAGAATATGTCATAGAAAGCGAGGGAACCTCCACAAGAGTAAAGTCCAAGTAATACGAATCTAAGTATAGACTTCATAGCTTAACCAAGTAACATTTAAAATATCTGTTGAGTATCTTTGTGAGATTCATACGTAAGAAAATATTTTAAAAGAGGATAAGCGTGGTGCTTTTTATACATAGAATTTATATTCATAAAGCATTCGTTCAAGAACTAACGGAATGGAAAGCAAAACAAGCTCACCTATTAGTAGAGTTTACGGACAATACAGAAAACTTACAAATCTTTCAAGACAGTCCTTTACAACTGACTACTCCAATGGTTTCTAATCAAAAGATTAAATTGAAAAAAAGAATGCCTGCGTCATTAAAAATGATTCGTAATCACGATTTCCGACACTCACATGCAGCATTTCTAGTTTCAAAAGGACTCAGAAACGGTGAGGGAAAAGATTATATATTTTTTACACTTATGAAACGACTTGGACACAGTAGCATTAATACAACTATTAACATCTACTCGCACCTATTTCCAACTCAACAAAAAGAAGTTGCCAATGCTTTTGACAACTTCTAGGGCAAAAAATGGCAAAAAAATTTATAAAACAAGGCTCAAAGCCTTGATACGAAAGGAATCTTAAAAATCTTATGATGAACATGCAAAACATGATGCGCCAAGCACAAAAACTTCAAAAACAAATGGAACAAAGTCAAGCAGAACTCGCTGCTATGCAATTTGTTGGAAAATCTGCTCAAGACCTTGTCCAAGCGACCTTAACTGGAGATAAGAAAGTTGTTAGTATTGACTTCAGTCCAGCAGTTGTAGATCCAGAAGATCTAGAAACCTTGTCTGATATGACCGTTCAAGCCATCAACGCTGCTCTAGAACAAATCGACGAAACGACTAAGAAAAAACTAGGTGCTTTCGCTGGAAAATTACCTTTCTAATTCATAAAAAAGAGAAACCTCGGTTTCTCTTTTTTAGAAATCAAAAAATTCCATTGCTTTTTTTAACAGCAATTCCGTATACTCAGGATCATCTTGCGCGGTCGTTACTTGTAACTGAACCATTTCTAGATCATCTGTAATCATTCCATCTGCTCCGAGCCGAACTGCTTTATCAAAAGCCTCAGAACCATTAACAGTCCAAACATAAAGCTTTTGTTCTGTATACCAAAGTTTAGTAACAAAATATTCATCCAATGTTGAATATTCCATGGTATAGCCAGTTGCCTTGGTTTTTGGGAAAATACTATTATAAGGCAAGATGAAATAAGCTGGAATAGTCGAATCATATTTCAAAACTTGGTCAATCACATGATAGTCTAGTGATTGCATCTGATGACCATACTGCTTGATAATAGAGCCATACTTCTCTAGAAAACGTTCCATCATTTGTGGACTGTCTTTTTTACTGGTTTTGATTTCAATCAACAATCTTTGATGAAGTTCATTCGCGCGATTGAGATAGTCATCAAAACTAGATATTTTGGTTCGATAGCCATTTTCAGAAATATCTAATCCTGTCAACTCCTCCAAAGTCAAGTCTTGAGGTCTGGCATTGATACCTGCTAAGTTCTTAAGATTGGCGTCATGCATCATCACAAACTGACCATCTTTGGTCTCCTGTACATCCATTTCAATCAAATCTGGTTTCAGTTGCGCTGTTTTTTCCAAAGACTGTACAGTGTTTTGTACACCATTTTTATTTGAAACACCCCTGTGTGAAATGACTAAAGGGGTATTTGTCACAGGAGCTTCCAAATAGATATAACCTTCCAGCGCAAAAAAGATACTAGCGCAGCCCATAACTCCCCATCTCATCAAATGGTCTTTTTTTCTTCTTGGCATAATCTCTAGTTCCTCACCTGTCAAAAAGGAGACAAACTTAACAAGGAAATAGGTCAACGCCATATAGTGGATGTTTTTTATCAAGACAAAGTTGATAACTCCAAGAATCAGTGATTCTTTCTGTGTTAAATTGTCAATTACAATCTGTCCTATTAGCAAGGGAGTCAAGAGAAGGAAGAAAAAGAGATAGGTTTTAATAATAATGAGTAGCAAGTTCCAAGCATAAAAGAGAACTTGTTTTTTTGTCTTTTGTAGGCTATATTTTACTCCTTCTCTCACAGTCCTCTTTTCAAAGAGAATCTTCGGAAGGGCAAACATGAGTCGGACAGACACATAGAGCAAAATCCAAGCAGATGCAAAAATCATCAAGCCTACTAGCCAGTGCTTGTCTTCCAGATAAGTCACGATAAAGTCTGGAATAACGATTTTATTTAAGTAATAAATTTTTAAAATTTTCCTGATGAAAGGAAAGAGCATGGCTACATAGAAGAATACAAAGGCCATCTTACAGAAGCTCAAGCGTTTCATGAACAGAAAACTTTGCTGGAAAACTTTGCGACTGTACTCAATCAAGGTTCTCTTTTCGTGGTAGAGAAGGTGGCGCGCCCCAATAAAGAGGAGGCAAATCTGGAAATAGGCCACCAAAAGATTGATTACAATCAAGACGAGAAAGGCCAGACTGATTAAAGGAGAACTCGTGATAATGGCAAAAATATTATTGTAAGAAATAAACAAATAGCCCGTCTGGCTGAGTAAAAGACCAGCAAGAAAGGAATTGAGAGGTAACCACAGATATTCCACCATCATGAAAATTAAGAAAAAGAGGAAGAGAACTTTATCTAGGTTGAGGTAAATTTTCCTAAAACCTAGTTTTTTAGGTTTTTCAGGTTTCATAGGCACTCCTAGTCTAGAAATTGAGATAAATCTAACCCGCCAAAGGGATTCATAGATAGATTACTTTGTTCTTCTAACAATAGTTTTCCTTCGTCAGACTCCAGAAAGGCTTCATAAACACGCGCCGTCATGCGCGCATCTTCTAAACTATTATGCGATTGACCTTTAAAGCCTAAGAAATTCGCCACAGTTTGCAATTTGAGATTAGCTATGCCGTGTAGGTCGGAACTACGACGTTCAAAAGCCTCATCATATAGGTCGACCTTGTACTGGTCACGATAGTCCAAGCCATGCTCCAAGAGAATAGGCAAATCACTCTTGGCTGCATTGTAGCCAACGATAGGTGAATTGCCAACAAATGCCTGAAAGTCCTGTAAAACTTGTTCTACTTTTGGCGCATCTTTCAAGGTTTCAGCTGTAATTCCTGTCAAACCATTGATAAAACTCTTTAAAGGCACGCTGGTATGGACATAAGAATCAAAAGCACCTATCTCTTGACCATCTTGAAAGCGAACTGCTGATACCTGAATTAAATGGGTAACCCCTTCGTGTTGATTGAATTCTAAGTCAAAGGCGATATAGTCTCTTAATTTTTCCATCATTTACCTCAATTTCGACTCAATTTAAACTATAAATAAGAAAAGAAGCTATTAGGTTAGTGAATAACCCAAACAGCTTCTTTATTTTCCTCCAAATAGGCGAGCAAAAAAGCCTTTTTTGGTTGCTTGGACTTCTTCTTTTGCTTGGTCCAACTCGAGTTTCAAGCTTTCTTGATCCTTCATTGCTTGAAGAGTTAACTGTTGCTGTTGGTCCAATTGTTTGTCCTTTTCTGCAATCTGGCGGTCTTTGATGCGCATCTGCTCATCTTTTTCTGCCAGTTGCTGATCCTTGGCCTTGAGTTGCTCGTACAAACGAAGAATTTCAGCATTTTTCTCATCGACCAAGATTTCCATCAGTTCGCGTTGTTTGACATCATCACTGACTGGTTCATCTTCAAAAATCGTTTTTTTATAGATTTCTTCTAGCTTAATTAAGCCACTTCGAGTAACTACTGTTACACCTTTGTCATTTTTTTTCGTGTCCTCTTCGGGAAGTTCTTTGACACGATTGTTGATTGCCTGACGAGATAGTCCTAAGACCTCTGCAATCTCGCTGACGGTCATTTCAATACTCATAATATCCTCTGAAACGTTTTCTAGCTTTTCTTTATTTAAATCTTATCATAAGCTAGATAAACTGTCAAATTTCCGCTTAATTCAAGGCCTTTAAAAAGGCTAGTAAGACTTGGGCCGAACGACGTCCAGCTTCGATAATAAACTCATCAAAAGAGATAGAGGCCTCGTGATTGGCATTGTCACTCATAGCACGAATGACGAGGAAAGGTAGGTCAAGAGCCTGAGCCGCTTGAGCAATGGCTGCCCCTTCCATTTCAACTGCTAAAACATCTGGAAAGTGGGATTTGATACTAGCAATCTTATCATCTCCAGCTATAAAACTGTCCCCTGTAGCAATCAAGCCTAGGTGCCAGGTCTGTTCTACTTGAGATAAACTTTCTTTAATCCCAGTGATAAACTTCTGATCTGATTCAAAGTAAAGAGGTTGACCAGCCATCTGACCATAAGCATAGCCAAAAGCAGTCACATCCACATCATGGTAAGCCAACTTATCCGCAATCACTACATCTCCAACGGCAATCCCTTCTGCAAGAGCACCTGCTGATCCTGTATTAATAATGGCTTCTACTTGGAAATGATCAGCTAACACCGCTACACTCATAGCCGACATGACCTTCCCAATCCCACTCTGAACTAGAACGACTTCAGTATTGCCAATAAGCCCTGTGTAGTAAGTATTTCCCATGACTTGGACTTCTTGAGGTTTATCCAAATTCTGAGTCAAATGTATCAGCTCTTCTGGCATGGCAGCAATGATTCCAATTTTCATTTCATTTCCTTTCAATTACAAGAGTTTCATTGCCAAAACTAGCAAAATCAAAAGTAAAATCACCACAAACAAGACTCGGTTGAGTTTTGAGTTGAAGACATTTCTCTTAGTGTTCTCAATGCGGCGGCTCTTATGAATCGTTGGCTCTACTTCGATTGTAAGTGTATCTTGACTAAAACCGTGGTCTCTAGAACGTGAATAACCAAAATGTTGTGAAGACGTTGGTAGGATCTTTGTTTCCTCATCATCTTGAAGAGGTGGCCCTGATATTTTCTCACCGCGGTTGGCACGTTCAATCATCTCATCTGTTAATAAAGGTTTTCCCATGGGTTTCTCCTCTATTTCTTTTGTAGTTCCCAGTGCTGAATCGCCATAATGGTCTTGGCATCACAGATATGACCTGACTGGATCAGGTTCTTGGCTTCCTCTAGACTTACTTCTAAGACTTCCAAGGTTTCATCATCATCTTGTGGGCGAGGATTTTCCACCTTGACCAAATCACTAGCAAGGTAGAGTTTTAGTTTTTCATTACAAAATCCAATCGCAGAATAGAAATCGTACAACAGTTCTAACTTACCAGTGTAGGCAACTTCTTCTTCCAATTCACGAAGTGCCGCTGCCATTGGATCAGCATTTTCACCAAGTTCTAGTTTACCAGCAGGAATCTCATAAGAAACCGCCTCGATAGCTTTTCGATATTGCTTAACGAGAACGATTTTGTCCTCGGCTGTCACAGCTAGTACACAAACAGCCCCATTGTGAAAAATCAAGTCACGTTGGGCAGTTCCCTTTCCTTCTGGTAGTTCCACCTGGTCTTGTACTAGTTTGAAAATAGGACCTTGATAGATTTCCTTCCGACTAATCGTTTTTTCTTCAAATTCCATGACAAACTCCTACTGGTTCTTCGGATGATGAGGTAAGCGTGTTGCGTACTCGTCTTTGTTAACTTGTCGTCCACGACCGATAGCAATGGCATCTGCAGGAACATTCTTGGTAATGGTTGAACCAGCTCCAACGAGAGAATTGTCACCTAATTCAACTGGAGCAATAATGGTTGAGTTTGAGCCAACAAAGACATTGTTACCAATCACAGTCTTATATTTGTTTTTCCCGTCATAGTTTACTGTAATGGTTCCTGCACCGAAGTTAACATGGCTACCGACTTCACAATTTCCGATATAGGTCAAATGACCAGCCTTGGTATTTTCACCGATTGAAGATCCTTTTACTTCAACAAAGTTTCCAATGTGAACTTTAGTACCAAGACTTGAACCTGGACGAATGTGGGCATAGGGGCCGACTGTCACACCGTCCGCAACACTACTTTCCTCAATCATAGAATTCGTAATCACAGCTCCAGCTCCAATGGTGCTATCCACGATATAAGTTCCATTTGTTAAAATAGTTTCCGCCCCAATCTTCGTTTGACCTTTCAAGGTAACGTTGGCTTCGATTTGGACCTCAGGAGCAATCTCGACATCAATGTCGATGTAAGTTGCATCTGGATTGACAAAGCTGACACCATTGACCATATGTTTTTGATTAATACGGCGACGCATCACTGCTTCCGCAGTCGCAAGAGCTACACGGTCATTTACTCCAAGACTTTCATCAAAATCCTTGAGAGTATAGGCCCCAACCTTCTCACCCGCATTACGGAAAATACCAATCACATCGGTAATATAATACTCTCCTTGTGCATTGTTAGTGTTGATGTTTTTAAGGGCTTCAAAAAGGCGTTCATTGTCAAATACGTAAGTTCCAGTATTGATTTCCTTGATTTGTTTTTCAAAATCAGTGGCATCTTTCTGCTCGACAATGCGAAGAACTTCAGCATTATCGTTGCGGACAATTCGACCGTATCCAAAAGGATCTGCTGCTTCAGCTGTTAAAATAGTCGCCACATTTTTGTGATTGATATGGAAATCCAAGAGATTTTTCAAGCTTTCACCTGTAATCAGAGGAGTATCCCCAGCGATAACCAAGGTGTGGCCAGTGCGATCTTGAAGAATGGGCTCTGCCATCATGACGGCATGCCCTGTTCCTAGTTGCTCTGATTGAGTTACAAAGTCTGCCTGTCCAGCCAAGACTTGTTCAACTAACTCAGCCTTGTGTCCCACTACGGTAACTGTCTTTTCAGGTTGAATAGCACCAACACTACGAAAAACATGTTCCAACATCGAAATTCCTGCTACTTTATGAAGTACCTTTGGAAGATCTGATTTCATGCGAGTACCCTTACCCGCTGCTAAAATAATGGCATAATTTGACATACTATTCTCTTTTCTGTAAAAATTCCCTTATATTATACCATAATTTTACTTTTAAAGAACAAACAAACAGGTGCTTTCCTGAAAATCTCCCCTACTTGTCTACATTTCTAAACTGTTTCCTTTGATTTTTTTAAATTTTTACGATAAACTAAATAAATATGAGAAAACAAATTCATCCAGCTATTATTTTGAGTTTATTTGGAATTTTCATAGCGATTTTACTCCTCAATAGACCAAGTTTTGAGGACCATCCTATCAAAACTAAGCCAAATGCTCTTCAAGTTGAAACACAAGCCTTGCATAATCTTGACAAACCCATTATCGACGTCTCTGGTTGGCAAAGACCTGAGGAAATCAACTACGACACCTTATCTCAAAACATTTCTGGTGTTATCGTTCGCGTGCACAATGGGGCTCAGCATACTGAAGCAAATGATGCTGCCTTTATCAATGGTGTCGATAAAGCCTATAAAAATCATATAGCAGAATTTCAAAAACGGAATGTCCCTGTGGGGGTTTATGCCTATGTAGCTGGAAAAAATAAGGAAGAAATGGAGAAGGCTGCTGAAGTCTTCTACAACGCTGCTTCTCCCTACAATCCTAGCTACTACTGGTTAGATGTTGAAGAAAAAACAATGTCCGATATGAATGAAGGTGTTGAGGCCTTTCGTTCCAAACTAGCAACTCTCGGTGCTAAAAACATCGGTATCTACGTTGGGGTTTACTTCATGCAAGAGCATAGTATCAATACAGATAAGTTCACTGCTATTTGGATCCCTTCCTATGGAACAGACTCAGGTTATTTTGAAACTAAACCAAATACCGATCTGGACTACGATCTCCACCAGTACACTTCTAAGGGAAGAATTGCAGGATTTGAACATCATTTGGACATCAATCTGATTTCTACTGACAAAGACAAGGAAGAAACCTTCAGAAAACTATTTTTAAGGCCATAAAACAAGTGAAAATAACAAACTTTTTCACTTGTTTTTTCATTTTCTCCCCGTCTGTGTTATAATTGATAGCATAGAGAAAGAATTTTATGAAATTGAGGATTTTATTATGTTTTCATGGATTGCACGCGTTATTAAAGGAATCGTCATCGCATTAGGATTTATCCTACCTGGAATTTCCGGCGGTGTTTTAGCAGCTATTTTGGGTATTTACGAGCGAATGATTGGCTTTCTGGCTCACCCCTTTAAAGATTTTAAAGAGAATGTCCTATACTTTATCCCAGTAGCTATCGGGATGTTGCTTGGGATTGGTTTATTTTCCTATCCGATCGAGTATTTGCTAGAAAATTACCAAGTCTATGTTTTGTGGAGCTTTGCTGGAGCTATCATCGGTACAGTTCCTAGCCTCCTTAAAGAATCTACTCGAGAATCTGATCGTGATAAGGTTGACCTAGTCTGGTTCTGGACCACCTTTATCCTTTCAGGACTAGGGCTCTACGCGCTAAACTTTGTTGTTGGTTCTCTCAGTGCTAGTTTCGCTAGTTTCATCTTGGCAGGTGTTCTTTTATCTCTTGGTGTCTTGGTGCCTGGTTTAAGTCCGTCAAATCTACTCTTGATTTTGGGACTGTACGCTCCAATGCTCACTGGTTTTAAGACTTTTGATTTATTTGGTACCTTCCTTCCTATCGGGATTGGTGCAGGAGCAACTCTCATTATCTTTTCAAAATTAATGGATCACGCCTTGAACAACTACCACTCCCGTGTTTATCACTTTATCATTGGGATTGTGCTTTCAAGCACCCTCTTAATTTTGATCCCAAATGCCGGAAATGCTGAAAGTATCCAATACACTGGGCTTTCTATTGTGAGCTATGTTCTCGTTGCCTTCTTCTTTGCGCTTGGCATTTGGCTTGGTATTTGGATGTGCCAGCTGGAGGATAAGTATAAATAATGGCAAAGAAAGTTAAGATTAAAAAAACCTTGGTCGAGCAGATCTTGACCAAGGCAGGGATTGAGCACACAGGGATTCAAATCAATGCACTTGAGGGTGAACTTCCTTCAGAATATGATCGAACACATATCTTTAAAACCTTGGCTCTGCTGGGTGACAAGACAGGACCAATCATCGGAATTGTTCCCATAACGGAACACCTCGCCGAGAAAAAACTAGCAAGGGTTTCTGGTAATAAAAAAGTCAGCATGATCCCACAGAAGGACTTGGAAAAAACGACAGGCTATGTTCATGGAGCTAACAACCCTGTCGGTATTCGTCAGAAACACAATTATCCCATTTTTCTCGATAAGACTGCTTTGGACTTGGATCAAATGATTGTCTCTGCTGGGGAAGTCGGGCATAGTATCATCATCCGACCTCAAGACTTGGCCAGCTTTGTAAAAGCGGATTTTGCTGATATCTTGGAGGAAAGTAAGTAATGAAACTCTATTTTGTTCGTCATGGCCGCACTCTATGGAATCTTGAAGGACGTTTTCAAGGTGCTAGTGGTGACTCTCCCCTTCTTCCAGAGTCTATTGATATCCTAAAGCAACTTGGCCAGTATCTCAAGGAAATACCTTTTGATAAGATTTATTCAAGTGATTTACCTAGAGCGGTTAAGTCTGCTGAAATTATCCAAAGCCAACTCCAGACACCCTGTCCTTTAGAGAGTATTCCTAACCTACGTGAATGGCAACTTGGAAAACTAGAGGGATTAAAAATCGCTACGCTCAATGCCATCTACCCGCAACAAATCAAGGCCTTTCGCTCTAATCTCGCTCAGTTTGATACGAAGATGTTTGAAGCTGAATCCCTCTACTCTACGACTCAGCGTACTATTCAATTTATCAAATCTCTGAAAGAAAGTTCGGCTGAAAACATTCTAATCGTCGGTCATGGTGCAAATCTCACTGCTAGCCTACGTACTCTTCTAGGCTATAAAGAGGCTCATCTTCGCAAAGATGGAGGCTTGGCCAATGCTAGTCTGACAATTTTGGACACTGAGGATTTTGAAACCTTCACTCTCGAAAGATGGAATGACACTTCCTATCAAGAAAAATAATGGAACTTGATTCCAATGGTCAAGTTCTTTTTAATTTTCAAAGAATATCCGTGAATTTCTTGACTATTTATGATAAAATGGGAGTATCGCAAAAAATGACTCATCGTATCAAATTTTGAGTAAAATTAGGAGGATTTCATGTCTACAGAACATATGGAAGAACTAAATGACCAGCAGATCGTTCGCCGTGAAAAAATGGCTGCGCTCCGTGAGCAGGGAATCGATCCCTTCGGAAAACGTTTTGAACGTACTGCTAACTCACAAGAACTAAAAGACAAATTTGCAGAACTTGATAAAGAACAATTACATGAATTAAATGAAACTGCTACTATCGCTGGACGCTTAGTAACTAAACGTGGGAAAGGAAAAGTTGGCTTTGCCCATCTTCAAGACCGAGAAGGTCAAATCCAAATCTACGTTCGTAAAGACGAAGTCGGTGAAGAAAACTACGAAATCTTCAAAAAGGCTGACCTCGGTGACTTCCTCGGTGTCGAAGGTGAAGTGATGCGTACTGATATGGGAGAACTCTCTATCAAGGCGACTCACATTACACACTTGTCTAAAGCACTTCGCCCACTTCCAGAGAAATTCCATGGTTTAACTGACGTTGAAACCATTTACCGCAAACGTTACCTTGACTTGATTTCTAACCGTGAAAGCTTTGAACGTTTTGTCACTCGTTCAAAAATCATCTCAGAAATCCGTCGTTATCTTGATCAAAAAGGTTTCCTTGAAGTGGAAACACCTGTCCTCCACAACGAAGCTGGTGGTGCTGCTGCTCGTCCATTTATCACTCACCACAATGCCCAAAACATTGACATGGTGCTTCGTATCGCGACTGAGCTCCACTTAAAACGTCTTATCGTTGGTGGTATGGAACGTGTCTATGAAATTGGCCGTATCTTCCGTAATGAAGGAATGGATGCCACTCATAATCCTGAATTCACTTCTATCGAAGTTTATCAAGCTTATGCTGACTTCCAAGATATCATGGACTTGACGGAAGGTATTATCCAACACGCTGCTAAATCAGTCAAAGGTGATGGCCCAGTTAACTATCAAGGTACTGAAATCAAGATCAATGAACCATTTAAACGTGTTCACATGGTGGATGCTATCAAGGAAATTACTGGTGTAGATTTCTGGCAAGACATGACTTTCGAGGAAGCCAAAGCTATCGCTGCTGAGAAGAAAGTTCCAGTTGAGAAACACTACACTGAAGTAGGTCACATCATCAACGCTTTCTTTGAAGAGTTCGTTGAAGAAACCTTGATCCAACCAACCTTTGTCTATGGACATCCAGTAGCTGTGTCTCCACTCGCTAAGAAAAATCCTGAAGACGAACGCTTTACAGACCGTTTCGAACTCTTCATCATGACTAAAGAATACGGTAATGCCTTTACCGAGTTGAACGACCCAATCGACCAACTTAGCCGTTTTGAAGCCCAAGCAAAAGCTAAAGAACTTGGTGACGACGAAGCAACAGGTATCGACTACGATTACATCGAGGCCCTTGAATATGGTATGCCACCAACAGGTGGTTTGGGAATCGGTATTGACCGCCTCTGCATGCTCCTCACAGATACAACTACTATCCGTGACGTTCTACTCTTCCCAACAATGAAATAACCCCTTATCCTCTGGTACTTGCCAGAGGATTTTTAAGACTAAAAGAGACTGAGGTACACTCAATCTCTTTTTCTTATTCTTGATTTTTGACTTGACTGGTTGCCACATCTTCTCCAAACCATTTTTGACTAATTTCTTGGAACTTACCATCCTTGTAAAGACTAGAAAATCCTTCATTTATCTTATTAACCAGAGTAGTATCTTCCTTACGTGCTCCAACTGCAAAAGCTTCTGTTTCTAGTCCAACTGTAAAGACATTATAATCGTTTAAAACGCCTTCTGCTTCTAAATAATAGTTTGCATAGACACGATCAATCAATAGGCCATCAATTCGATCGTTTTTCAAATCAATCAAGGCTTCATTAAAAGTTTGGTATTGATTCGCTTCATTATTAGCGACAATATCCTTCAAAATCGCTGGCTTTCCTTCAAAGTTCGCATAACCAGATGAACCAGCTTGAGCTCCTAAAGTCTTTCCAGTCATATCTTTTGCAGTCGTAATACCTGACGATTTCTTAGTAACCAATACCTGCTCATTCTTCATATATGAGTTACTGAATGCTACCTTTTCACGACGTTCGTCTGTAGCGGAATAGCCATTCCAAATCAGATCAATCGTTCCTTTTGTCAATTCAGCTTCTTTCAAATCCCAATCAATCGGTTGCCAATTTACCGTAATTCCGTATTTTTCAAAAACAGCTGTAGCTAAATCAATATCAAATCCTGCATAGGAACCATCTTTCTGAGCAAATCCCATTGGAACAAAAGTACTATCAAATCCAATGGTAATAGACTTGTTAGACTCGTACTTAGACCAATTATCTCCACTAGTTTCACTAGAATTTTTCCCACAAGCTGCTAAGAACAAAGCAGTCATTAGACTGACTAATACAAGCATCAATTTTTTCATCATTTTTCCTCCTATTTAGGCTCTACTTTTAATAATACATCCGCAATATTTTCAGCGAATTGTAAATCGTGGGTAACCACAATTTGCGTCATCCCAAGTTCCCTATTTTGCAAAATCAGTTTTTCCACTTCCAAGCGCAATTCTGGATCCAAGGCAGAAGTTGGTTCATCGTAACCAATGATTTCTGGGTCAATCATCATAGCACGCGCCAAGGCCACCCGCTGCTTTTGCCCACCTGATAATGAAAATGGATAAGCATCTGCGTGCCCTGCTAGTCCTAACTGTTCCAAGAGTACACGCGCCTTCTTCTCAGCCTCTTCCTGCTTCATTCCCATAGTTTTCACAGGCGATAGGGTCAAATTGTCCAGAACTGATAAATGAGGGAAAAGTTGAAAATCTTGGAAGACAAATCCTAGTAGGTTACGCTTTTCTAGTTCGTCTAAAGCTAGAGATTCACCGTTATAGTAGATTTCTCCAGAATCGATAGTTTCCAGTCCAGCTAACATACGTAATAAGGTTGTTTTTCCACCTCCTGATGGACCTACGATTGCCAGGATTTGCTTTTCAGGAATTGATAGGCTGAAATTAGTTAAGACCTGTTTGCCACCAAAGGCCTTGTTGATGTTTCGTAATTCTAACATGGCAACCTCCTATCTATAGTAACTGTACTTCTTCTCAACTTTTTTGGCAAGGATAGTCACAATACCAATCAAAATCAAGTAAATTGCTCCTGCCAAGAACATAGGAATCAGACTAGCATCACGGTTGGCTGCTGTACGACTAGCCAAAATCAAATCTGAAATACCTAAGGCATAGACCAAAGAAGTATCCTTGACCAAACTCATGACTTCATTAAATACACTAGGAAGAACAATTTTGGTCACCTGTGGTAAGATAATATAGCGCACTGTGGCAAAAGGGCTAAACTTCAAGACCTTAGCAGCCTCATATTGCCCCTTAGGAATAGTATCAATCCCTCCACGGAAGATTTCAGCAAAGTAAGCTGCATAATTCAAAACAAAGGCAATAATAGCCGCAGGAAGGCGATCCAAACGAATCCCAATATTTGGAAGCACATAATAGATAAAGATCAATTGCAAGAGCAAGGGTGTTCCTCGCATGATCCAGATATAAATGTTGATCAGATAATGGAGGAGTTTCCAATGGACTTGCAAGGCAAAGGCAATCAAAACGCCCAAGGGAATAGACAAAATCAAGACCAGTACAAAAACCTGTAAAGTCATGCTTGCACCGCTCAATAAACTCGGTAATATCTCAAACATATAAGACATACTGCACCTCCTAAAAATAATTGTTCCTATTATAGCATAAATAAACAATTTAGCAAGGGTTATTGTAAAAAAATTCTATTTCTTTCAAAAAACGTATCTGCCAAATTGACGGATACGCTCTTTTAGAGAGATAACTTTTAAAGTGTTTCTATGAGTTCTTGCATTTGAACATCATCTGGAACTAGTTTTAAATAGGCTTCGGCTTGCACTTTGGCTTCTTCAAAATATCCCAATTCACGCAAGAGATAAGTATATTGCTCCAGAAACTCTGGATTGTCCTTGAGGTCAGATGATAGTTGTTGATAGAGCTCATAGGCCTTATCTAAATTCTCAGTCTCCTGATAAGAACGGGCAATCATCCACTTGGTCAAGAGATTTTCAGGTTCTTGACTTTGGAGAGCGATAATGTCCTCAAACCGCTCTTGTTCCATATAAATGGTTGCGAGACGAAGGAAAATTTCCTCAAGGTCTTCTGCATCTTCTTTGGCAGTAAGGAGAAATTGCTCTGCAGCACTAGCATCATGCAATTCATACGAAAACTGTGAGGCTGCTAGCAAGAGCCGAGTTTCAAATGGATTTTTCTCCAAACCTTGTTTAGCGATACGAAGGGCCTCCTCCACCTGATGTTCCTTGTGTAAGGCTTGACTGTAGCCATACTCATATCCTTCAAAATCTGGTGAAATGGTATCAATCTGCTTAAAGTAAAGAACAGATTTTTGATACTCTTCTTGGTCAAAGTAAAGACTAGCCAGTTCAAAAGCCGTTTGGTCATCGTATTCTAGTTCTAAGGCTTTTTCTAAGAATTCAGTTGCAGCTTCAAACTTGCCTAACTGGGCATAAGCGTAGCCGATTCGCTGATAGGTTGAGACACCCGTTTGCTCATAGATGGAGCGATTATCTAATTGAGCATAGCCCTGAATGGCTTCCTGATAATTTCCTAACTCGCTATCCAACTCAGCCAGACCAAAAACTAATAAGACATCATCTGAGTAACTTAAGGCTTCCAGTAACTTTTCACGTGCTACATCTGTCAATCCTTCCAACTGATAGAGATCGGCCTTCAAGGCCAAGGCCGATACGTACCAGTCACTTTCGGGTGTGATTTCCTCAAGGTAAGCAAAGGCTTCCTCAACATTGCCATCCTCGCTAACAATGCTGGCTAAGTTCAGATTCACTTCTGGAAATTCTGTAACGATATTTTGGTAAATTTCTTTTGCTTGAGGATAAAAGCCAATTACCTCAAGATAGCTTGCTAGTTCGTAAAGAACTTCACTTGAATCTGTTTCGAGGGCTTTGTGAAAATACTGATCCGCTTTGCTTAAATCCTGTTCATCCAAAGCCTGGAGCATACGTTGACTATTGTTCACTCTTGATTTCCTCTCCTTCTTCTTCATACAAACCGCTGACTTCTTTATACCAGTTAAAGATAGCTGAGATAACGACCTTGGCAGAGGCATAGACAGGGATTCCCAACAAGACTCCCCAAATCCCAAACATAGATCCTGAAGTCAGGAGAACAAAGAGGACATTGATCGGATGGATGTTCAGCTGACTACCTAAAATAAGAGGCGATACGAAGCGACCTTCAATCGTTTGTTCCACGATAAAGACAATGACAACTTTCAAGAGCATGACAGGGCCTGCGATTAAACCTAAAACAAGGGCAGGCAGCATGGCAAGGAAACTACCTAAATAAGGGACTAGATTTAGAATACCTGCCGTTACACCTAGAGTCACAGCATATCTGAGACCAATAATCTTAAAGAAAATAATAAACATAATCGCCACGATAATAGCAACTGTAACCTGTCCTCTAACGTAGTTTGACAGCTGTTTATTGACATCCGATAGGACTTCACCCGCAGGTTCTTTTAACTTCGTTGGAATAAACTTAGTCAAATAATCTCGCAAGCCTTTTCCATCGCGCAAGAGATAGAAGAGCATAAAGGGTACGATAATGACCGCTACAATCACCTGAGAAACACTACTGATAAAGCCACTGACCCAGTTGACGGCTTGAGAAGAAATTTTGCTGGCCCATATCGTTGCTTCTGTAGAAACATTTGCAAGAACCTGCTCCAACTGAGGTCTAAAATCATCTGGCAAGCGTTTGGTTACAAGGTCATTGATAACCATATCAGCATCCTTAAGATAAGTCGGCACATTCTTCGCAAAATTTAAGACTTGGCGTTGCAGATTTGGAATAGCGACTGCCAGACCCCAAATGATAAAAAGTCCAATAATGACAAAAACTATACTGATAGCAAGAACGCGATTGATCTTGTGTTTCTCCATCCAGTCAACAATCGGATTGAGGAGATAATAAAGTAAACCAGATAAAATAACTGGCAACATGACAACCCCTAAAAAATCCAAAACTGGTAAAAAAATAAAACTAATCTTACTTAGAATAAAAATGTTAAGCCCCAGTAACAAGGTTACTAAAAATACAGTGATGGCTTTATTATCTAAAAACCACTTAAAAAACCAAGATAGGCTAAAATGTTTCTCTTTATGTTCCATAAATACATCCTTTCTGTCGTTCTCTCATTATACCATTTTTAAACTAAAATAACTCTTTTTTAAAGTGCTTACATGAATGAATCTGGTGCTTCATGACTGCTATTTTGTGGTATAATGAACATATCATTATTAAGAGGTATGGACATGAAAGAAATTGTTTATTTTGGAACTTACACTCGTCGCTTATCTAAAGGGATTTACAAGGCAGATTTTGATACAGAAACAGGCCAGCTTGCAAATCTTGAACTCTTTGCTGCTGAACCAAGTCCGACCTACCTTGCTTTTGACCAACAGCAACACTTATACACTGTAGGGAGCCAGGATAGCTTAGGTGGAATCGCTGCATACAAGACAGATGGCACTTTGCTAAACCATGTGGTGGAGGAGGGGGCTCCTCATTGTTATGTGGCAGTGGATGAAAAGCGTGGTCTCGTTTATGGGGCCAACTATCATAAAGGTCAAGTTCTAGTTTATAAGCGTCAAGCTGACGGCAGCCTCGCCCAAACAGATCTGGATCAGCATAGTGGACAAGGCCCTCATGAAAATCAAACTTCTCCTCATGTCCACTTTACAGATCTAACACCTGACCAGTATCTCGTCACATGTGACCTAGGTACTGACGAGGTGACGACCTATGATGTTAGCCCAGAAGGAAAACTAAGTAAGCTCCACACTTATCACAGCCAGTCTGGAGCAGGTGCTCGCCACATCGTTTTCCACCACCACTATAAGATTGCCTATCTCATTTGCGAACTAAATAGTACCATTGAAGTCTTGATTTACGATGGGGTTGGTGAATTTGAACGCATGCAAGTCATTTCAACCTTACCAGACGGCTATGAGAGATTCAATGCTACTGCAGCCATTCGTCTTTCAAAAGATGGGAAATACCTTTATGCATCCAACCGAGGTCATGATTCCATTGCCGTCTATACAATCCTCGCTGATGGCAGTCTGGAATTATTAGAGATAGTACCAACACATGGACAAAATCCACGTGATTTCGACCTAACTCCTGATCAAGAGTTTCTCATTGCTGTTCATCAAGATTCTGATAACGCAACCGTCTTTAAGCGTAATCCTGAAAGTGGTCGTCTTGCAGAACTTTCTAACGATTTCCATGTCCCAGAAGCAGTCTGCATTCACTTTGCGAACTAAGATAATCAAAAAATGAACTTGAATCTCAAGTTCATTTTTTGATTATAGTTTATTTCCGACATTAATACGGTTAATGGCACGTTGAAGAGCAATCTTAGCGCGTCGTTCTTGGTCAATTAAGTGCTTGTCTTGAGCTTCTTCAATTTCACGTTCGGCGCGAAGTTTAGCACGTTCAGCACGGCTGATATCGATATCACGAGCACGCTCTGCTGAGTCGGCTACAATGGTAATTATGTCATTGGCAATCTCGATAATCCCTCCGTTCACTGCAATCCAGTTCACATGAGTATCATCATCGATTCGTTTTACCTTTACTTCATCAACCGCTAAAACCGCAATCATATTTTCATGTCGTGGCAAGATCCCCATCTCACCATCCAGAGTTCGTACCGATACAAAGCTGGCATGGTGATCATAGACGAGGCCATCTGGTGTCACGATCTGGACAGTTAACTGAGCCATAGATCACCTCTTAAAATCCCATTTTCTCTGCCTTAGCAATGACGTCTTCGATTGAACCAACTCCACGGAAGGCATCTTCTGGCAAGTGGTCATGTTTCCCTTCAAGGATTTCCTTAAAACCACGAACCGTTTCTGCTACTGGTACATAAGAACCAGGTTGGCCAGTAAATTGCTCCGCAACGTTGAAGTTTTGTGACAAGAAGAACTGGATACGACGAGCACGCGCAACCAAGGTCTTTTCTTCATCAGAAAGCTCATCCATACCAAGGATGGCAATGATATCTTGCAATTCATGGTAACGTTGAAGGACACGTTTGACTTCAGCAGCAACTGCATAGTGCTCTTCTCCAACAATCTCAGGTGCCAAGGCACGTGAGCTTGAAGCCAACGGATCAACGGCTGGATAAATACCCAATTGTACCAACTTACGTTCCAAGTTTGTAGTTGAATCCAAGTGAGCGAAGGCTGTCGCTGGCGCTGGGTCAGTATAGTCATCCGCTGGCACGTAGATGGCCTGAATAGAGGTTACAGAACCCTTCTTGGTTGATGTGATACGTTC
Source organism: Streptococcus oralis (assembly GCF_019929365.1). GTDB lineage: Bacteria > Bacillota > Bacilli > Lactobacillales > Streptococcaceae > Streptococcus > Streptococcus oralis_BT. Next base: position 205,340 of record NZ_JAHZPH010000001.1, on the reverse strand, counting down.
TTGCAATTGACCCATTTCCGTAGCAAGTGTTGGTTGGTAACCAACGGCTGATGGCATACGACCCAAAAGGGCAGATACTTCTGAACCAGCTTGAGTGAAACGGAAGATATTGTCAATGAAGAGAAGAACGTCTTGACCTTCTACATCACGGAAGTATTCGGCGATTGTCAAACCAGTAAGGGCAACACGCATACGTGCTCCTGGTGGTTCATTCATCTGACCAAATACCATGGCTGTTTTCTCGATAACGCCTGATTCTTTCATTTCCCAGTAAAGGTCGTTCCCCTCACGAGTACGTTCTCCAACACCGGTAAATACTGAAATACCACCATGTTCTTGAGCAATGTTGTGAATCAATTCTTGAATCAAGACAGTTTTACCAACTCCGGCACCACCGAAGAGTCCAACTTTCCCCCCTTTAAGGTAAGGGGCAAGAAGGTCGATAACCTTGATCCCTGTTTCCAAGATTTCAGATGAGGTAGACAATTCATCAAAAGTTGGAGCTTTCTTATGAATTGGCTGACGCTCAGCGTCTTCAGCGAAAGGAGCATCCAAGTCAATAGTATCCCCCAAAACGTTGAAGACACGTCCCAAAGTTTCTTTACCTACTGGCACAGAGATTGGACGGCCTGTGTCCAAAACTTCCATTCCACGAGTCAAACCATCTGTTGATTCCATGGCGATCGTACGGATCATACCATCACCCAACTCCAAGGCTACTTCAAGGACGATTTTTGTTTTTCTTTCGTCATTTTTGTAGACGACAAGTGCATTGTTAATCTCAGGAAGTGGTTCCCCAGCTGCAAACAAAACGTCTACAACGGGTCCGATAACCTGAGCAATTTTACCTGAACTCATCTCCTTCTCCTATTCTATATAAGATACTGTCGGTTCCTAGCTCAACTAGGTCCTAAGTTCATTTTGATACGAGGGAGGCAAAGCCTTATTCTAAGGCACTAGCCCCCGCTACGATTTCTGTAATTTCTTGTGTAATCGCCGCCTGTCTAGCACGGTTATACTGGATTGTCAAATCATTAATGACCTTTTTGGCATTATCGGTCGCTGTTTGCATAGCTGTCATACCAGCGGCATTTTCAGCTGTCTTGGCATCGATAATAGCCCCGTAAATCATACTTTCAGCATACTGTGGCAACAACTGCTCTAGAATCTCATCACGGCTCGTTTCCAACTCAAAGGTCAAGCTATACTCTTCATCCGCTTCATTTGGATCCAAGTCAACAATCGGAAGCATTTGTTCCACACGCATTTGACTTGTGAGAGTATTAACATGATGGTTGTAGCAGACGTACAATTCATCAAAAAGTTCGTTTTGGTACATCTCAATCGTTTTTGAAATAATTTTACGAACTTCATCAAAACTAGGTTGATCTGCCAAGCCGCGTAGTTCATAGATTGGCTGAATACCACGAGCCTTAAAGAAATCAGCCCCCATACCACCAATACAGATAACTTCAAAGTCATCACCATTTGGATGGTATTCTTCTGTCAACTCCATAACAGCTTTAAGGATGGAAGCATTATATCCCCCAACCAAGCCACGATCTGAAGTGATGACAATATAGCCTGTCTTTTTGACTGGACGACTAATCAACATAGGATTGGTTGAACCACCAGCTCCATTTCCATGAAGGATATCTGTCAATAGTTTACGAACCTTTTGAGCGTAAATTTGAAAGTTACGAGCTGCTTCTTCAGAGCGGCCTAACTTAGCCGCTGACACCATTTGCATAGCATTAGTGATTTGACTAGTATTTTTGGTTGAGGCGATTTTTGTTTTAATATCATTTAGAGATACTGCCATCTGACACCTCTATTCTTATTGGAAGCTGGATTGATTGAGAAACTCTGTAATCGCAGCATCCAAGACTGATTCTTCTGGCAAGTCTTTTGTTTCACGAATGGTTTCCAAAATCTCTGGATGTTGTGCATCAAAGAAAATATGGAACTCTTCCTCAAAACGAACAATATCATCTACTGGAATCGTATCCAAGAAACCATGTGTCAAAGCATACAGGATGGTAACTTGTTTCTCAACAGGCAATGGTTTGTGAACTGGTTGTTTCAATACTTCTACCGTACGACGACCACGATTCAACTTAGCCTGCGTTGCTGCATCCAAATCAGAACCGAACTTAGTGAAGGCCTCTAGTTCACGGTAAGAAGCAAGGTCGATACGAAGCGTACCAGCTACTTTCTTCATGGCTTTGATTTGAGCGGAACCACCTACACGAGATACAGATGAACCCGCATCAATAGCTGGACGAATCCCTGCATTAAAGAGACCATCTCCAAGGAAGATTTGCCCATCTGTAATTGAAATTACGTTGGTTGCGATATAGGCAGAGATATCTCCTGCTTGCGTTTCGATAAATGGTAGGGCTGTGATTGAACCACCACCAAGTTCATCAGAAACTTTAGCTGAGCGCTCAAGCAAACGGCTGTGGAGGTAGAAAACATCCCCTGGGAAGGCTTCACGACCTGGTGGACGACGAAGCAAGAGGGAAAGCTCACGATAAGCGACCGCTTGTTTTGAAAGATCATCATAAACAATCAAAACATGCTTGCCTTGGTACATAAATTCTTCTGCCATAGCTACCCCAGCATAAGGAGCTAGGAAGAGCAATGGAGATGGTTGTGAAGCAGAGGCTGTCACAACGATTGTGTAGTCCAAGGCACCGTACTGACGAAGTGTTTCTACTTGCGTACGGACTGTTGATTCTTTTTGTCCAATCGCTACATAGATACAGATCATATCTTGACCTTTTTGGTTCAAGATGGTATCAATTGCAATGGTTGTTTTCCCTGTTTGACGGTCACCGATAATCAACTCACGTTGACCACGACCAATCGGAACAAGGGCGTCAATAGCTTTCAAACCAGTTTGCAATGGTTCTGATACAGACTTACGTTGCATAACGCCAGGAGCTGGCGCTTCTACTGGACGAGTTTTGTCAGTATGGATTTCTCCAAGACCATCAACTGGACGACCAAGTGGGTCGACAACACGTCCGATCAAGCTGTCACCCACAGGGACTTCCATAATTTTACCTGTACGGCGAATGGTATCACCTTCACGAATATCTGTAAAGTCTCCAAGGATGATAATCCCAACGTCTGTAGACTCCAAGTTTTGCGCCATCCCATAAGAGCCGTTTTCAAAGATCAACAACTCTCCACTCATGGCATTTTCAAGACCGTGAGCACGCGCAATTCCGTCCCCGATATAGGTTACAACACCTGTTTCAGAAACATCAAAATTGGGTTTGAAATTTTCAATTTGTTGCTTAATTAAAGCGCTGATTTCTTGTGCGTTAATTGCCAAAAGAACACCACTTTCTATTTCAAATTTTCTTTAACAACTCGAAGTTGTTGTTTAATACTCACATCAATTGTCTTGTGATTAGCAAAAATGACAAAACCACCAATGAGTCCTTCATCAATTTGTTCTTTAATACTCCGTACTTTCAGAGACATTTTTTTCTCTATCAAGGGAAGCAAACGTTCCTTCTGTTCGTCCGTTAAAGGATGAGCTGAAGAAATCGTAACTACAAAATGATTGGTTTCTCTTTCAAGACGATTCAAACAATCAACAATGATATCATAAAAAAGATTTGCTCTGTGATTGTAAATCAGAACCTGAATAAAGTTTTGCATTAAAGGTGAGACAGAGTCTTGAAAGAAACCAACTGTTTTTTCCTTATCAGACTCATCAACTGCCACCTGAGCTAAAAAAGAAGGTAAGTCCGTTTCTTCTGCAACTTGTTTGATTTGATCCAAGTCTGAAAAAATCCGGTCCTCTTCTCCTTTTTCAATCACTAATTGGACAAAAGGCATGCTGTACTTTTCAATGACCTTTGCTGTTTTCTTGTCCATTAGGCTTCTCCTAGCTGATCGATATATTGATCAATGAGTTCCTTATGAGCATGACTGTCAAGGTTTTTTGAGATAATTTTACCAGCGAGACTAATCGTCAAATCTGCCACCTCGCCCTTAACACTTTGCAAAGCCTCAGCTTTATTCTGAGCAATTTCTTGATTCGCCTTTTCTTTTAAGCGACCTGCTTCTAATTTAGCATCTGCCAGAATATCTGCTTTACTCTTCTCTGCAGTCTCTTTAGCATTTTCAATGATTGTTTTGGCTTCGTTGCGACTACCAGTCAATTCATCTTCACGTTTTTGGGCAAGAGTTTCTGCTTTTTGACGTGCTTGTTCAGCTCCATCAATATCAGCAGCAATTTTATTTGCCCTTTCTTCGAAGACACTTGTCAAGTTTGACCACGCATATTTCTTAACTAAGACAATCAAAAGGATAAAAGAGCCAGCGATTAAAATAAAGTTACCAATTAATTCACCTACTGTTACGTGCATCTGTTACTCCTTTCTACTCTTCATCATTAATTTTATTTCCTAGATACATAGAAGACAAGACTGTGAATACATAAGCCTGAACACAGGAAATAAACACAGAAAACGCCGTCCAGACTAGATTGGTAACAAATGCGACTGGATACCAATAAAGAGCCTGATGAGAAAGTGTGATGAGCAGACTAGCCATCACTTCTCCGGCAAAGATATTTCCGAATACCCGCAAAGCAAGTGATAGGAAATTCGTGACTTCTTCAAGGAGATTCATCGGTGTCATAAAACCTGGGGTAACAAAGCCTTTCAGATACTTTTTAACACCACGGCGACGAATTCCTTCTATATGGGTCATCAGGATAATTCCAAATGACAAGGCCAAGTCAAATTGAAGATTGGCAGTTGGCGATGTCCAAAGGTTTGTCCCATCTGTAGTTTGAAGTTTTGCCATCAAACCAAGATTGTTTGCGATCACCATAAAAAGAAATAAACATAAGTAAAAGAGTGAGTAATCTTTCATGTACCGTGAGCCTACATTAGGTTCTGTAAATCCGACTACGAAGTCATAGAGATACTCTAGTACATTTTGCTTCCCTTTGGGTTTCAGAGTCATACTACGACTCGCCCAATAGATAAAGCCAAAAATAACTGCCACAGACAGCAAGGTTAAGGCTGTCAAGGTCAAATCAAAGGTAACAGGACCGATATTGATGGTTGGATTGATACTTTCTTCCATCTAGAATCCTCCCTTTTTCCAATTTATACTTCTCTTTATTTGATGATAAATGAAAAGACAAGAGTTACAAAGAAAGTTCCTTCAATAAAGGCAATCCCCATGATCATCAAGCTACGCAATTGTGGAATGATGTCTGGTTGGCGAGCTGCTGATTTGAACAAACCGTTCATCAAAAATCCTTCTGCAAGGGATACACCCATACAGGCAAGACAAAGACCGAAAAATGTTAAATTCATGATGAATTCTCCTTTTTTATTTAAATTTACTTACTTAGTTTAGTCCTAAAATTTGTTTTTGTCAACTTTTTACTAACATTGAAAGCGTTTCAGATAATTTATTTCTATTTTTGCCATTTTTATCCTATTATACAGAAAAATTTCTCATTTTAGAGCGAGTGTTTTTCCACTTTCACTCTGTTTTCTGAAATAAATTGAAAAAATCCAAGTTTGAAACTTGGATGAATTCATTTTATTTAAAATAATAGGAATAGTGTTGTTTGCAACCTGGATTAAATGGAGCACTGCAATAAGAACATGCTATCTGTTTTTGATATTCTTGAAATGTCATTGTCCTCTTACAAGCCCCACATAAAATCGGTTGATCCTCGGTAAGCGCCAAGGGATAGGGCGAAAATACATGCGTTTCTATAGTATTATGACACTGATAGCAAGCATAGTATTTTTTACATTCATAGCACTGAAGGGAAATGATATCCTTTTCGCCATGGTAATGAATACATCTGCCTTCATCATCAACTAACAAACCTTGTGCTTGATTCATTCACTTTTCCTTGTCTAGGCACGAACTGTGACGCTTGTCCCGTCTTCCTTATAGAGATTGATAAGACCTTCCTTGAGAGCGCGGACCATGTCCCCAGCTTGAACAGGTTGTGGAACCTTGATGGTCAAGAGTTCCATTGGATTTGGAGCACGGTCGATTTTATTTCCTTTAGAATCATGAAGATCTTCGATATAAGTCTCAAAATGACGGAAACCTGGGCCGTAGAACTCAACTTGGTCACCTTCGTTGATAACGTTTCGTTGACGAATAGTTGCCGTTTGAGTCGCATCATCATAAGAAACGACTTCAGCGACAAACTTGTACTCAGGGATTTTACGACGTGCACCAAACAACTGTTCATTTTCTGTTGGTGTACCGTAGTAGAAACCTGTTGCCAATTCACGTTGGGCAACCTTCCACATCTCATCTACCAAGTCTTGTTTGATAGCTTCAAACTTCTCAGGACTTTCAAGGTATGCATCCACAGCCGCCTTGTAACAGTTAGTCACCGTTGAAACGTAGTGAATAGATTTCATACGTCCTTCAATCTTAAGACTGTCTACACCGTTTTCTATCATATCTGGAATATGATCAATCATAGACATGTCAACGGCTGACATTGAAAATTCTTCTGGAATTTCACCTTTAAGACTTTTACGTTCTTGGCCAAAGGGCATATCGTAAAGGTCGTATTTCCAACGACAAGACTGTGAACAACCACCACGGTTAGCATCACGCATACTCATGTGGTTTGATAGCGTACAGCGACCTGAGTAAGAAATACACATGGCTCCATGGACAAAGGCCTCAATTTCTACATCAGTACGTTTGCGAATCTCTGCCAATTCTTCCATTGAAACTTCACGGGCCAAAACCACACGAGTTAGACCAAGTTCTTTCCAGAACTCAAGAGTTTCATAGTTCGTCGCACTGGCTTGGGTTGAAAGGTGGATTTCAAGACCTGGTGCTTCGGTTGCTGCAATCATAATCAAGGCCGGATCTGACACGATAACTGCCGCAATCCCGATGTCACGCAACTTACGGAACCATTCTCCAGCACCAGCTTCGTTTCCTTCGTGCATAACCATGTTAGCAGCCACATAGACCTTGGCACCGTACTTAGCAGCAAACTGCACGCCTTCTTCCATCTGTTCAAAGGTGAAGTTTCCTGCACGGCTACGAAGACCATAGGCCTGTCCACCGATGAAGACTGCGTCTGCACCATATTGAACAGCTACTTTCAGCTTCTCTAAAGTTCCTGCAGGTGATAAAACCTCAGGACGTTTTAATGTTTTTGTCATTTTTTCTCCTATTTGCAATATAAAAGTTTGACGTTTTTCCTTCTCATTTTATAGTAAATAAGCGATAAAATCAAGCCTAGACAGATTGTTTTGACAATTCTAATCTTTTCTAAAACAAAAAACTAGCCTTTCTAGACTAGTTATTTTCAAGATAAAATTCAAAGCGCTCGCCAACGTATTGACTCTTTACATACTCGAAAGCCGTCCCATCTTCAAGATAAGAGACCTGAGTCAAGGCTAAAATGGCATGTCCCTTTTCGACTTCTAGATAGTGAGCAATTTTTTCCTTAGCCAATCTCGCATAAATGGTCTGTTGGGATTTGCCAATCCGGTAGCCATGTTCCTGCAAGGTTTGAAAGAAGTGACTAGTTACCTCTTCTTTTTTGAAGTCCTTAATAAATTTCTCAGGTATAGATGCTACTTCATAGACTAACGGAACTTGATCAGCATAACGTACCCGTTCCATACGGATGATATTTTCAGTTGGTGAAATGCCTAGCTTTGCCACTTCCTGCTCGTTGGGAATGGTTCTTCTATAAGAAATGAGTTGACTGGAAGGAACTTTCCCCTGAGATTTGACAATCTCCGTAAAACTGGTCGTCCCCCGCATTTTTTCTTGGACCCGAGTACTAGAGACAAAGGTTCCGCTTCCTACTCTGCGCTCCAAGACTCCTTCTTCAACCAAAAGAGAGATGGCTTGTCGCAAGGTCATCCGGCTAACCTGAAACAGCTCTGCCAAATCTCGCTCACTTGGAAGTCTCTCTCCGATTTTCCAATGATGCTCATCTATATCCTTCTTGATCTGATCGTGGATTTTCATATAAGCTGGTAACATGATTTTCACTTCTTTTCTATATTTTCTCTATTGTACCGTATTTGCTAAGAAAAAGTCAAACTTTGCCTTGTTTAGTTGGTAATTCACCCCTATTTGTGATAAAATATTGAAAAAGATATTTCTTTTGAGAAAGGAAAAAGATGAGCAACATTTCAACTGATTTGCAAGATGTCGAAAAAATCATCGTGCTGGACTATGGTAGCCAATACAACCAGCTGATTTCACGCCGTATTCGTGAAATTGGTGTTTTTTCAGAGCTAAAAAGTCACAAAATCTCAGCCGCAGAGGTTCGTGCGATTAACCCTGTAGGGATCATCCTCTCTGGTGGACCAAACTCTGTATACGAAGATGGTTCATTTGATATTGACCCAGAAATTTTTGAACTCGGCGTTCCAATTTTAGGAATCTGCTATGGTATGCAACTTTTAACTCATAAGCTTGGAGGAAAAGTTGTCCCTGCAGGTGATGCTGGTAACCGTGAGTATGGTCAATCACCACTTACTCATACCACTTCTGCCCTCTTTGAAGGAACTCCTGAAGAACAGATTGTTTTGATGAGCCATGGCGATGCTGTTACAGAGATTCCAGCTGATTTTGTTCGTACTGGAACTTCTGCTGACTGTCCTTATGCAGCTATTGAAAACCCTGACAAGCACATCTATGGTATCCAATTCCACCCAGAGGTTCGCCATTCTGTATACGGAAATGATATCCTTCGCAACTTTGCCCTTAACATCTGTAAAGCTAAGGGTGATTGGTCAATGGATAACTTCATCGATATGCAGATCAAGAAAATCCGTGAAACTGTAGGTGACAAGCGTGTTCTTCTCGGTCTATCAGGTGGTGTTGACTCTTCTGTCGTTGGAGTTCTTCTCCAAAAAGCAATCGGCGATCAATTGATCTGTATCTTTGTAGACCACGGTCTTCTCCGTAAAGGAGAGGCTGAGCAAGTTATGGACATGCTTGGTGGTAAGTTTGGTTTAAATATCGTCAAAGCAGACGCTGCAAAACGCTTCCTTGACAAACTTGCTGGCGTTTCTGACCCTGAACAAAAACGTAAAATCATCGGTAATGAGTTTGTTTATGTCTTTGATGACGAAGCAAGCAAGCTAAAAGATGTAAAATTCCTTGCTCAAGGAACGCTTTACACTGACGTGATTGAGTCTGGTACAGATACTGCTCAAACTATCAAGTCACACCACAACGTAGGTGGTCTTCCAGAAGACATGCAGTTTGAACTCATCGAACCACTCAACACTCTTTACAAGGACGAAGTTCGTGCCCTTGGTACAGAGCTTGGTATGCCAGACCACATCGTATGGCGCCAACCATTCCCTGGACCAGGACTTGCTATCCGTGTCATGGGTGAAATCACTGAGGAAAAACTTGAAACTGTTCGTGAGTCTGATGCTATCCTTCGTGAAGAAATCGCCAAAGCAGGTCTTGATCGTGACATCTGGCAATACTTCACTGTCAACACAGGCGTTCGTTCAGTCGGTGTTATGGGTGACGGTCGTACTTACGACTACACAATCGCCATTCGTGCCATTACTTCTATCGATGGTATGACAGCTGATTTTGCCAAGATCCCTTGGGAAGTCCTTCAAAAAATCTCTGTACGTATCGTAAATGAAGTAGACCATGTTAACCGTATCGTCTACGATATTACAAGTAAACCACCAGCAACAGTTGAATGGGAATAGAGTTAATAAGTTAAAAAAGTCCTAGAAATCAATATTTCTAAGGCTTTTTCTTTCACGTTTTCAAAATCAGAAATTTTTGTAATATAGAGAGTCCCTGAGCTTCAACTCCTCTTTTTAAATCCCTGAAACCATGCTATAATATAGTAAGTATAAGTCCAATAACCTGACTATAAAAGTCAGTGATAAAGATTTCTTACATCATCCGTAAGTGTTATTCTACTCTGATTCATACTATAATAAAAGTAACAAAAGATGGAGGTGTTTCACATGGAAACAATTTTACGAGTAGAATCATTAACAAAGCATTATGGAAAAGAGCCGAATATCACCAAGGCCTTGAACGGCATATCTTTTCAAGTTGTCAAAGGCGAGTTCTTAGGGATTATGGGGAGTAGTGGATCTGGGAAAACAACCCTTCTTAACTGTCTCGCCACTATCATCAAGCCAACTGACGGATCCATTCAAATGCAAGAAAAGGATTTAGGTCAATTAAAAGGTAGTCAGTTAGCTGATTATCGTGGTAAGAAAATCGGTTACCTCTTTCAAAATTTTGAGCTTTTGGACAATCTGACAGCCAAAGAAAATATTTTACTCCCCTTGTCTTTGCACAAGGTCGATGCCAACGAAAGTAAGGTTCGGTTAGAATTGCTTTCCCAATATCTGGATATTTCTGAACTTCTGGATAAGTTCCCATCTCAATTATCAGGTGGTCAACGGCAAAGGGTAGCTGCTGCGCGTGCCTTGATTTTAGACCCTAAGATTGTATTTGCGGATGAGCCCACAGGTGCTTTAGATTCAAAAAATGCAACTATTTTGATGCAAAAATTATCCGAAATGAATCAAGTGGAAGAAACCACCATTCTCATGGTGACCCACGATTCTGTCGCTGCCAGCTTTTGCAACCGCATCTTGTTTATCCAAGACGGAAAACTATTCCATGAAATCCGACGCGATTATCCAAGAGAGAGTCAAGAAGACTTTTACCACAGAATACTAAAGGTCATGGCTGCACTGGCTGGAGGTGATGGCAATGTTTTCTAAATTAGTTTCAAGAAACAGCAAGAGGGATCGAAAGAATAATGGCTTGTACTTCAGTTCTATGGTTCTTTCTATTATCTCCTTTTACATCATCCTTTCTTTGTCTCATCAAGATGTGATGATCTTTCTAAAACAAATAGAAAGTGACGCTGTAAATAAACTCTTTAGCATGATTCCTATTCTTTACGTAGCAACACTCTTTATTCTCTTTTTTCTAGTCTACTTCGCAAGCAGTATGCAGATGGAAAGGAGAAAACATGAATTTGGCGTCTATCTCACACTAGGCATGCGAAGAAGTAAACTGTTCTTGCTACTCCTCCTTGAGGATTTGAGAAACAGTGTCCTTGCTCTTGGAATAGGTCTTCCTATTTCTATCTTGATTTCAGAACTGATTAGCCTAATAACCGCTAAAATTGTTGGGCTAGGGATTATTGAACATCAATTTTCTCTATCTACTACAGCTCTATTCTATACAATCATCGGTTTCCTAGCCGTAAAATTAGCCGTCTTTGTTCTTTTAAGTGCAAAGACGGCCAATAAGGAAATCGGAAACCTGCTTGCCTATTCACCCTCTGGAATGAAGAAACTACTCCCCAAGGGTGTGTACCTTCTTGCTTCCGTCCTAGGGATTTTACTTCTTGGAACAGCCTATTACATGGGTATGAGTGGACGAGCTTGGAAGAGTGTCATAACCATGGGCATCACTGTTTTCTTGGGGACTCTAGGAACTATCCTCCTCTTCTTTGGTATGCGTTTATTTATAGACTTTTTGGTCAAGCTTGGAAACAATCGAAAACTTCATGCCTATAATTTTAGACAGATTCAGGAATTAGTTATCCAGCGCTCAACTATACTGGCTATATGCTCCCTCTTAATCTTCTCTGCCTTGTGCCTCTTTGGAGCAGGTGTGGCCATTGCAAGCGGCAATTCAGGCAACCAAACCCACGTTTTGGATTATACATTTAGAGACAACAAGCAGGAAACAGATGAAAATCTTGATGTAAATACAGTAAAAAAAGAGCTTGAAGCTGCTGGACTAGCATCACAGTTTTCAAAGATTCTGCAAATCAAAGTGGGCATACCGAAAGAACACGAGTCCGTGTCCTTCGAAGAGGTCATCAAGGAGTTGAAAAAGCAAAAAGACAGCAAGAACAAGGAAATTTTGCTCCATAAATTTAAACAGTCTACTACTTCTCACCTCATACCAGTTTCCGAATACAATGAACTTAGAAAGGCTGCCAATCTCCCTCCTCTAGAATTAACTAGCAAGGAAGCCTACTTGTATATGGGGAAAGATTTTTTCCCGGATGAAAGTCTCGTCAACTCTGTTCTTAAGATAAAGCCTCAAATCAAAGTCATGGGAAATGATGTAAAATTGATTGGAGAGGTACAGTCTTTACCAATCGTAACGGATCGTGAGATCACCCTCTCTGTTGCCCTCATAGTCCCAGATGAGACCTTTATGAGCTATACAGACGGTCACTATTCGAACTATGTCAGCGGTATCTTGGCTCCTGAGCTGGTCAAGGAAAAAGGCTTGATGAGAGCTATCTCAGATACGAATGAAAAGCTAAATCAAACCTCTCTTGGCTATGAAAGCTATATACAAAATATGGGAAGACAATTATTTTACATTATCTCTGCCAGCTATATCACTATCTATCTGGCTATCATCTTCCTTGTTGTGGCAAATACAATCATTGGCGTTCAGTTTTTGATGGGACAAAGACAATCCTACAGACGATACCAGACCTTGATCCATCTCGGAGCCAACTACGAAACTCTTTGTAAATCTTCAGAAAAGCAAATCAATTGGTATTTCGGTCTGCCAATAGCCCTTGCACTTATCAGTAGTAGCTTCGGAGTGGGCTCCCTCCTCACAGGAATAGTACCCGCTAGTGCAAGAATGGACATGGGGCAGAAATTTATCACAGCCATGCTGATAGTACTTCTCTTAGCTGGATTTGAAGTCATCTATATCAGAATTGTAAAGAAAAATAGCAACAAGTACTTGTTGTCCTTAATGGATCCCAAAAGAGATGAATAAGGTAGAATAAATTAGGAAAAGGAGGAGCCGATATGAAGCATATTCTGGTTATTGAGGATGAAGCCTTGATTCGAGATGAAATTGTCATCTTGTTAGAGAAAGCGGGTTATCAAGTTGATAAGTTGACAGACTTCAAAGATACAAGCCAGCAAGTGCTGCAATACGATACGGATCTAATCATACTGGATTTGAATTTACCGGGAGAAACAGGTTTTCAAATTTGTAAAAATCTCAAGTCAAAACGCTCTGTGCCCATATTGGTTCTCACCTCCCGTGAACAACTAAAAGATGAGATTTACGCCCTGAAATTAGGGGCAGACGAGTATTTAACAAAGCCTTTCAAAAAAGAAAGATTCTTGGCTCGTATAGAAAACATCTTGAAACGCTATGAAGGTAGACAAAATTTGCTTGAAAAAGATAATTTCCTGCTGGATAGAAATACCTATACCCTTTATATCAACGGACATTCGATTTTACTCCCTCAAAATCAAGGGAAATTGTTAGAAACCTTATTAGTGGCAACTGATTCTGTCGTCACAAAAGAAGAGCTAAGCATGAAACTGTGGAATACAACTGAGTTCATTGATGAAAATGCCCTTCAAGTAAACATTGCAAGGCTGAAAAAGGTGATGAAGCAGGCTGGCATTGCCCTTCAAGTCAAGTCCGTCAGAGGTATTGGTTACAAGCTAGAAGAGGTAAGTCCAGATGAAATATAATCTAAAATATCTAGCTACTTATCTGCCTTGGTTACTTGTTCTTTTAGTATTTGATCTATTTACAGCTGTCCTGCTTTGGCTTTCAGATGTGAGAATGTTTCAAGCCCTCATCCTTCTCTATATTTTAGCCACCGTCCTGCTCTTTTTCATCCTATCATTCCTACTGATAAGAAAAGAAAGAAAAAAATCCGCTGCCTATAAAGCCTTCATAGCCAATCCTAAGATCGATACTGAGCTTGAATTATTGCATTTATCAAGTGCCTCAGAGAAAGAAAGCATTGAAAAAATGGCAGATACACTTTATCAAAAGCAGGCTGAAATAGGAAAACTCAACTCATTACTAGCCGAGTACGAGGACTATGTTGAAAAATGGGCGCATGAGATTAAACTCCCTCTATCGCTTCTTTCCCTCCTTTTGGACAACCAAAGTGACCAGTTGCCTAAGGATACAGCTTTTAAGTTGGACTATGTGAAAAATCAAATCCAAGGAAATGTATCACAAATCCTATTCTACTACAGGGTGAAAAGTGAGAAAAATGATTTTCTATTTGAAGACCTTGATCTAGAAGAATGTATCCAAGATCTCTTGGAAAACTTTGATCCCTTACTCAAAGAAAAGAATTTTACGATTCAGCTAGAAAATATACAAGGAACTTGCTACACTGATCAACGCAGTTTTGAATTTATCCTCTTTCAAATCCTCGCCAACGCCCTTAAATACAGCTCTGACAAGCCCGAACTCAGTATTTCTATGTCAAAGGATAAGGGGCACACAGCATTGATTATTAGGGATAATGGGTGTGGAGTTAAAGCTTGCGACCTCCCTCATATCTTTGAAAAAGGATTTACAGGTGATTCAGGTGAGACAAGGAAAAAATCGACAGGCATGGGTCTCTATCTGGTCAAACAATTAGCAGATGCTTTAAAAATCGAAATTACAGTAAAATCCGAATGGCTGCAAGGATTTGAAATCTCTCTTTCTATTTAATCAATTTTTCGATTAAGAAAATTGCCTAATCATAGAAAGCACATATTTTATATAAAAAAGGAAAGCACTTCTGCTTCCCTTTTTATTTGCGTTTCTTCTTAGCTTTTTTCATTTTGTTAGCCATGCGTTTCATAGACTGTTTCATGGCAAATTCACCAATTTTACCCTTGAGTCCACCACCAAACATCTGGCTCATATCTGGCATTCCTGCTCCTCCAAGAGCTGACAAGTCAGGCATACCACCTTGCCCCATCATGCCTTCAAGGGCAGACATATCCATTCCGCCCATATTTGGCATATTCTTAGGGAGGTTATTTGGATTGATTCCCATTTGTTTCATCATCTTGTTCATATCTCCAGACATGACACCTTGCATGAGCTGTTTGGCCTGGTTAAAGTCTTTGATGAATTTATTCACTTCGATAAAAGTATTTCCAGATCCAGCAGCGATACGACGACGACGGCTTGGATTTAACAAATCAGGATTTTCACGTTCTTCAGGTGTCATTGACGACACAATAGCACGTTTGCGCGCAATCTGGCGCTCATCCACCTTCATGTTTTGAAGGGCAGGATTGTTAGCCATACCTGGAATCATCTTGAGCAAATCTTCCATTGGCCCCATGTTTTGCACCTGATCCAACTGATCGATGAAATCATTGAAATCAAAGGTGTTTTCACGCATCTTCTCAGCCATTTCAAGGGCTTTTTGCTCATCGTATTCCTGAGAAGCTTTCTCAATCAAGGTCAGCATATCCCCCATACCAAGGATACGACTTGACATACGGTCTGGGTGGAAGGTTTCGATATCTGTAATCTTTTCACCCGTACCAGTGAACTTGATAGGTTTTCCAGTGATGTGACGAACAGATAGAGCCGCACCACCACGAGTATCCCCATCAATCTTGGTAAGGATGACCCCAGTCACTTCCAACTGAGCATTAAACTCACGGGCAACATTGGCCGCTTCTTGACCAATCATGGCATCAATGACGAGCAGAATTTCGTTTGGTTGAGCCAAGGCTTTTACGTCACGAAGCTCATTCATCAAGAGCTCATCGATCTGCAAGCGCCCCGCCGTATCAATCAAGACATAGTCGTTGTGATTGGCTTGCGCTTGCTCCAAACCTTGACGAACAATCTCAACCGCTGGAACTTCAGTTCCAAGAGCGAAAACTGGCACATCTATCTGCTGTCCAAGTGTTTTCAACTGATCAATGGCTGCTGGACGATAGATATCCGCCGCAATCATCAATGGACGGGCATTTTCTTCCTTCTTGAGTTTGTTGGCTAGCTTACCAGCAAAAGTCGTTTTACCAGCCCCCTGCAAACCGACCATCATGATAATCGTAGGAATCTTAGGTGACTTGATAATTTCTGCCGTATCAGAACCTAAAACAGCTGTCAGTTCCTCATCAACGATTTTAATAATCTGTTGCGCAGGATTGAGGGTATCAATGACCTCGTGTCCTACTGCACGTTCACGAACTTTCTTGATAAAGTCCTTTACAACAGGCAAGGCAACGTCGGCTTCAAGCAAGGCCAGACGAATCTCTTTAGTCGCTTCTTGGACATCCGCCTCAGAGATTTTTCCTTTTTTACGTAGATTTTTAAAGACGTTCTGTAAACGTTCTGTTAAACTTTCAAATGCCATTTTTTTCTCCTATTTACTCAATTCAGTGGAAATCGTCCGAAATGTTGCAAACACTCAAGTTCTTCGGGTGTGATTTCTTTCATGATTTCATTTGGATATCCCCAACAGCTAAAACCTATTTTCATAGCTTTGGAGATATCATTGGGCGAGATAATCTGTAGTCGAGTAGGAAATGGTTCCTCTGCGGCTAATAGTTTGCAAGGTAATCCTTGATAAATAACTAGACTGCCCATGATTACTCCCGATTGTCAATACTTGTTAAAATTTCTATCTGTTCCTGTAGAAAGTTATCCTTAGGATAGCGCTCCAAGATCTGGTCAAAAATCTGACTGCGAACAATGTAGTCAGAGTACATGTGCAATTTCATCTCATAATCTTCTAGAATCTTTTCTGTCCGCTTGATATTATCATAAACAGCCTGACGACTGACACCGAACTCTTCAGCTATCTCAGCAAGACTGTAATCATCAGCATAATAGAGTTCAATATAGTTCATCTGCTTGTCTGTCAAAAGCGCCGCATAAAATTCAAAAAGAGCGTTCATACGATTGGTTTTTTCAATTTCCATAACTTTTATTATACCAAAAAATCTATCATATCGCTATACTAGAAAGCCTTCTAAAATAATTCCATCACAAAAAAAGAACCTTGCAAAGCAAGATTCTTTTAGTGTCTGACTTAAATAATTGTTCTTCTGGGAACTAAATCGAATTAAGCTTCGATTTCTGTAACCATACCTGAACCAACAGTACGTCCACCCTCACGGATAGAGAATGTAGTACCTTGTTCTACGGCGATTGGGTGGATCAACTCAACGTCGATAGTCACGTTATCACCAGGCATTACCATTTCAGTACCTGCTGGAAGTTCGATTGAACCTGTAACGTCAGTAGTACGGAAGTAGAATTGTGGACGGTAGTTGTTGAAGAATGGAGTGTGACGTCCACCTTCTTCTTTAGTAAGGATGTAAACTTCACCTTTGAATTTAGTGTGTGGGTTGATTGAACCTGGTTTAGCGATAACTTGTCCACGTTCGATTTCGTCACGTTGAACACCACGAAGAAGGACACCTACGTTATCTCCAGCAAGACCTTCGTCAAGTTGTTTACGGAACATTTCAACACCAGTAACAACTGCCTTTTGAGTTTCTTCTTTGATACCAACGATTTCGATTTCGTCGTTAACACGAACAGTACCACGGTCGATACGTCCTGAAGCAACTGTACCACGTCCAGTGATTGAGAATACGTCTTCGACTGGAAGAAGCAATGGTTTGTCTGTGTCACGTTCTGGTTCTGGGATGTACTCATCAACAGTGTTCATCAATTCCATGATGATGTCTTCGTATTTAGAGTCACCTTCAAGAGCTTTAAGAGCTGAACCTTGGATAACTGGAAGATCGTCACCTGGGAAGTCGTATTCTGACAAGAGGTCACGGATTTCCATTTCAACCAATTCAAGCAATTCTTCGTCGTCTACCAAGTCAATTTTGTTCATGAAGACGATAAGGTGTTTAACACCAACCTGACGTGAAAGAAGGATGTGCTCACGAGTTTGTGGCATTGGTCCGTCAGTTGAAGCTACTACAAGGATAGCTCCGTCCATTTGAGCGGCACCAGTGATCATGTTTTTAACGTAGTCCGCGTGTCCTGGAGCGTCGATGTGGGCATAGTGACGTTTTTCAGTTTCGTACTCAACGTGCGCAGTGTTGATAGTGATACCGCGTTCGCGTTCTTCTGGAGCAGCATCGATAGACGCATAGTCTTTAGGTTGGTTAACTGCTGAAGGCAAGCGACGTGCCAAAACAGTTGTGATAGCTGCAGTTAGGGTAGTTTTACCGTGGTCAACGTGTCCGATAGTACCAATGTTAACGTGTGGTTTACTACGATCGTATTTTTCTTTTGCCATTTGAGTAAAAGCCTCCAATAAAATATATTTTATAGATAGACAGTAGGCAATACAGTCTAACTTTCCTTACTATTTTATCAAATTTCAGCTAAATTGCAAGTGTTTTACACACATTTTGTGAATTATTCTAAATCTCATAATTTCCCATTCTTTTCCAACAGAATCATTTAAAACACTTTTGACCAGTCTAACCTCAAGTCTTTTTATCAAAAAAAATCAGGTCTCCCTGATTTTTAGATTGATTCTGATTTTTCCAGTTCTTTTTCTTTGGCTTCTTTATGATTTTCATATAATTTCGCCAAGAACTTCGTAATTTCTTTTAGGATAGAATATGTTGGCACTGCTACAATCATTCCGATAACACCATAAATATTGCTAGAAAGTAAGAGAAGAACCAGAATGGTGATTGGATGAACCTTCATAACCCCTCCAACGATACGAGGGTAGAGGATATTCCCATCCACCTGTTGGATAATCAGCATATAAATTACTGCAATGAAAACTCTGTGCGGATCAGTAAAGACATTGGCAATAATCATAGGAATCAGACCGATACTTGGTCCAACATAAGGAATCAGATTTGCCAAACCAGAAAAAATAGCAAAGACTAGAGCATATTTCAACCCTATCGTACTGTATCCAATATAGGCCAAACATCCGATAATAACAGCATCAATCGCAATTCCACTGATATAACGTGCGACAGTGGCGTTCAAATTCTTCAAGAGACTGGAGAAGTTTAATTTATCATGTTTTAGGACTGTTCGTTCCAACATTGGAAGGAACTTATGACCATCAAGCAAGAAATAAATCAAAAAGACTGGTGTCATAATGAGAATCAAAACAGTACTAAACAAGGCTGAAAGAACGCTGCCTAAACTATTGCTCACACTGTTGAGAATATTTTGTAAAATATCAACGTAAGATAAATTCAACTGTTGAATGGTTTTTTGAATATCAATATTTTGAAAGATTGGATTCATTGATAAATCATATATCAAATCTTGCAAGCGGCTATAGATATTCTGGCTAGAAATAATCAAGCTTGTCAACTGATTGATCAAAATCGGTAGCAAGTAGACTACCCCTACTACTATTGTACCAATCAAGACACAAAGAGTGACGAGCACACCTATCAAACGATTGACTTTACATTTCTTTTCTAAAAATGTTACGATAGGATTTGTCAGGTAATAGAAAAATCCTCCGAGCAAAAATGGAATCATAATGGTATTAGCGACCATCACAAAAGGTGTAACAATCGCTCCCATCTCTCTCCAAAGGTAGAAAATAAGAGTTAATAGTAAAATTTCAGCTGTCCAAAAAAATAACTTGTTTCTACGGAACATAGGCGCCTCCTTCTTTCTATTTTACCATAATTCTTCAAAAAGATAAGATGGCTTTACTATAAAAACGAGAATATTTTTTCGCTTTGTGATAGAATAAAACTACTATGAAGAAAATAATTTTATCCTTACTAACTCTTATCATTTTTGGTACAGCCACTCCTACTGTATCTGCGCAAGATTTTGATGTTGCTGCCAAGCATGCCATCGCTGTTGAAGCAAACACTGGGAAAATTCTCTACGAAAAAGATGCTACTCAAGCTGTTGAAATTGCCTCCATCACCAAGATTCTCACTGTCTACCTAGTCTATGAAGCATTGGAACAAGGGACCATTAGCCTATCTACCCCAGTTGATATCTCTGACTACCCATACCAACTTACAACCAATTCTGAGGCTAGTAATGTTCCTATGGAAGCGCGCAAGTATACAGTGGAACAATTATTGGAAGCAACTCTAGTATCAAGTGCCAATAGTGCAGCAATTGCTCTTGCTGAAAAAATTGCTGGTTCAGAGAAAGACTTCGTTGACAAGATGAGAGCGAAACTTCTTGAATGGGGTATCAAAGATGCTACTATTGTCAATACTACTGGACTTAATAACGAAACACTTGGAAATAATATCTATCCTGGTTCTAAAAAGGATGAGGAGAACAAGCTAAGTGCTTACGATGTTGCAATCATCGCTCGAAACCTCATCAGAGATTACCCTCAAGTTTTAGAAATCACCAAGAAATCTTCATCAACATTTGCTGGTATGGAAATTCACTCTACTAACTATATGTTGGAAGGGATGCCAGCATATCGAGGTGGAGTTGATGGACTCAAAACTGGTACAACAGACAAGGCAGGTGCTTCTTTCGTTGGAACAACTACCGAAAAAGGTATGCGAATCATCACAGTTGTTTTAAACGCTGACCAGCAAAACAGCAATCCTTACGCTCGCTTTACTGCTACTTCTTCTCTTTTGGACTATATAACATCTAATTATGCTCTCAAAACAATTGTCCAGAAGGGAGAGGCCTACAAAGATAGCAAAGTTTCTGTACTTGATGGGAAGGAAGATACCGTAACTGCTGTTGCTAAATCTGATATCACTGTCATACAACGATTGGGAAGTCGAGCATCATCAAGCCTGCAGTTCACTCCAAAAACCAAGGCCGAGACAGCACCACTAGAAGCTGAAACTGTTGTTGGTCATCTAACCTATGATGACCAAGATTTGGTCGGTCAAGGTTATCTCACTTCCGACAAACCATCTTTTGAAATGGTTTCTGAAAAGAAAGTTGAAAAAGCCTTCTTCTTAAAAGTTTGGTGGAATCAATTTATCCGCTTTATCAATGAAAAACTATAAAAAATCGCGATTCTTCGCGATTTTTTTATTTCATTTCTTTAAATGCTGCTTCCGCATCTGTATTGCTAATAGCTCCAAATTGGATTTTTCCGATTTTACCTTGACTGTCAATCAAGTATTCCGTTGGAATACTACGAATTTGGTAGGCTTGGAAGGTAGTTGCTTGGGTATCATATAGAACTGGGATATCCTTGTAGCCTTGTTCTTGGTACCATTTCGGAAACTCTTCAACTGTTTTTTCACCTTGTAGACCTGGTGCAATGACACTCAAGATTTCAAAGTCTCGATCTTGTTTGGCAGCTAATTCCATCAACTCTGGCATACTCTTTCGACAAGGACCACACCAAGAAGCCCAGAATTTCAAATAGACCTTTTTCCCTTTATAGTCTGATAACTTGACTTCTTTGCCATCCATAGACTGCAAGGTGAAGTCTGGCGCATCCTTACCGACTGCGATTTGCTGTACAGCAGGCTGTTTGGGACTTTCCGTTTGTTTGGTTTCTTTTTCACCACAGGCAATCAATAAAAATAAAGACATGAGGCTCAACCCTGCAAAAATAACTTTTTTCATCTTTTTCTCCTTTTATCCAAGAATTCCTGACAAGGCATTTAACTGCCCTAGCATTAATAACAATCCCATCAAAACAATCAAAGCCCCCCCGATTTTCTTTAGTAGAATCATATGGGGTTTTAGTTTGCTAAAATAGGGCATTATCCAGCCCGAAGCCAAGGCCAAAACAAGGAAAGGAAGGGCCATTCCCAATGTGTACACTAAGGTTAGTATAGCTCCTTGCCAAGCACCATTCCCTCCAGAAGCTGCGAGAGCCAAGACCGAACTTAAAACTGGTCCGATACAAGGGGTCCAACCAAAACTAAAGGTTATCCCAAGCAAAAAGGCTGACAGATAATGATTTGACTTTGATTGTTTGAAAGTGACTGTCTTTTGAACTTCCAGTTTATTGAAATGTAAGATTTCCATCTGGTGAAGCCCTAAAAGAATAATGACTATTCCCATAGCATAACGAAACCAGTCTGCATAGAGCATGTGCCCTAGGAATCCAGCTCCAAATCCCAAAATAAAGAAAATAAGAGAGATTCCAGCAATAAAGCACAAGGTCCGAATTAAGCCCGACCATGCAACCTCTCTTCCGAAAAAGCGAAAACTTTTCGAATTCCCCTGATCATCCAGTAAAATACCAGCATAGACAGGTAGCAAAGGGAAGATACAGGGTGAAAAGAAGGACAGGATGCCTGCTAAAAAAACGGATACTAGAAATATAATCGACTCCAACGAATTACCTACTTTCACAAAATTCTAATCTTATTTTACTACAAAAGAAAAAATTTGTAAGAAGTCTGCTACGCTTATTTATTTTGACTAAATTTGACACAAAAAAAGGAGCTAAGCTCCTTTCAGATTGAAGACAAATTCCTTAGACTACAAATTTCTAAGGGCTTTTCTTTGTGTAAGGTCGTATAATAGATGTAAGAAAAATTGTGAGGTATTTCCTATGTTTCACAAAGAAAATCTAGAATATAACCGTAATCAAGTTGGTTTTTACACGCTAGATGAACTCGTTCCGCAAGCCCATTTTCTTCGTCAGGTTGAGCAAGTGGTCGATTTTTCCTTCATCTATGACTTAGTCGCAGATAGTTATTCTGAGGATAAAGGTCGTCCTAGTTTAGACCCTGTTATGCTGGTTAAAATCCCTCTCATCCAATGTTTCTACGGTATCCGTTCCATGCTCTTGGTAGCTTTCCACTTGTGCCAGCAAGTCTGCCACTTCTGATAAATCTCTCGTTTTTAACTCTCTGATGGACTGGGTAAAGGTGTATCTCTCACCCAAAGCCCTAAAATCAATCACTGTTTTTCTATGCATATCTTAAGTATAGCACAAAAAGGCAGACCTAGAACAGCTAAATCCAGCTTTGTTTACTGATTTCCATAACGAAAATTCTTCTCTAAATTGGTTTTTTCTACTTTTGGCAATTTTCCGTCAGATGGCGTTCCTTCTTCTTGTAAAAGATGGTCTTGTTTGGAGTACTTTGCACAAGAATTCAACAAAAAAACAGGGAGAGTCTTGGTTTCTATACCCTTACTCTCCCTGTCTTTTACTGTTCAGAAATTAAAAATTGATTTGAAGTTTTAATGATGTTTACCGTTTCCTTGACATCTAAATCATCCGTGAATAGAAAATGATGTTTCTCACTATTTTTAGCTAGAAACTCATTTCTTGCTTGGATTGATAAATCACCTGTTCTCTCAATTTCTTTTCGAGAAGAGTCCCTATCTTTCAAGGTTTCTTCTTGAGCCATTAGGACACAATATTTTAGCTTAATTCGTTTTTCTTTTAAGAAGGCTGCAATTTTCTTCAGTTGCTCTTCAAATATGACATACTCTATCACAACAGTAATGCCACGATCCAAGAAATTATTGGTCAGACTGATGATATTATCCCAGAATAAATCCATGTAAAATCCATCATCTTCCCAAGGAGCTACGAGACCACTTTTTATCATTAAGTAAATCATATCCCCCTCTATAACTGCACTTTTGTCAAAAGAATAGGCCAACTCTTTGCTGACAGTGCTCTTTCCAACACCTGGGGGCCCTGAAACGATATAAACACAATTTTCCAACCTTATACCTCTACATACTTGAAATATCTCTAACTTACGATAACTTTCAGCCCACTTATGACTTTCTTATGAAGTCTTCTAGATACTGTGCACGCGCACCTCCGATGAGTTTGGGACGACTAGCTAGAGCCGTTACATGGGCGTGCCCAATCTCACGTAGTACCGGTCGAATCGGAACCTGCACATGCTTGACATGCATGCCAATCGCAGTGTCTCCGATATCCAATCCAGCACTAGCCTTGATAAATTCAACCTCAACTGGATCCTGCATAAACTTGAAGGCTGCCAACTGACCTGAACCTCCTGCATGAAGTGTAGGAAGGACACTGACGATTTCAAGACCAAACTGCTCTGCCAGCTGACGTTCAACAACGAGGGCTCGATTGACATGTTCACAACCTTGAACAGCTAGATGAATTCCTTTTTCCTCTAGGATATCTAGGATGGTCTTCACAATGATTTCCCCAATTTCTTGACTGGATTCCTTACCAATCTGACCACCTATCACCTCACTAGAAGAAAGGCCCAAAACAAAGATAGTTCCTTGCTTCAAATTAGCCTTTTCTAACACATCTTCTACAATCTGGCTTGTTGCTCTTTGAATGTCTTTTTCCTTCATACTTGATACCTCTTTTGTCACTATCTATCATATCTTTTTTTACTGATTTTATCAAGGCCAACTAATCATTCTGAATTTTAAAAGCAAAACTCCCAGAATAGACTGGGAGTTAGCTAATTACTATTTTATTAATGTATATTTCAACTATCGTCCCTTTTGAAGGTACAGAATTGATCTTCATCTGGTAATTGTCTCCAAAATGAAGTTTGAGTCGTTGGTCGACATTTTGAAGGCCAACTCCCCCACGTTTGAGTTGACTTTGACTACTATCGCCAGCAGCTTGGAAACCAACACCATCATCCTCAATGCGGATGACAAGCCCTGTATCCTGTTTCTGAACAGAGACTTTAATATGGCCCTGACCTTCCTTCTCCTTAATACCATGGTAAAGAGCATTTTCTACAAGAGGTTGCAACACCAACTTGGGTAAGACTAGGTTACCAAAAGCAGGATCTTCATCAATCTCATACTCCAGCTTATCACCATAGCGTTGTTTCTGGATAAAGAGGTACTGCCGGACATGATTGATTTCATCAGAAAGAGAAATCAAATCCTTTCCTTGATTGAGCGCCAAGCGGAAATAGGTTGCCAAGGACTTGGTCACCTGAACCACTCGCTGACTATCCTGAAACTCAGCCATCCAGATGATAGTGTCCAAAGTATTATAGAGGAAATGGGGGTTAATCTGGCTCGACAGTGCTTGAAGTTCATACTGCCGGGTTGCTTCTTCCTGCCTGCGCACATCTGCCATCAACTGATCAATCTGATCCAGCATGGCATTGAACTGACGAGTCACTTCTCTCAGTTCATAGGCGCCAGCTTCCTTAGCACGAAGATTTTGTGTACCAGAAGCAATTTCCAGCATGGTTTCTCTCAGATCCTTCAAAGGGGCAATCCAGCGTTTGAGACTGAACCACACCAAGCAGAGACAGGCAAGAAGAGATAAGGCACTAGCACCAAGCAAGGTCCACATGAGTTGACTCCGAACCTGGTCTAACTTCTCCAACGAAGACACGCCTATAACCATCCAATCAGTTCCTGCAATCTGTTCCTGACTGACGTAGGATTGGTGATCCAGCGTATAGCCCTGCCCCGTCTCAATGTAGGGTTTCATGGCCTCCATTTCACTTGCTGAGCTATAGACAGTACGTTTAGGATGGTAGACAAATTCATGGTTTTCATTGATGATAAAGGCAAAGCCCTGCTGGCCCAACTGGAGCTGGTTGAGATAGGCTTCCAGAGTTTCGTAGGAAATATCCAAACGAAGCACACCAAGATTGGCTCCCTTTGCATCAACAAGTTCTTGAGTGACAGAAATGACCCATTGACTATCTGATTTACGAGCTGGGGTTAAAACTGGCTTAGCTCCCTGATGAATGGCCTTTTGGTACCAATCCTCAGCCATCATATCTGAGGAGGTTTTCATCTGCACACTATCATCTGTAGAAATAACCTGACCGGATTTGGTGACCAGTACCACCGTTTTCAAGTCCTGGTCTGCCTTTAAGATCGTCAAAAACAGATCTCGGATTCCCTTGACTTGGTCTTGGTTAGGATTCTCAGCATAGGCCAACACATCCTTCTGCTGGGTCAAACTGGTAGAGGTGGTTTCTAATTTTTTGATATAAGACTGAATAAAGTGGCTAGTTTGGCTAATGGTCGTTTGGCTATTACCCTCGATAGTAGCCTCAATGGCTGATGAACTAGATTGATAGTAGAAAGTCCCAACCAGAGCTAGGAGAATGAGAAAGACCAGAAAGATGGAAATAACCATTCTGACTAAAAGAGAAGAACGCTTCATCGACCTTCTCCCTTCTTAAACTGACGAGGTGTCACACCTGCAATCTGTTTAAAACGTTGAGTAAAGTAGTTCATATCTTCAAAACCAACCTTTTCGGCTATCTGGTAAATCTTTAAATCCGTGGTCAGAAGCAAGAGCTTGGCCTGTTTGACACGCTCTCTCACCAGATAATCCTGAAAAGGTAGGCCCAACTCTTTCTTAATCAAGGAACTCAAATAAGTTGGGCTAAAGCCCAAATCACTGGCCAAGCTCTTTAAACTAAACTGGCTATTAGCCAGATGAGACTGGATCTTTTGGGCCAGGTTTCCCTCAAACTTATCGGTTAATAAATCTTGTAACTGCTCTTCCTTTTCTTCCTTGTCTAGTTTTTGCTTGATTTTCCCTAACATTTCCTCAATATCCTGACGAGAAAAGGGTTTGAGCAGGTAATCATCTACACCAAGTTTGACAGCAGACAAGGCATAATCAAAATCATCGTAACCTGTCAAAAAAACTAGATGAACCTGAGGATAGGTTTCTCGTACCAGACTGGCCAACTGGATGCCATTTAGCTGAGGCATATTGATATCAGTTAAAATGATGTCTGGCACCTGCTTTTGAATCAAGTCCCAAGCCTGTCTTCCATTTTCAGCCTGACCGATGATTTCCATATCGTAGGCCGCTACATTAACCAGCTTGGTCAATCCTTGTCTTACCAGATACTCATCTTCTACGATTAAGATTGTGTAGGTCATGCTCTGCTCCTTTACCACTTACTAGTATCAGTATAGCAAAATTCTCCTCTAACTGCTTAGGAAAGACTTCTTAATCGACATAATCTAGTAAATAGGCATAGCCTTTTTCTTCCATTTGGTCTTTGGGAATAAATCGGATAGAAAGACTATTGATACAGTAGCGCAAGCCACCCTTGTCCTGAGGCCCATCTGTAAAGACATGGCCAAGGTGAGAATCTCCAACTCGACTTCTCACTTCCATGCGCGTCATATTGTAAGACTTATCTTCTTTGTAGGTAGCAACATCTGGGCTGATGGGTTGAGTGAAACTAGGCCAGCCACAACCAGACTCAAACTTGTCTTTTGATGAAAAGAGGGGTTCGCCAGTTGCCACATCCACATAGATACCAGATTCGAATTTATCCCAGTAGCGGTTTGAAAAAGCTCGTTCTGTTTGATTTTTCTGGGTAACTGCATACTCCTCAGGTGACAAGGTCTTTTTCAATTCTTCATCGCTTGGTTTAGGATATTTGCTGGCATCAATGACGGGATAGGCAGCTTGATTGACATTGATATGACAGTAGCCATTTGGATTTTTCTTGAGGTAGTCTTGGTGATAATCCTCAGCCACCACAAAATTCTTCAAGTTTTCCTTTTCAACTGCCAGAGGTTGGTCGTATTTATTAGCAACTTCATCAAAGACTTGGTTGATTACTTCCAAATCCTTGTCATCTGTGTAATAAACACCAGTACGATACTGGGTCCCCACATCATTTCCTTGTTTATTTTTGCTGGTTGGATTGATAATGCGGAAGTAATGAAGCAGAATTTCCTTGAGGGAAATTTGATTGGCATCATAAGTAACATGGACAGTCTCCGCATGTCCTGTTTGGTTAATCAATTCGTACTTGGTTGTTTCCCCTCTACCGTTTGCATAGCCAGAAACGGCATCTGTCACTCCAGAAACGCGTGAGAAGTATTCCTCCACTCCCCAGAAACATCCTCCAGCTAGATAAATTTCGTGCAAGTCTGCGTCTTTACTCACTTCTGTTTTTTTCACTGTTTTTCCTCCTTGGCTAACGGATGCTTTCTCAATTTGCGAGCTATCTGTCTGCCCTGCATTTCGCGTCAATAGAAAATAGAAACCGGTTATGGCTAGGAGAATGACCCCTGCCAAGACAAAAAGTTTTACTTTATCATTCATAGCCTTTCTCTACCCCATTTCTTTCAATTCTTTTAAAATCACATCCTTATCCATAAAACCTGGTTGCGTTTTGACCAGCTTGCCTTCCTTGTCTATAAAGGCTTGGGTGGGGTAAGAACGGACACCATAACTTTCCAAGAGTTTACCTGATGGATCAATTAAAACTGGAAAATTTTTATAATCCAATCCCTTGTACCAATTCTTAAAGTCCGCTTCTGCTTGTTCACCTTTGTGTCCAGGAGAGACCACTGTCAAAACTACATAGTCATCACCAGCTTCTTTAGCGATTTCGTCCGTATCTGGAAGGCTGGCTAGACAGATGGAACACCAAGAAGCCCAGAATTTAAGATAGACTTTCTTGCCCTTGTAATCAGATAAACGATAGGTCTTACCATCTACTCCCATCAATTCAAAATCAGCAACCGCCTGACCTTTAGTGGCAGTTTGTGAACTAACTTGTTCTGTTTTGGATTGCTCCTTCATAGTAGACTCGTCTGACATGTTTTTAGCCGAACAGGCTGCCAAGCAACAGATTGAGCCTACTCCAAGGAGACATGTTTGCCATTTTTTCATTTCTTTTTCCTCTCTATTCAAATAATGTAGTCAAAATGGAAGCATTTCCCAAAAGCACCAAGATTCCCATAAGGATAATGAGGAAACCACCCACTTTTTTGAGGGTTCCGAGATAAGGATGGAGTTTTCGGAAATGTTTCAAAACATAGCTGGAGGCGAGAGCTAGAACTAAAAATGGTAGCGCCAAACCCAGCGTGTAAACCAACATGAGACCAGCTCCCTGCCAAGCACCTGAGCCACCTGAAGCCGCTAAGGCCAAAACAGACCCCAGAACCGGCCCTACACATGGCGTCCAAGCAAAACTAAAGGTCAACCCCAGTAAAAATGCCTGACTATAGCCGTTAGCGTTTTGATCCTGTCTCTTTAATTGTAGCCTTCTTTCCTTGTAGAGTCCCTGCAAATGTAAAACATCCATCTGGTGCAAGCCCAAGAGAATGATAATCGCACCCGTCACATACTGAAACCAAGAAGCATAAAGCAAATTGCCTAAAAAACCAGCTCCATAACCCAGTAAGATAAAGATAAAAGAAATCCCCGCTATAAAGGCCAAAGTTCGCAATAAACTAACAAGTGAGATTGACAATTTTCTGCTAGAAACCTGAGCACCATCTTTGTCATCAAGTAAGACCCCTGCATAGACAGGTAACAAGGGTAAAATACAAGGAGAAAAGAAGGAAAGAATTCCAGCAAGAAAAACACTGATAAAAAAGATTATATTATCCATTGCCTTCCTCCATTCTTTGATTTGATAAGTCTATTATAATTCCTAACTCTAAGAAAAAACAGGGACAATGATAGGGAAAAATAGGAATTTAATCAGCTTATTTAGAAACCTTGTACAAAAAAAGCTCTATAATATTTGTAGTGGGTAAATCCCCTATAGATCTTATGGAGCCTATTTTGTTGTAGAAAAAAAGTCCCATGAGATCTATAATGAAAAGCGACTAATAATCTCATTAAACTCATCAAACGAAATGCCTTTGGTTTTCGGAACTTTGAAAACTTCAAAAAAAGAGTTTTCATCGCTCTCAACATCAAAAAAGAAAGGACGAAATTTGTCCTTTCTAGATCTTAGCTGACTTCAACCCACTACAGTTGACAAAGAGCTGATTTTTTCTGTCTAAATTTTTGAGGGCGGTACGAGCTCCTTTCATTTTAATAAGTTCCTTCTTCACCTTGACTAGTCAAGATTACAGGACCGTCTTTGGTAATTACGAACTGGTGTTCATATTGACAAGATAGACCACCATCGATGGTTTTATGAGCCCAGCCAGTCTTCATATCTGTATCAATTTCCCAGTCACCAGTATTGATCATGGGTTCAATGGTTAGTACCATTCCTTCACGGAGACGAAGACCACGACCTGCAACACCGTAGTTAGGGACCATTGGCTCCTCGTGCATAGTTGGACCAACTCCGTGACCAACCAAATCACGCACGACGCCATAACCGCGACTTTCAGCATATTCTTGAATTGCTGCACCAATATCGCCGATACGATTGCCAACAACCGCTTGCTCAATCCCTATATACATAGCTTCCTTGGTCACATCCATCAAGTTTTTCACTTCTTCAGACGGTGTACCAACCGCATAAGCCCAGCACGAGTCAGCTAAACCACCAGTATAACTTTGGGTGTATTTTTTCATTTGCTCAACATTATTAAAGTTGAGTTTTGACACATTGAGGTCGGATTTGGCAATCGGACCACCTAGAACCATGTCAACCTTGAGCAAATCGCCATCTTTCAAGATGTAATGACGTGGAAAAGCATGAGCTACTTCGTCGTTGAGAGAGCAGCAAGTGGCATAGGGGTAATCCATGACTGCACCATCTACCCCAATCTGTAGAGGAAGGAAATTCTCCTCTTTGCAACGGCGACGAACATACTCTTCTACTTCCCACATATCCACGCCTGGCTTAATCAAATCACGTAAGCCGATATGGATACTAGCGAGGAAATCACCTGCCTTGTCCATGGCTTCGATTTCACGTGCTGATTTTAAAGTTATCATTTTTTCTCCTAGATTCTAATTGATTTTAACTGTAACATTTGCTTTTGAAACAATCTGATGACCATGATAAATATCGTAATCAATGATAGCTGAGCGTCTTGTATGGTGAATAATGCGAGCCTGAATCCGCAGAGTATCATCAATCTGAACAGCCTGCAAGAAGTAAATTAGCATCTGCTCAATGATGAGATTGCGTCTGCTATTTGCCACCAAATCCTGTGTCATATGAGTTAAAATTTCAGCAAGAACACCATTTGCCAAAACTCCGTTCTTCTCAAGCATAAAGGGCTCAACTGTAATCACAACTTCGTCGTGATGATAAGACAACTTCTGACCAATTTGCTCTGAAAAAGTCGGCAGGGCTGAAACCTGAGAACGACTCATCTTATCCATGACATCTCGTCTTGTAATCACCCCGAGCAAAGTTTGATTGCTTCTCACGACCGGGACCATCTCAAAGTCTTCTGCGATCATCCGTTGACTGACGTTAGCTATATTCGTTGCCAATCCTGTCAGGAAGAGACTACGAGTCATCACCTTGTCAATCGTTGTGCTAGGTGATTTATCTCCAGCGTCACGCATGGTAACAACTCCGACAACCACTTGGTGTTGGTTAATGACTGGGAAACGACTACTCCTGTTCTTACGTACCAAGTCCAAATAGTCTTTCACTGTGTCCGTTTCTCTCAAAAAGCCATACTCATGGCTAGGACGATAGAGCTTTTCAACTGTTAAAATGTCTGTCTTAATCTGCACATTTGACAAAGCTCTATTGATCATGGTCGCAACTGTAAAGGTATCATGCTTGCTTCGTAAAACAGGGATTCCTTTCTGATTGGCAAGTTCCAGTACATCCTCATGTACATGAAAACCACCCGTCACCAGAACTGCGTTTTCATTTTCCAAGGCTAAAAGTTGAATACGAGTACGGTCTCCAACGATTAACAAACCGCCATCATTCAGATAGGACAAAATATTCTGCTCGGTCATAGCCCCGATTGAAAATTTGCTGAATTCCCTGTCCAAACCTTCTTGACCAGCCAAAACTTCAGATGAGGTTACTTCTGCAATCTCTGCATAGGTCAGTTTTTCAATCGCCACTTTCTGAGATTTGACACGAATGGTTCCACTACGAGGTCGAGTTTCTACAATTCCACGGTTTTCAGCTTCTTTAATGGCACGATAAGCCGTCCCATCACTGACACCCAAGTGATTGGAAATGCTACGAACACTGACACGTTTTCCTATTGGTAACTCTTCCAGGTAACTTAAGATTTCTTGGTGTTTACTCACTGAACTCTCCTTTTACGTATCGAAATTCAAGATAGTCCCTCATTTTTCGTGTATAGCGGTCACTCCCCTTGAATTGGCGAAAGAGACTAAATCCCGATTTTAAGGCAACTTTCTGACTAGCTTGATTCTCCAGATGAGTGATGATGGATAATTGTTTTAAACCAAATTCTTCAAATGAAAGCTGACATAGCTTGATAACTACTTCTGTCATAAAACCTTGAGACCAAGAATCCTTTTTTAAGAAATAACCAATTTCTGCCTCTTTCTTAATTTCATCGATCTTTTCAAATTTAATGGAGCCAATCATTTCTTGATTCTCTTGGCTACAAATTGCCCAAACACCTAGAGGATTCTTCATAAAATAGTTAGCAAGTGCGTACTGACTTTCTTCCAAACTTGCTTGACTGGGAAAAATAAATTGTAGATTTTCAGGATTAGAAGCAATTTCATAAAAAGCTTTGCTGTCACTAAAAAAGAAAGGACGCAAATACAAGCGCTCCGTTTCAAAAAAAGAAAACATTGCTAATTTGGTCCAAATATTCATAATCACCTCAACGGTTTAGTCTTCGACGAGTGTAATATCCGCTCCGAGACCACGTAATTTTTCAATAATATCTGAGTAGCCACGAAGGATAAACTCAATATTTGTAATTTCAGTCTGTCCTTGAGCCATCAGTCCAGCAATCACAAGTGCGGCACCTGCACGAAGATCTGTCGCTTTCACTTTGGCACCATGCAGAACACGTCCACCAGTGTAGAAAATATGGTCATTTGTAGTCGTAATATCCGCATCCATTTTTGCTAACTCAAAGACATGGTTGACACGTTTTTCATAAATGGTATCAATAATAGTACCACGACCTTGAGCTGTCAGCAAAAGTGGTGTGATAGGCTGCTGCAAATCTGTTGCAAACCCAGGATAGGGAGCAGTTTTGATATTGATTGCCTTCAAATCAGATTGTTCTTCAACGAAGATACTATCCTCAGAGACCGTCATACGAACGCCCATTTCCTCCAGTTTGGCGATAAAGCCTTCTAAGTGTTCGTAAAGAACATTGTTAATACGGATTCCTTTACCAATCGCTGCAGCAAGTGAAATATAGGTTCCTGCTTCAATGCGGTCTGGAATGACTTGGTGACGCGTTCCATGAAGTTTCTCAACACCATCAATAATGATAATATCAGTCCCTGCACCACGAATGTGGGCCCCCATGTTATTCAAAAGGGTGGCCACATCGATGATTTCTGGTTCACGAGCCGCATTTTCAATAACAGTCCGTCCCTTAGCCTTAACAGCCGCAATCATGGTATTAATCGTCGCACCAACGCTAACGGTATCCATGTAGATACTTGCACCATGAAGCCCCTTGCCTTGGGCAGACAAATTCATATTGTCTCCCTCGTAGCTCACCTTGGCTCCCATAGCTTCAAAAGCTTTGAGATGAAGATCAATAGGACGAGGTCCCAGATCACATCCGCCAGGAAGTCCAACTGTAGCTTCACCAAAGCGACCTAAAAGACTTCCGTAGAAATAATAAGAAGCACGAAGGCTATTGATCTTACCATAAGGCATTGGAATATTCTGAACACCTCTAGGATCAATCTCCAAAACATCATCGTAGCGTTTTACTTTCGCTCCCATGATTTCCATAATTTCGACAAGACTAGCAACGTCTGAAATATCTGGGACACAATCCAAAGTGACAATATCATCTGCCAGTATAATAGCAGGGATTAATGCTACAACACTATTCTTAGCACCGCTAATGGTGATCTCACCTTGCAATGGATGTCCACCATTGATGACAATTTTTCTCATGTTATACTCTTTCAAAATTTACTAAAAAGGTCTCTGCATTCTATTATACCATAGTTCTCCTATTTTTCCCATTTCTGTTTAATAAAAATCACTCTCTTTTTATCTTCTAAAATAGAAAAAAGACCCATCACACAAGCACAAAAGCTTGGTATGATAGGCTTTTAAAAGTTTAGATTAACGTACTGTACGGATACGCATTGTGTTTGTACGGACAGCTTCTCCAAGCGGTACACCTGCAACGATAATCATATCATCACCAGATTCTACCAAACCTTGTTCTACTGCAATCTTTTCGGCAAGTTCGAACATATCATCAGTGTTTGATGGACGTTCAGTTGTTACTGGGATAACACCCCAGTTCAACATCAATCCACGTTGAGTTAATTCATCGAAAGTGATTGCCAAGATATCTGCATCTGGACGGTATTTAGAAATCAAACGAGCAGTGTGACCTGTCTTAGTAAGAGTAACCACCAACTTGATATTCATAGAGTTTGTCGCATCCTTAACAGCTGAAGCCATAACCTCAGTCTTAGAATTACGTGACAAGTTAACAAACGACAAGCGACCGTATTCTTTCAAAAGGGTTTGAGCATTCTTGTCAATTGTTGCCATTGTACGAACAGATTCAAGTGGGTATTTACCGTTTGCAGACTCACCTGAAAGCATTGTAGCGTCAGTACCGTCGATAACAGCGTTAAATACGTCTGATACTTCTGAACGAGTGGCACGTGGTTTTTCAGTCATTGTTTCAAGCATGTTTGTTGCTGTGATAACAACTTTACCAGCTGCATTGACTTTAGTGATGATCATTTTTTGGTAAACTGGAACCATTTCGAATGGTACTTCGATACCCATGTCACCACGAGCAATCATGATACCGTCAGCAGCTTCGATGATTTCATCCAAGTTGTCGATACCTTGTTGGTTTTCGATTTTAGCGAACAATTGAACGTGACCGTTACCAGTTTCTTCACAGATTGCACGAACTTCATTCACGTCTTTAGCAGTACGTACAAATGAGATCGCGATGAAGTTGATACCTTGTTCCAAACCGAAACGGATATCATCGTTGTCACGTTCAGCAAGAGCTGGGAAAGGAATTTTAGTGTTAGGGATGTTTACACCTTTTTGTTTAGCGATAATTCCGTCGTTTTCAACTTCAACTTCAAATTCACGAGTTGCATCGTCTTTAGCAACAACACGAAGACCAAGTTTACCATCGTCAACTAACACTTGACGACCAACTTCAACATCATCGTAGATGTCAAGAGCACCAGCAACGTTTAAAGCAATCACTTCACGAGTTGATTTGATTCCTTGTTTAGTCGCAACACGGATTTTTTCACCAGTTTTGTAAGAGTACTCTTTTGCGTCACCTTCGAACAATTCTGTACGGATTTCTGGTCCTTTAGTATCAAGAAGGAAACCAACTTTTTTACCTGCAAGTTTTTCTGCAAGTTTAACAGTTGCCATACGTTCACCTTGTTCTTGGTGGTCACCGTGTGAGAAGTTGAAACGGAAAGTGTTAGCTCCCGCTTCAATCAATTTAGCAATGTTTTGAGCTGAAGCTTCAACGTCAAGTTTTTCACCCCAGTATCCGTCATCACCGAATTTCTTCCCACCACGGATTTCAACCGCAGGACCCAAAGTTGCAACGATTTTTACACGTTTATTCATGATTTGTGACTCCTTTATATAATTTGACCTTTTATGGTCATTTTACCAGATTAGTTAAAGTTGATTAGGACAAGCTCTTGTTCAAGCTAGCAAGTTCAAGGTCAGCTTTGTGAGGGTTGTTAACAACGATTTTGCCATCAGCTGTTAGGCTGAACAAGGCTCCTTCTTCTGCTGTACCAAGAATTGGATTTTCAACCATTTTCTCATTACGGATACCAACAGCAACACCACCGATTCCTTGTTTGAGAAGTTTAACAGCATGTGCTCCCAAGCGTGACGCCAAGACGCGGTCACGCGCAGTTGGTGAACCACCACGTTGGATGTGACCAAGTTCAGTTACACGAAGGTCACTAGTGTCTCCAGCTTCCTTGAGTTTCTTACCAAACTCATCGGCAGACATAACTCCCTCAGCCAAAACAATGATGTTGTGTTTTTTACCGCATTCATAACCAGCTTTGATACTAGCTACGATATCTTCCATCTTGAAGCCTTCTTCAGGGATAATGATTTCATCAGCACCTGTTGCAATACCTGCCCAAAGTGCGATATCACCAGCATTACGTCCCATTACTTCAACAACGAAAGTACGACGGTGACTTGATGATGTATCACGAATCTTATCGATTGCATCCATTGCAGTAGTAACTGCAGTATCAAATCCGATTGTGAAGTCAGTACCTACGATATCGTTATCGATTGTACCTGGAAGTCCGATAGCAGGGAATCCATGCTCAGTCAAGCGCATAGCTCCGTGATAAGAACCGTCACCACCGATTACAACGACACCTTCGATTCCATGTTTTTTCAACTGCTCAATCCCTTTAAGTTGACCTTCAAGTTGTGCAAACTCAGGGTAACGAGCAGAGTGAAGGAAAGTACCACCACGTGAAATGATGTCTCCAACTGAAGCAGCATCAAGTGGATAGATTTCACCGGCAACCATCCCTGCGTATCCATCATAGATACCAAAGACTTCCATTCCTTCTGAGATTGCTTGACGAACTACTGCACGGATGGCAGCGTTCATACCAGGGGCATCTCCACCACTAGTCAAAACAGCAATACGTTTCATTTGGTTTTGCTCCTTTTTCTTTTAACATTCTTATTGATTATACCACATTTCATTTGAAAATTCTTCTATTTTTCGTATTTTTAGCGATAAATCGTTTTCATAGCAATTCCCTCTAATTTTTCCTGTAGAGTAGAATCTTTTCTTACAAAATGTTGTGTGGAAACAACCGTTTTTTGTTCCTCTTCATACCTGATAATGACAGGAATTAGGCCTTTATATTGTTCCAGAATATTTGAAATCTCTTTATCGTAGTCGTGATTTTTAACTTGAATCCAGAATCGTTCAGCGACTGCTTCTTTCAAATCTTGTGCAATCATTTGCAGACGACCATCTCGAGATTGAACCCTTCCATTGATATAGTAAAATTTTCCTTCGGATAAAATGGAAGCGAATTTTCTATATTGGTCTGAAAATACAGTTACATCCATCCGAGACTTACTATCATGAACCTGTAGAAAGGCCATGCTCTCGCCTTTTTTGGTTCGAATCACTTTTAGTTTTTGCACTTCAACTAGGAGTGTTGCTTGACTCCCCTCAGTGAGAGTAGCAATGGGTGTCGTTGGATAAATGGCTTGTTTGGCAAGTGTTTGTAAAGGATGAGCACTGATACCAACCCCGATCAGTTCCTGCTCCTTGTAAAATTTCTCTGCTTCTGTAAAATCATCAGCCTCAGTCCAACTATAGTTTGCATCTGCAAATAGTCCTCCCAACTCTTCAACAAAGACAAATAGGTTGGGCAAATTCACTAGGATTTTCTGACGGTTCTTGTCAAATTCATCAAAGAGCCCCAGTTCAACCAAAGGAGTCAAAAGCGACAGTTTCTTGTAATTCTTAGGAAGACGTGTGACGAAATCTTCAATACTTGAGAAAGGACGATTTTCAATGATCCAATAGGAAAAATCTCTCGGCATTCCTTTAATGGCTTTCAAACCAAGATAAATCTTCTCCTGGGCAATCTTATCATGACAGGGAATGCTGTTGATTGCTAAAGGTGCTACTTGAAATCCCATCTGCAGAGCATCCACAATGTAATCACTGCTTGAATAATTCAACATAACTTGAAAGAAAATAGCAGGATAATGAGTTTTAAAATAAGCAAGTTGGAAAGCAAGAGCTGAATAGGCATAGGCGTGGGATCTATTAAATCCATAGCCCGCAAACTTTTCCATCACTGCAAAGACTTGGTTGGCTTTCTCTTCTGAATGGCCGAGTTTGACTGCACCGGAGATGAAATCTTCCTTCATCAAATGCATCTCTTTAGCATTTTTCTTACCCATAGCACGTCTGAGAATATCGGCTTTACCAAGACTGAAGCCTCCAAAGCGCTGGGCTACCTGCATGACTTGCTCTTGGTAGAGCATAATACCGTAGGTTGAAGAGAGGATATCCTCCAAGGCAGGATCTAGCACCGTCACCTTTTCTTTCCCATGCTTGCGAGCAACAAAATTATCAATATAATCACTAGCACCAGGTCTGTTGAGGGATGTCGTTGCTACCACTTCTTCGAAGACTTGTGGCTTGACTCGTTTCAAGAGTCGAATGGCACCAGGTTGTTCAAATTGGAAAATACCTTTCGTATTTCCAGACGCAAAGAGGGCCAAGGTTTCTTTGTCTTCCAGATCAATCTCTTCGATTTTTAGATGAACACCCTCTGATTCCGCAAGCAATTCCTGCATTTTCTGTACGAAAGTCAGGTTACGTAAACCGAGGAAATCCATTTTTAGAAGTCCATTGGCTTCAACACCATGAGCATCATACTGGGTGATGAGCATATCCTCACCATATTTTAGAGGAATATAGTCTGTCAGGTCCTGGTCACTCATAACGACTCCTGCCGCATGGATAGAGGTCTGACGAGGATAACCTTCTATCTTTCGAGCAATCTCAAAAGCTTTTTGGTATTCAATCTTGCTATTGATGACCTGCCTAAATTGCAAATTCTTTTCATAGGCCGTCGTTAGCGTATCTCGGAAACTGATTTTTTTCGTAATATTGGTTAATTCGTACTCTGGAACACCATATCGTTTGAAAACATCACGAATTGCTTGTTTGGCCCCAAAGGTCGAATAAGTGACAATCTGCGCCACGTGTTGACTACCATAGCGATCACGAACATAACGAATGAATTCTGGCCTATAAAGGTCTGGGATGTCGATATCGATATCAGGCATAGTGTAGCGCTCACGATTTAAAAAGCGCTCGAAAATCAGGTTCTTTTCAACCGGATCAATTCCTGTGATATCAAGTGAGTAAGCCACCAGACTACCAACCGCAGAACCACGCCCCATTCCCATATAGTAGCCTTGGGAACGTCCAAAACGGAGCAAATCCCAAACTACAAGGAAATAATCGTCAAATCCCATATCATGAATCACAGCCAACTCTTCATTCAGTCGCTCACGATAGATAGCTGAGGTTAGCCCCTTGTCACTCAAGCCTTTCTCAGCTCTCTCTCTAAGTTCTTCTACCGCTGGTTTTTCAGGATTAAAGCGAGGGAGTTTTAAACTTGGGTCGAGTTGGTAACTAACATTCTCTATCAAATCTTGGAGATTAGCAAGTGCCTGAGGGAAGTGATTTTTAAACCGTGCTTCCAAGTCTGAGGCAGGTAGAAAGATTCCTTGTTGTGAATGCACATCCACTTCTCTTAGGCTGACATTATCCTTGATTGCCGATAAGATTTGCAAAACTTGAATATCTTCTTTTTCAAAAGAATTGACTTGATAGAGTGGAAGAATGGGCCTAGTAAAGACTTCTTGAGGAGTATCTGGACTAACACCGATATAATAGTCATAGCCTAAATCTAACTGTTCGATTCCCTCAAAATAGGGAACAATAATGGCCACATCCTCGAGGTGGGGGGTGAAGTCAGACCAATTTTTCCGTCCAGTCATTTTTAAAGTGGATAACTTCATCAACTCTTGATAACCTTTAGTGGATAGGGCTAGAAAACGAAGAGAAATATTGTCCTCATCTTTGACCAAGGTCATTTCTAGACCAATTAAAGGTTGAATGCCATGCTTACGAGTTGCTTCTAGAAAATAATAGGCTCCATAGAGATTATCCACATCCATAATAGCAAGGTGAGAATAGCCATACTCTTTAGCCGTTTGTATATATTTTTCAATCGAAACCACACTTTCCATAAAACTGTAAACAGTCTTGGTGTCGAGCTGTGCAATCATTTCTTCTCCCCCTTGCTTTAGATATAGTACTATTATACCATTTTAAAAACTAGAATGAAAAGCTAGAGACCATTCCTTTTAAAGTGACTTCATCGCAGGTCAACAATATCTTTTTTACCTTATTTTTGATATACTAAATTTAGAATATTTCCAAAGGAGAGCGCCATGCGTTTTAATCAATTCAGCTACTTGCCCGTTTCTCATTCGCAAGTTTTACGCGAGTTATCTCAGCTTGGTTTGAAGCTGGTAACAGAACAAGCATCAAAAAAACAACTTGAACAATTTGTCCGCTGGAGTTTTTTCACTTATGCGAACACCGATTATGCTCTATCCACTTTAGCTGTGGATAAAGAAACGGACCTTTTGAGCTTCTTTCAGTCTGATAAAGAGTTGACTCCTGAGATTTTTTATACTGTGGCTTTTCAACTTTTAGGATTTAGCTATCTTGTTGACTTTGAGGACGCCGAACAATTCCGTAAAGAAACTCGATTTCCTATTGTTTATGGGAATCTCATCGAAAATCTTTATCAATTGCTCAATACGCGAACTAAAAAAGGAAATACGCTCATCGACCAACTTGTTAGTGATGGGCTTATTGCAGAAGATAATCACTACCACTACTTTAACGGCAAGAGCTTAGCAACCTTCTCTAGTCACGATGTCATTCGTGAAGTCGTGTATGTCGAGAGTCGTGTGGATACTGATAAAGACGGTCTCCCTGACTTAGTCAAGGTCAGCATTATTCGTCCGCGTTATGATGGACATATTCCTTCAGTTATGACTGCAAGTCCTTATCACCAAGGCACCAATGATAAAGCCAGCGACAAGGCTCTCTACAAAATGGAAGGAGAGCTTGAGGTCAAACCTGCCCACACCATTGAGCTCGAGGAGCCTAAGCTGAATGTAGTCGAACCTCTTGGTCAAGCAGAAGTCGTCTCAGAAGCTGAAGAGAAGCTAACTCATATCAATAGTTCATACACTCTCAACGACTACTTCCTTCCACGTGGATTTGCCAATCTCTATGTATCGGGTGTTGGAACCAAAGATTCTCAAGGGCTCATGACCAATGGAGACTACCAGCAGATTGAGGCATATAAAAATGTCATTGATTGGCTCAATGGTCGTTGTCGTGCTTTCACGGATCACACGCGCAAGCGACAAGTCAAGGCTGACTGGTCAAATGGAAAAGTCGCAACAACAGGAATTTCCTATCTGGGAACCATGTCTAATGGTCTTGCGACAACTGGTGTTGATGGCTTAGAAGTGATCATTGCAGAAGCAGGTATTTCCTCTTGGTATAACTACTATCGTGAAAATGGTCTGGTGACTAGCCCTGGTGGTTATCCAGGTGAGGATTTTGACTCACTTGCTGAATTGACCTACTCCCGCAATCTCTTAGCTGGTGACTATATCCGTGGTAATGAAGCTCATCAAGCGGACTTAGAAAAGGTAAAAGAGCTTCTTGATCGCAAGACTGGTGACTACAATCAATTTTGGCATGATCGCAACTATCTACTCAATGCTCACAAGGTTAAAGCTGAGGTCGTCTTTACGCATGGTTCTCAAGATTGGAATGTCAAACCTCTTCATGTTTACCAGATGTTTCATG
Source organism: Streptococcus oralis (assembly GCF_019929365.1). Classification (GTDB taxonomy): domain Bacteria; phylum Bacillota; class Bacilli; order Lactobacillales; family Streptococcaceae; genus Streptococcus; species Streptococcus oralis_BT. The sequence continues at coordinate 164,336 of NZ_JAHZPH010000001.1, read as the reverse complement.
CTCTTCCAACTCATATCAATAAGCACCTCTTTTTCCATCATGGTGCCCATGTTTATATGAACAACTGGCAGTCAATTGACTTCCGCGAGTCCATGAATTCCCTCTTAAGCAGGAATTTGTTAGGACTTACAACAGACTATCAACTTCCTACTGTCATCTGGCAAGATAATACTGAGCCTCAAACATGGCATAGTCTCGATGACTTTGGCAAGCAAGATGAACTGCATACCTTCTCTCTTGGAACTGAAGAAAAGGTGATTCAAAACCAGTATGATCAAAAAGATTTTGATCGTTATGGTAAGACTTACCAGACTTTCAATACAGAACTTTACCAAGGAAAAGCCAATCAAATCACCATTGACCTTCCAGTAACTCAAGACATTCACTTAAATGGGAGAGTGGAGCTGAAACTTCGTGTCAAATCAAGTACAAACAAGGGCTTATTATCTGCTCAACTGCTGGAACTTGGACAAAAGAAATATCTACAGCCTTATCCAGCTGTTTTAAGTGCTAGAACCATTGACAACGGTCGCTACCACATGTTAGAAAATCTCTGCGAATTGCCATTTAATCCAAGTCCCCAACGTGTCATCTCCAAAGGCTACCTGAATCTTCAAAATCGAACTAATCTCTTGACGATTGAAGAAATCCAAGCCAATGAATGGATGGACTTCAAGCTAGAGCTTCAACCAACTATCTACAAACTAAAAGAAGGCGACACACTCCGCTTGGTTCTCTATACAACAGACTTTGAGATCACAATCCGAGATAATACAGACTATCACTTGACTGTTGATTTATCACAATCCACTATCACTATCCCCTCATAAAAGGAGGCAGCTCTTTATGAATAAATCTGAACATAGACACCAACTCATCCGTGCGCTTGTAGCCAAAAATAAGATTCATACACAGGCAGAGTTGCAGGCCTTACTAGCTGAAAATGATATTCAAGTCACACAGGCCACTCTATCACGCGATATCAAAACCATGAACCTCTCAAAAGTTCGCGAAGAAGATCATTCTTACTACGTTTTAAATACTGGTTCCATCTCCAAATGGGAAAAACGCTTAGAAAACTATATGGAAGATGGCTTGGTCATGCTACGCCCTGTCCAGCATCAGGTAGTCCTTAAAACCTTGCCAGGTCTTGCCCAATCGTTTGGAGCTGTTCTTGATGCACTCGATTTTAAACAAATCATTGCTACCGTATGTGGTGATGATGTCTGCCTTCTTATCTGTGAAAATGCTGAAGAAGCACAAACTTGCTTTGAAATTCTTAAAAAATTTGCGCCACCTTTTTTCTTCAATGACTAAAAAATCCCCCGTGATGAATCCAATCACGGGGTTCTGTTTTATCAATGTCGATAGGCTACTTTTCTTCTTTATCAGCCTTCTCATTGACTTTTTTTTCTCGTGCCAATCTAAGAGCACGTTTGGGATTGAGACGATTAAACAATTCTTCTAGTTTCTTTTCATTCCATACATCTGCTGCAGAAACAAAATTTCCGTCTGCATCTCGGAATGATATCGGTTTATCTCCCATATCTGTCTCCTAGTCTACAAATTCAAACTCAAATTTACCGATGCGTACCAAGTCTCCATCCTTGGCTCCACGCGCACGAAGGGCTTCGTCAACCCCCATACCACGTAACTGACGAGCAAACTTCATGACAGACTCATCACGATCAAAGTTGGTCATGTTAAAGAGTTTCATGAGTTTTTCACCAGAAAGTACCCATGTAGCATCATCATCGCGGCTAATCTCAAAGGCCTTTTCTTCCTCGTCAAAGCCATAGTAAGCTTCTTCTTCCATATCAGACTCGTCATAGAGCAAGAACTCTGGAGTCTTATCTAACAATTCAGCTGTCGCATCCAAAAGAGTTGCTAACCCTTGCTTGGTTAATCCAGAAATAGGGAAGATGGCTGGTAGTTCTTCAAACTCGTCGTAGTCTGCTGCCAATTTCTTCTTGAAGGCTTCAAGATTTTCCTGACTTTCAGGCATGTCCATCTTGTTGGCTACGATGATCTGCGGACGCTCCATAAGACGAAGGTTGTAGGATTCCAATTCTTTATTGATAGCAAGGTAATCTTCATAAGGATCACGCCCTTCGCTAGCCGACATATCGACGATATGAAGGATGACTCGAGTGCGTTCAATATGACGAAGGAACTGAGTCCCCAAGCCGACACCCTGGCTAGCTCCCTCAATCAAACCAGGAAGATCCGCCACGGCAAAGGATTCACCTGACTGCGTACGAACCATGCCCAGATTTGGGACAATTGTCGTAAAGTGGTAGGCACCGATTTTTGGTTTGGCTGAAGTAATGACACTAAGCAAAGTTGACTTCCCGACAGATGGAAAACCGACCAAACCGACATCCGCTAAGATCTTTAATTCTAGTTGCAACTCACGTTCCTGACCCGGCTCTCCATTCTCAGAGATTTCAGGTGCAGGATTTTTTGGCGTGGCAAAACGGATATTTCCACGACCACCACGACCGCCATGTGCCACGATAAATTCTTGGCCATGCTCAATCAAGTCTGTAATGACTTTTCCTGTCTCAGCATCACGTACAGTCGTTCCTTGTGGTACACGAACACGAAGGTCTTCTGCACCACGCCCATGCATTCCTTTGGTCATTCCTTTTTCACCGGAATCAGCCTTGAAATGACGGTTATAGCGGAAATCCATCAAGGTACGCAAGCCTTCGTCTACAACGAAAACAACGTTACCTCCACGTCCGCCATCACCACCCCAAGGACCGCCATTCGGGACATATTTTTCACGACGAAAGGCAACCATACCATCGCCACCATTACCAGCCTTGACCTTAATCTTGGCTGTATCTAAAAACATACTCATATTTTCTTCTCACTTTAAAAAGGCTGGGGAGAACCCAGTCATTAGTTATTGTTTCTATCTTAGCAACTTGCTTAGAATCTGCTAAAAGCTCCAAGTGCTGTCGCAAAGATACCAGCAAGGGTTACAAACAACATAATTAGCACGACAAAAAGCGTTACTTTTTCAAACATTGTTTTTTTACGTTTTCCATTATCTCCAAAAGCCATCTGGACTCCTTTTTATTTCTCTTTGTTCTATTCCGATTTTCTTTTAATATTCGCTAGAAACAGGTGCAATTACCCATAAAATCAAGTAAGCAAGTATCCCTGCCCCATAACAAAAAGCAAGAACACCCCAAATCACACGAACAATGGTGGGATCAATATCAAAATAGTGGGCTACTCCTGCACAAACGCCACCAATTTTTTGGTCTCTTCCACTTCTCATAAATTTTTTCGCCATCTTTTATTCTCCTATATTTTTACTAATCTCTCCAGTAATCCCGGATGCTAGACAACTGCTTTTTAGAAGCCTTTAATATTCGTTTGGACTCTTTAACTGGGGTTGAAACAGCCTGCTGAGGTAGGTACAAAATAGTTTTTAAGAATCGCTGTGTCATGGGTTCGTCGCCACGTAGTTCCTGCTCAAATTTATTCGAAATAATGGCATCGAGATAAAACTCATGGACTCGTTTCCCAAAATTCTCAGCAGAAATCTCATACAACTTGTCAGCTAACTTCTGCTCATCCATATCTGGAGTGGCGATCAAGGCCTCCAATATTGCACCAGCAAGGTCCTGTTCTCCATAGTAGAGGGTTCCAAACATTTTGTCACTGATCAGATTATCCAGATAAGGATTACCATGAGCGATGACAGGCGTTCCACTGGCTAGACTCTCTAGATAAGTCAGGCCTTGGGTTTCACTAGTGGATGCAGAGATAAAGAAATCTGCCGCCTTATAGTACAAGGCTGTTTCACTTGGAGCGATCATACCAGTAAAAATCACCTGATCTTGAATTTGCAACTGGACTGCTTGTTCTTTCAGACTGTCCAGATAAGGACCGTCACCAGCAACAACCAGCTTCACCTTGTTTTCTTCTTTCAAAACCTCCGCAAAGGCGGCTAGGACCGCTTGGATATTTTTCTCAAAGGAGATACGAGAAAGACTCAGTAACATTTTCTCGCCTTCCTGAATACCTAACTTCGAACGGAGTTCTTGTAAGTTTTCCTCTTTGATCTCAGGTCGTTCAAACTTAGCTAGCTCAATTCCAGTTGGGATAACACGCTTTTCAACTTTGACTTTGTATTTAGATAAAAGGTCCCGAACAATCTCACTAGGGCAAATCACGCCATCTACATCATGAAGGAAGCCACGCACCAGATATTTTACCATACTCGGCCGAATCAGCATACCCTTAGCAATGTAATGTACATAGTCTTCATACTGGGTATGGTAGGTATGGATAACAGGAATTTTCAATTCTCTCGCAATCCAAATCCCTAGTAAACCTAGTGAAAACTCTGTTTGTGTATGAATGATATCTAGCTGATACTGTTTGGCAATCTCAAGCGCCTTTGTAAAACCACGATAGGCAAATCGTCGATCTTTAAATGCAAAGAAAGGGACACTCGGAATGCGAATAATTTGCCAATCCTCGTATCGGTTCACGTCTTTATCGGTAGTTGTAAAGATAAAAACTGCATGCCCTTGCTTTTCAAGTTCTGTCTTCAAGGTTCGAATACTGGTCGCAACCCCAGAAACTTGAGGGAAATAGGTGTCAGTAAATAAACCAATTCGCATAGATTACCTCACTTTTTGCCTAGAGCCGCCTGCTCCCGATAGAACTTCAACCAGATTTCCAATAAATGCTCCTCGGAATACTCTTTAGAAATCTCTCTAGCTTTTTCTTTCAAGTTTTTCAACTTTCCAGGATGATCTTTGTATTCAAGAATGGCTTCTCTCATCTCTGAAACATCACTTGTAGCACGATAATTCCCTTCGAGAATGACCTTGTATAGATCTAAATCCCTCAACATAATCGGTGCTTCACAACTAGCTGCCTCTAAGATAGTCATAGGGAATAATTCATTGTAACTTGGTAGCAAGAAGAGATCCGCTAAAGCATAGAGCTCTCGCATTCGTTCTGGAGGAACAATACCTGGAAAAATTAGATTTTTAGGTGGATTGTCCATGATTTTTTTATAGCGTTCATAACCATCTGTCATCCCGCCAAATGAAAAACCACCAGCCCAGATAAAGGTAATTTCTGGCAATTCCTCCGCAAGGCGGATAAAGTCATCAATTCCTTTACGTTTCTGAACCTGACCTGCACCGACAACAACAAACTGATCCTCAGCTAAATCCATTTCCTGACGAAGTTTTGCTACTTGGTCAGCTGGCAGTGGATGCCATTTTTCCTTATTTACAAAATTTGGAATATAAGTTACTTTTTCACGTGGAATACCAGCTGCCACCAAATCCTCGATAAACATGGGATTGACCACCACTAGGTGTTCCATTCTGTTGTAAAATGAAAAAACATAGCGCTTGATAATTCCCTTTAAGAAAAATGGAATTTTCAAACTTCCTTCAAGCGTATCAGGCAAAAAATGCACATAGCCAATTTTTCTCCCAGATCGCTTCTTTTGGAATGTAGATAAATAATAAGGGAAATCAATGGTATGAAAGTGGGTTACATCTGCCTCAACAGGAAGATTTTCCGTAACAATTAACTGATCTTGGGCATCACGATGTAGGAGACGTACCAACTCGCGGTAGGCTCCTGACACCCCTTGACCAGCCACTTTTTCACTTGAACTTAGCATATTAATACGCAATTTTTCGTTTTCCATACCTTTCATTATACCATTTTATTTCCAGAAAATCAGCAAAAGAAAGAGAGACCAGAGGAAAAAGAAGGAGATTTCCTCATTTTCCAATCGTCTCTCACATTTTTCTTAGTCTTTATTTAATTCCTAGGGCGATACGTGCATAGCGACTCATTTTTTCAACCGTCCAAGCTGGATACCAGACCAATTTAACTTCGGTATTGGTTACTTCAGGCACATCTGTCATCGCATCATGTATCTGGTCTGTTAAGAGGTCAGCCAGTGGACAGCCCATAGTTGTCAAGGTCATATCAATTTCAGTGTGACCTGTCTCACCATCAAAACGAATTTCATAAATCAAACCTAGGTTGACAATATCAATTCCCAACTCAGGGTCGATGACCTCTTCCAAGGCAGTCAAAACACGAGTTTTAATCGTTTCAATTTGCTCTTCTGTATAAGCCATATTCATCCTCACTCTAATCTTCAATAAAATCACGAAGCGGTTTACTGCGACTTGGTTGACGTAATTTTCTCAAAGCCTTGGCCTCGATCTGACGGATACGTTCACGAGTTACGTTAAAGACTTTCCCAACATCTTCAAGGGTGCGCATTTTCCCATCGTCCAGTCCAAAGCGCAAGCGCAAGACGTTTTCTTCACGGTCTGTGAGAGTATCCAAGACTTCATCCAACTGCTCGCGCAAAACGATTCGAGTTGTGTAGTCTACTGGATTTTCAATCACTTCGTCTTCGATAAAGTCCCCAAGATGGCTATCGTCCTCTTCACCAATCGGTGTTTCAAGTGATACTGGCTCTTGGGCGATTTTCAAGATTTCACGGACCTTGTCAGGTGTCATATCCATACGCTCAGCGATTTGTTCAGGAGTCGGATCTTGACCCAATTCTTGAAGGAGGTTACGCTGTTCACGGACGAGTTTGTTAATGGTTTCTACCATGTGAACCGGGATACGAATGGTACGAGCCTGATCAGCGATGGCACGAGTGATCGCCTGACGAATCCACCAGGTTGCATACGTAGAAAACTTGAAGCCTTTTGAATAGTCAAACTTGTCCACTGCCTTCATCAAGCCCATGTTTCCTTCTTGAATCAAGTCAAGAAACTGCATGCCACGCCCTACGTAGCGCTTAGCGATAGAAACCACCAAACGAAGGTTGGCCTCTGCAAGACGTTGTTTAGCTTCGATATCACCAGCTTCAACCGCAAGGGCCAATTCTTTTTCCTCTTCGTTGGTCAAGAGAGGAACAACCCCGATTTCCTTCAAATACATACGGACTGGATCATTAACCTTGGCTGAAGTTGAGCCAATCAAGTCCTCATCACTGAGTTCTGGCTCTTCTTCTGTACTAAGGACACGTGCACTTGGATTTCCTTCGTTATCTGTGATAGAAATTCCAGCATCCTGAATCCGTTGCAAAAGGTCTTCAATACCGTCTGCATCTAGGGTAAAAGGAATCACCAGACTTGAATTGATTTCGTCGTCTGTTGCTGTTCCTGTTTTTTTGTGGTTACGGATAAAGTCTGCTACTTGCACATCAAATGTGGTTACTTCTTTTTGTTTTGTTGCCATTATTACTCCATTCTTCTCTTTTGGGAAATCAATCGTTGCAATTCTTCCAAGGCTGTGTCTGTATCTCCTACATGACTAGCTTCCTGCACTTTCTTTTTAATCCTTAAATTGTCCTTGCTGAGGAGAGCACGGTTACGAGTCGCTTCAACTTCAGAAAGTTCTTGAGGCGACATCTCTGCTGGCAAATCCAAGCTAAGCACATGGTACCAAGCATTTTCAACCTCAGGAGTCTGATGAGAAAGTTCCTCTGATCCGATTTCTCCCTCTACATTTAATAATTCGTAAAGAATCTGAAATTCTGGGGTATCAAAGAAAAAATCTTCTCTTAATCGGTAGTCATTTAAAACAACTGGATTCTCTGCCATCCTATAAAGGAGATGAGCCTCTGCTCTCATAACTGCTGTCAGTTGACGCGTCACAGGTAAACTAATCGCTACTGGTGTAGGTTGCTCCCTGACCCTCTCCTGCCTTTGAACAATCCGGCTTTCATTTACAATCTGTTCTACCTGCTGGTAATCAAAGGAAGGTAGGTTATCCGCCAGAATGTGGATGTAAGAATTCTGGGCAGTGATCGACTTTTCTTTGGCGATTAAGGGCGCAATCTTTTCAATGAACTCGATTTGCGCTTGCAAGTTATCACTATTTTCTGGCTTAAGCTGGTGAATATAGAACTCTATGGGACTAATCCGAGTCTTGGTTAAGAGGTAGGCCAGATCTTCAGGAGAATTCTTTTGTAAATACTCATCTGGGTCCATGGCATCAGGTACTCGGACAACTTCCACTGAAAAGTCTTTTAACTCCTCCAGAGCTTTGGCTGTTGCTGCCTGTCCTGCCTTGTCACCATCGTAGCTGAGAACAATTTTTTTGGTGAAGCGTTTGAGGTGGTCAACATGCTCCTTACTTAAGGCTGTCCCCATAGAAGCTACAGCATTTTCTATACCAGCACGGTAGGCCGCGATAACATCCATGAAGCCTTCCATCAGATAGAGCTCTGTAATCTTACCTGTTCCCTTTTTTGCCTTGTCCAAATGATACAATTCGTAACTCTTGTTAAAAATTGCGGTCGAGCGACTATTTTTGTACTTGGCAGTCTGACTATCCGTTTCTTGCCAGATACGACCTGAAAAAGCAATAACCTGCCCCTTGTCATTGGTCAAAGGAAAGATGATACGTCCGAAAAAAGTATCATAAAACTGATTGCCATCTGACAAGTAAAACAAGCCCGAATCCAATAAATCCTTTTCCTCAAACTTGTCAGATAAACGTTGGTAGAGATAGGTTCTCTCTGCTGGAGCCAGTCCAATCTGGAAGTGCTTCAGAACATCATCCGTCAATCCACGTTTGTAAAGATAAGCCCTTGCTTCTTCTCCCATCTTAGTCGTCATGAGAATTGCATGGTAAAAGCGGGCAGCTTCTTCATGCATATCATATAAAGCTTGATGAGGCGAAACCTGTTGAGGACGAGACTGGACAGGCATGGCTAGTTGAATACCGACTCGCTCCCCTAAGAGCTGAACAGCTTCCATAAAGGACACACCTTGGTACTCTTCGATGAACTTAAAGACATCTCCTGAACGACCACATCCGAAACAGTGATAAAACTGCTTGTCTTCCACAACGTTGAAAGAAGGGGTCTTCTCACCATGAAAAGGACAGAGCCCTAAATAGTTCCGTCCAGCCTTTTGTAAAGAAATCACGTCGCCTATGACTTCCACAATGTTGGTATTGTTTTTGATCTCTTCGATGACTCTCTTGTCAACCATAGACAATACCTCCATTTTATCACAGTTTACTTTATATAGTATACTGTATTTCTGAAAAAAAGTAAACCATTTCATACCTTTTGCATGAGACTATTTCATAAGTTTCCAGCTATCATGAAAAACTGTATCTTCTGAGCAAATTTTCTACTCTTTGCAAAGAAATTAAAGACTATTTCACTTGATTTTCGAGGTTATTTTTCAATATCCTGCTAATATACTGACCATCTTTTCTACTAATGCAAGCCGTTGCATAAGTCAATGGTGCTTTGTATACCACTCCTCTATAGGATGGATCAGTCAATACAGGCATAGAATAATAGGCGTTCTTTTTATTTTTAAGGTCAATAAACCATTTACCTCCTAGGTGCTTACGGAAGGTTTCACCGATATAAACGGTCAAATAATCCAACATCTTTCGGTCTGCTATCAAAGCATGGTGGTCATCGTAGTGAGCCAAGATCCAAGCCTCCAAATCATCCAAAGACTGCATGCTATAGTCTAAATGAAGGCCTTGTTCCTCAGCAAACTCCCTAGTAAAATAGTCCATCTTAAATCCAATCTGAAAAATCCATTCCTGAAAATCTTCTTGTGTGTAAGTCATTTTTTACCTCCATAAACAATATGTTTTATTGAATTTTTTTCACTTTGAATGACTTATTATTATCCTAGATATCCTTGATTTTGATATTTTCTTAAAAGTATAGGAAAAATAAGTTTGAGTCGGCTCCATCCTATTCAGAAAAACTTAGTGGCACAATCTCTACATCCCCAAGATTATCAACCGAGTAACGTTGACTACCATTTTTAAACCAGCGTTCTAGAACGACATCATAGAGCATGAAGTGGGATTTTTCTTTAATCCAAGCTTCATCAATCCCATAAGGCTTTAAATACTCTAGTACTTCGTTTGGATTAGTTAAGTAAAAATTGGGTTTGTCCACAGTGCCCGCTCTCTTAAAATACGACTCCAAATTTATCTCCCCACTATCCTTATTTCTTATATTATACCCAGCTAAGTAGTATGCTAGTGAACTTTTGGAATCCGAAATTTCGATAGTTTGGTTAAGATTTTTATTCTTATAATTGTATCTAATAAATAGATATCTCCCATCAGATAATAGTTGCTGGTATTCAATAATAAAAGTTTCTTCAAAACCTACAATCACTTTTAAACTTTCATTTTCAGACAAGCCTGCATCAAGTCCTATAGGAATTATCCAGTCTGGATCTCTAAACGATTGACTTCCGTCAACGGCTTTACTAAAATCAGCAAGTCCAGGTAAAACACCACTATTTATCTCTGCATAGTTCATTTCTAAAAAAACATTGCTTAAAGATTCATACACTCCCTTATAATAATTCTTTTGATAGACACGATATAGACCAAACAAAGTTAGAAAAACTAATAAAGTTATGAGTACGATTTTTAAAATTTTTTTCATCTACCTTTTTCCTTACTTAAATCTTGGATAAGCTGAAGGTCACTTATAGATTGTATTCATTATTCTTTGACTGCTTCAATATTCTTAGATTTGGGCAATCAAACCTATCGATTCGTTAATTTGCATGAATATCCTTTTAAATCTAGGTTTAGAATTATCATAATATAAAAGTTTTAGAAGTCTTCGAAGTGTTTGAACTGCTACTTTTTTAATTTTTAAACCATTCGATAGCTCGAACTGTCAAAAACTCTGAGAATTGACGAATTCTATGTCTAGAATAGCTGATTTTAAATTCTATCTTGAATGGTTCTGAAAAATTTTTGGTTTACCACTTTAAAAGATGACATTCTATCACTTTCTCAACTCTTTAATCTTAAAGAGTCTAGGAATAATCTTATATTTATACTCCATGCTAATACTTATTATACTATAAAATGAAGCAACTTGGACAAGTGCACCAATTCATCTAATTATGAAACTAAAAAAACTAGAAACATCTGCATGTTTCTAAGTTAATCTTCACTATTTTTTGATGATTATTTAACTCATCTATTCAAATAATTGATAGTAGTCTGAGATTTTCATCTTAGCTTTTTCTTCTTTATTGAGGTCTTGGATGATACGGCCTTCCTTCATGACTATCAGACGATTTCCATACTTCAGTGCATCCTCCATATGATGGGTAATCATTAAGGCTGTTAGATGGTCCTTGCTGACAAAGTCATCTGTTAACTCCATCAAGGCAACACTTGTTTTTGGGTCAAGGGCTGCTGTGTGTTCATCCAACAAGAGCAACTCAGGTCGTTTCAAGGTTGCCATCAAGAGACTCAAGGCCTGGCGTTGACCGCCTGATAGAAACTCAATCGGAGTATCTAGATGTTTTTCAAGACCATTTCCCACTTTTTCAATGGTGGCTTGAAATTCTTCTCTATGGCTTGAAAGTCTCCTAGGAAGGAGTCCTCTCTTCTCACCACGAAACTTGGCGATCAAGAGATTTTCCGCCACCGTCATACGGGGAGCCGTACCCATCTTAGGATCCTGAAAGACACGAGACAAGTACTTAGCCCGCTTTTCAGGTGAAAAATGCGTCACGTCCTCGCCCATGATACGGATACTTCCACTTGTTAAAGGTAAGGTACCTGCAATAGTGTTAAAAAGCGTTGACTTCCCTGCTCCATTTCCACCTAGGATAGTAATGAAATCATGTTCGAAAATTTCAAGAGAAACATCATTCAGAATGATTTTTTCCTCATCAAAGCCATTCGTGATGACTTTGGTAGCATTTTTTAATTCTACAATTGCTGTCATTTGCTAAACTTGACTCCTTTCAAGTATTTGCTTTTGAAGGTTGGAATCATAAGGCAAACTGCCAAAATCAAGGCGCTGTACAAACGAAGATAACTTGTATTAAATCCAAGAGCAATCACTCCCCAAACGAGGAACTGATAAGCGATAGACCCTACTACGATGGTCATGAGTCGCTCTGCCAAGGTCAAACTCTTGAACAAAACCTCACCAATAATCAAGCTAGCAAGCCCTACGACAATCACTCCGATTCCTCTAGAAACATCTGCATATCCTTCTTGTTGAGCGATTAAGGCCCCTGCAAGCGCGATAATCCCATTTGAGAGAACCAAGCCCATGAGTTCCATACGACCAGTATGAATTCCAAAACTACGAGCCATATCAGGATTATCACCTGTAGCGATGTAGGCCTGACCTAGTTTAGTATCAAGGAAAAAGAGCATAAGGCCAATAACAAGAGCTACAAAGATTAATCCAGTCAGAAGTTGGTTAAGGTCTGAATCAAAAGGCAAGACATCCTGAATTTGCTTGGTTCCAAGAAGCCCCAGATTGGCACGTCCCATAATCATGAGCATGATGGAATGGCAGGAAGTCATGACCAGAATCCCTGATAAGAGGGTTGGGATTTTTCCTTTGGTATATAAGAGACCTGTCGCCATTCCAGCTAGACAGCCCGCCCCTACTGCAGCTAAGGTTGCTAAAAACGGATTGACTCCCTGTGTTATCAAGGTTACAGCTACTGCTCCCCCAAGAGGAAAAGAGCCCTCAGTAGTCATATCAGGGAAATTCAAAATTCGAAAAGTCATAAAGATTCCCAAACCTAAAATCGCCCAGACCATCCCCTGAGAAATAATGGATACTATCATAATCTTTCACTCATTTCTTTCTTTAGTAAAAATGGGAGGAGATGTCCCCAACTCCTCCTTTATCTTTATTCAATCACTTGTCCTGCTTCTTTTAGAACGGACTCAGGAATGGTGATACCAAGTTCCTGCGCTAGTTTTTTGTTAATCACTGACTTACCAGTTGAGAAGACATTAACTGGCGTATCAGCTGGTTTTTCACCTTTCAATACTTTGGCAATCATTTTACCAGTAGCCACTCCAAGATCGTGTTGGTCAACTACTACAGATGCCAGACCTCCTGCTTCTACCATGGCAGTTGCGCTTGGGTAGATTGGTTTTTTAGCTGTTTGGTTGCTTGATACAACTGTTGGGAAGGCTGATGCGATGGTGTTGTCAATTGGAACCCAGATAGCGTCGACCTTGCTGGTCATAACATTAACGGTTGAAGCAATTTCGTTAGTCGAAGGAACGGCAAAGGTTTCGACTGTCAAACCTGCTTTTTCAGCATAAGCCTTGAATTCTTCTACCTGTGTTTTTGAGTTATCTTCGCTACTTGAGTAAAGAGCTCCGATTGTTTTGACATTTGGTGTGAGGGTTTTTATCAATTCTACTTGTTGTTCAGCAGGGTTGTGGTCTGATACCCCCGTGATGTTGCCACCTGGTTTTTTCAAATCTTTGACCAAGTTAGCACCGATTGGGTCTGTAATAGCAGCCATGATAACAGGTAGGTCTTTTGTAGCACTAGCTAAACCTTGAGCCGCTGGTGTCGCAATCCCAACAACAACATCGTTTCCATTTGCTACTAACTGCTTACTCATGGTTGCAACCTTGCTCTGATCGCCTTCAGAGTTCATAAAGTCGATTTTTACCTGGTCGCCCTTATATCCTTCTTCAGCTAGTCCATCTTGAATCCCTTGGTAAATCAAGTCCAAGGATGGGTGACTAACAAATTGAAGGACACCAACCTTAGCAACCTTTTGCTCTTCCTTAGCTGCAGGCTTATTCATTGATGAATAAATCAAGCTAGCCACTACCAATACTGCTAATCCAGCGATAATTCCAATTAAACGTTTATTCTTCATATTTTTCTCCTTTAAATCACTTGTACTATACTCTTTTCACTCAAAACAAGCGACGCCATCGTTTAAATTCCAATATCTTTCCTCCCCATAGAAAAAGTCCTCACACAAAAAACTTGTGTGAGGACGTCGATGCGCGGTGCCACCTCAATTATAGGGATTATCCCTATCGCTCTTTCTCGCAATAACGAGTTGCACTGTAAGGTGTGCTCACCGAATTTTTATGATTTCAAATTCTTAAAAACATTCAGCCCAATTTTCATCACTTTCATTTATCTGTTTCCACCAACCACAGACTCTCTAAAAAACTTCAATGATTACTTTCTGAATGTTTAAATTATATCATTTTTCAATTACTTGTCAAGACTATTTTTAGAATTTTTTAAACTATTCAAAAACTTCCCCTTTATAAAAGAGGAAGTTTGTAGAATATCAGCCTGAATTACGCAAACCTGTTGCAATACCGTTAATGGTTGTATGAATCAATCTTTCTTCGTCTGTTGACAACTCACCACGACGTTGACGTTTAATCAACTCCAACTGGATGTAGTTAAGGATATTAAAGTAAGGCATACGATAGTTTAGACTGTCTTTTAGGTAAGAGTTTTCAGCCAAGAGTTCGTCATAGCCTTCAATAGCTAAAATAACGTCCTTGGTCAACTGCCATTCATCTAAAATGGTGTAATAGATGGCTTGTACTTCTTCGTCTTCACAGAGCTTGGCATATTCAAAAGCAATGTTCATGTTAGACTTAGACAAGACCATGTCCACATTGGAAAGCAAAGATTGGAAGAAAGGCCAGTTTTGGTACATATCACGAAGGATCTCAATATTATCAGGATCTTGATCAATAAATTCTTTGAAGCTTGAACCCACGCCATACCATCCAGGAAACATGACACGACTTTGTGACCATGAAAAGACCCAAGGGATAGCACGCAAACCGCCGATTTCAGTGATGGTCTTACGAGCTGCTGGACGCGAACCGATGTTAAAGCTTGAAATAGCTTTGATTGGGCTTGACTCGAAGAAATAGTCATAGAAATGTTCATTTCCAAAGACCAAATCACGGTAGATATCGTAGCTACGGTCCACCACTTGATCCATGATAGCTTCGTAACGATTTGACGTATTAGTATCGCTCTTCTTCTTGGTAATCATACGGTTAATGGCTGCAGAAACCAACATTTCAAGGTTATAATAAGCAGCGTCTTTGTTTCCGTATTTGTTTCCAATCACTTCTCCCTGCTCAGTCAAACGGATGCGGTCCTTGATAGACTTGAGCGGTTGAGATGTAATGGCTTCATAAGTTGGACCACCACCACGGCCCACGGTACCACCACGACCATGGAAGAAGGTAACTTTAACACCAAATTCATCACCGATAGCAGTTAGTTGTTGTTGCGCTTTATAGAGGGTCCAACACGATGACAGGTAACCACCGTCCTTGTTACTATCAGAGTAGCCAAGCATGATTTCTTGGTAGTTGTCCTTTGAAGCAATCCATTTTTTAGCCAAAGGAAGAGAGAAATATCTTCTCATGGTTTCTTCCGAGTGATCCAAGTCTTCAATCGTTTCAAAGAGGGGAACAATCTGAACGCGGGCTTTTTGAGCATCTACCAAGCCGACTTCCTTGAGCATAATGGCTAATTCGAGCATATCAGACACGCTAGTTGCATGAGAGATAATCGTTTGACGAATGACATTTTCACCCAGTTTATCCTTCAACTTGCGAGCAGCTTTAAAGATAGACAGTTCTTTTTCAAGCAGTTCTGACTTTTCAGCATGAGTCGCTGAGAGGATACGAGGGTCTTCTTCCAACTCTTTTAATAGGAGAGTACATTTTTCGTCTTCAGATAGATCGCTATAGTGATCATTGATACCAGCAGATGCAAGCAATTCTGCTACACAGGCTTCATGAACACTAGAGTCTTGGCGCATATCGATAGAAGCAAGGTAGAAGCCAAAGATTTCAACTGCCTGCATCAACTCGACAAATTCTCCTGAAATCAGGTATTCTCCTTTGTTCTCAAGGAGAGAATCGCGAATAGCCAACAAATCTTGATAGAATTCATCCGCAGTGGCATATCTTGGCTGAAGATCCTTGTCTTCAATCAAATAAGCCTTGGTTGCCTGCATCTTAGCTTGGATATCAAAAAGAGCACGACGATAGAGTTCTTTTTCGCGATAAATGGAGTTATCTTGTGACTTCAGCGCCATCTCACGAACCTTGTCGCTGACATTCACGATGCTGGTTGAAAGTGAAAATTCACGATAGAGGTTATAAATCTTCTCGTCGTAGTAGTTCATGATGACTTCGCACTGAGTCAAGGCTGATTTGTTGAGGGTTTCCGCTGTTACGAAAGGATTTCCATCACGGTCTCCTCCGATCCACATCCCCATAGTAATTGGTTTTGGATGTTGGAGCTCGATACCTTGTTCTTTAGCCAATTTTTTATACTCAGCTGTCAAACGTGGAACAGCATTCAGGAAAGAACTTTGGTAGTACTCCATCACGTTAGTGATTTCGTTGGTTACCTTCAATTTCTTCTCACGAATCATGTCCGTTTGCATGATAATTTCAATATAACGACGGAGATCTGTATGCCATTTTTCTTTATTAATCAAGCCTAGTTTGACATCACGGTACTTCCGTAAGAGTGTATGGATATGATTGGTTAAATCCAGCATACTCTTACGTTGAACTTGCGTCGGATGGGCCGTCAAAACTGGAACTACATTCAGCTGCTCCAAAATTGCAGCCGCATTTTCTTTTTCAGCCACCATCTTAATGGTTGTTGACAGTTTTCCTAGATAGTCTTGATCCACATTATTTTGGTGATTGATCTCATAGGCTAAGTCCACATCCTCAGAGATATTAATCAAAAGCGGAAGGATGGAGAAATAGCGAGAAATGTAAATCATTTCTTCATTCGAAAGACTGGTCACTAGGTCATTGAGCCCTTGATAATTCTCGCTTGTAGACAAGTCCTTCAACTGCATGATTTTATCAAAAGTCTCTGGCGCTAGCATATTTTTAGTGATGTCTTCTAACAGCTCTGTCAAAATCAAGACTTCTTCTTGAACGACGGCTTTATTGCTATAGTTTTCTAATTTTTGAAGTGACATAAACTTTCCTTTCCATACAACCCTTACAGCATCTCAGAGGTTTGACCTTCATATTCTCTGATAAGTTTGGCACGTTTTTCACTAGCATCTATATTTAATACAAAGGCAATGGCTACAGATAAGACTAGGAGACTATTTCCCCCTTGTGAAAGGAAGGGGAAGGTTACCCCTGTAGAAGGGATCAATCCAGAAATCCCACCAATATTGACAAAGACCTGAACCAGAATCATCCCCCCGACACCGATAGCAACCATAGAGTTAAAGGGATCCTTAGCTCGAATACCAACCAAGATGATTCGCAAAATCAAGAAGAAGAGGAGTGCCAAAATCATACTCGCTCCTACAAATCCAAACTCCTCGATGACGATCGAAAAGACGAAATCTGTGTGAGCTTCTGGCAAATAACCACGCTTTTCGATGGAATTTCCTAATCCAAGTCCAAACCAGCCACCATTCACCATGGCATAGTAGGAATTTGCAAGCTGGTGTCCTGCGCCTGCCAAGTCATTAAAAGGATTAAAGAAGGCACTGAAACGTTTGGCAACGTAGCCAAACACCGGAATTTGAGAGAACTTTTCAACCCCAACAAAGCGAATGACAGACAAGACTAACATTGAACTCCCTGCCAAGAGAGCTAGAATAGTCGAGAACCAACGATAGGCAATTCCACTAACTGTGTACATAAGCAGCGACACCAAGACCAGAATGGTCGCATTTCCCAAGTCAGGAAAAATTCCCAAACTACCAATCAAAACCAGTAAAACGAAACGCCAGTCGTTAAAAGCTCGAGGTAACCACTGATTCTGAGTCAAGACTTGGAAGTCGTAAACAGCTATCTCATCTTGCTGTTTTGAGAATCGATGGGCTAGGTACCAAATAATGATAATCTTAAGATACTCTGCAGGCTGAATCGTTACAGGTCCTACAGAAATCCAACCGTAGGCACCATTGACTGGTGTTCCAATTAGCCGAGCCAAAGCTAGAAGAATCATCTCTACAAACATAACGATAAAAATCAAGCGTTCATTTCTTAAAAAACCAAGTTTCAGTTTATAAATTAAGGCAATCAAAACCAAACTAACTACCCAAAACATTCCTTGGTTCCGAGCTAACTGAAGAGCGCTTTTCCCTTCTTGGATCAAGGTAGCACTCGTCGTTGAGTAAACAACAATTAGACCCAAAATCGATAAAAGGAGGTAAGGAATCAAAATGGAATAGTTCAATAGGTGCCTTTTACTAATTTTCATATGTCACCACTCTAATAGAAACAGAGAAAACTGTTCCTAATTCCGTTTTATTTTCTAGTTTTGATTGCTATTATACCATTTTTTCAGAAAGAAAAAAACTCTTATCCTCCAATCCTTCGAATTTTGCTATTTGAACGAAACTGATTGCTAAAAAATACAAACTTCAAGACGAAGTTTGTATTTTCTTTTTTATTCTGCTGATGAGCTACTGCTTGAGTTTGAGTCTGCACCACCAACGTATTGGGCAAAGATATTTTGGAAAACAGGATCTTTCACTTTAATATTGGCAGCTTGGAATTCTTTTCCGATAACGCTCTGAACGAAAGATGAATCGTTTTGTTTCTGAGCTAGGATGACCGTTTTCAATTTTTCTTTGTAGTCATCTAGGTTTGATGATTTTTCTGTTTTCTTGGTTAGCTTAATAATGTAGTATTGGGTACTGTAGGCTTGTGTTCCAGTCGCTGTGATAACATCAGAGATACCATTCACATCCAAGGCAAAGGCCGCCTTCTTGACTTGTTCTGGAAGTTCTGTTGAAGCAGAGTCAAAAGTGATTTCGCCACCATTTTCTTTTGTCTTGTCATCATTTGAGTTGTCTTTTGCCAACTGAGCAAAATCAGCTCCTGCTGCTTTTGCTTTTTCAAGAACTTCTTTGGCCTTGTCTTCATTATCCATACGGATGATCTGAGCTGTCACATCTGGTGTATAAGACTCAAAAGCTTTTTGGTAAGCTTCGTCTGTTAACTCGCTCTCAGCAGCTTTCTTAACTGCCAATTCTACCAACTTACTTGTGCGAATTTGAGCTTTACGAGTCTCAGGAGTCATACCCGCACGTGAAAGAACATTTTGATAACTGTCACCGTATTTCTTCTGCTCTTCAGCAACAGCATCATCCACCTCTTTGTCAGTCACTTCTGAACCATATTGTTTTTCAAAAACTTTTTCAATGGCCATATTAAGCAAAACTTGTTGCGCAGTTGGGTTATTTTTGACTTGTTCATAAAATTGGTGTTCAGTGACGACATCACCCTTCATGCTGATGAGGTCAGCCCCTTCAGAACTTTTTGAACAAGCAGCCAAAGTCGCTACAGATAATAATGTAATGGCTCCTGCCAATAGTTTTTTCTTCATGTTTACTCCTTTTATGGTAAGTTACCTTCTCTATTTTACTAAATTGTCTTAAATTTTTCTAAAAATCATTCACTCTCAGGAAGCTGCACATCTGCCACATTTTTTCTCAGCATGAGAATGCCGTCTCCAAGTGGAACTAGAGTTGCTGTTAGACCTGGATTGTCCAAAGTTGCGTCGAAAAGTCTTTGCAAACCACGGTAAATGGTTCGTTGACCACGACGGACTTCCATGATATCCTTGGCAACATCTCCTCCTTGGAAAATATCATCCAAGACCACCACTCCACCGACTTCCAAGTGCTTGAGGATTTCAGGCAGAAAGACGATATACTTGGACTTGGCTGAGTCCATAAAGACAAAATCATAAGTTTCTGTCAGGCTAGATAAAACATCGACTGCATCTCCCTCTAAGAGGGTGATTTGCTTACGACTGTCAAACTGGGCAAAGTTTTCCTTGGCAAAGCCTATCATTTCTGGATTACGGTCAATGGTTGTAATCTTGGCATCTGGCGCATGTTTCGCCATCAAGAGTGCTGAAAAACCGATAGCCGTCCCAATTTCCAAAATGTTCTTAGGTTGCAGACTTTCCATGAGAAAACGGAAATAAGCAACTGTTTCATGAGGAATGATGGGAATATTTTCCTTGCGAGCGAAGGTCTCCAATTCTTTCAAAGAACCTGTCACCTGTTTTTGACGCTGGCGCATGAGTTCTACGATTTCTTCCTTGACGACAGGCCGGCGCATATTGTGATTGGCATTTTTACTGTAAGACTCTACCATCTTAAGCTAGTCCCAATTTTTCAACAAGGGCTTCAAACTCGTTCAAGCGACGTTCAAAGACTGCAAAGGCATCGTTGAGGTAGTCTTCCTTCTCCATATCAACACCCGCTTTTCTCATGACATTAAGTGGATAGTCTGACTTACCTGCCTTGAGGTAGTCGATATAGCGGTCACGGTCTTCTTGACTACCATGGACAATCTTTTCAGCCAAGGCTGAAGCAGCTGCAAAACCAGTTGAATATTGATAAACATAGTAGTTATAGTAGAAGTGTGGAATGCGTGCCCACTCGTATTGGATCTGAGGATTGTCTTCCTTGCTGAGTCCATAGTACTCTTGGTTCAAGTCAGCGTAGAGCTTATTGAGGAAATCACTTGTCAAGACTTCTCCATTTTGGTCTGCTTGGTGGATGGCATGTTCAAACTCAGCGAATTGAGTTTGACGGAAGACTGTTCCACGGAAACCGTCTAGGAAGTTATTGAGAATAGCAAAGCGCGTTGCGTCGTCTTCTACTTCTTCCAACAATTTCTCCGTCAAGATATTTTCGTTGGTCGTTGAGGCAATCTCAGCCAAGAAGATAGAATAATCTCCATAAACATAAGGTTGGGTTTCTCGAGTATAGCTTGAGTGCATACTGTGACCTGTTTCATGGACAAGGGTAAAGAGATTATCTAGATTATCCTGCCAGTTGAGAAGCATAAAGGCATTAGTATCATAAGAACCACCAGAGTAGGCACCAGAACGCTTGCCTTGGTTTTCATAGACATCAATCCAACGCTCACCAAAGGCACGTTTGACACGGCTCAAGTAGTCGTCACCTAAAACCGCCAAAGCTTCTTCTGCCTTTTTCAAGGCTTCCTCATAAGTAAAGCTGTATTCTACTGAAGATAGTGGAGTGTAGACATCGTACATCTTGAGATCAGAAATACCCAAGATTTTAGAACGAAGTTCTAGGTATCGATGCAAGAGTGGCAAATGCTTGCGAACTGCTGCTACTAGATTGTCATAGACACTTTCTGGAACAAAGTTTGCTGCGAGGGCTGCATGGCGAGCACTCTTGTAGTTGCGAACTTTGGCACGGTAGTTTTGCACCTTAACATTTGTCTGCAAAGTCTTAGCATAAGTGTGTTGGAATTGCTCGTATGTCGCATAGAGGGCTTCATAGGCACCACGACGCACTTCACGGTTTTTAGACTCCATCAAACGGATGTAAGTACCGTGCGAGAGTTGCACTTCCTTGCCTTCATCATCAAGGACATATGGAAAGCTAATATCCGCATTGTCCAAAATAGCGAAGGTTTCACTAGCAGCGCCAAAGATTTCTCCTGCTCCAGCAAGTAATTCTTCCTCACGTTGCGAAAGAACATGGTCTTTCTTTTGCAAGAGCTTGTCAAAAAAGTGCTTGTAAACTTGGAGTTTTGGTTGAGCTTCTAGGAAGGACGCATACTGCTCTTCGCTAATCTCCATAAACTCAGGTTCATAGAATGAAAAGGCTTGTTCTAACTGACTGTATAGGGTCATTGCCTTAGCATAGTACTCTTGATACTTGGCTTCACGCGTGTCCTGGTCATTTTTCATATGTGCATAGACATAAAGCTTTTCAACTTGGCGTTCCATGTCAAGTGAGAATTCTGTAATCTCAAGCAAACTGTCCGCGCTATCCAAGAGATGCCCCTCATACTGGGCTGCTGTTTGTACTTTTTCAGTTAAGTCTTTCAAGGCTTCTTCCCAAGCCTGGTCTGTTGGGTAGATTGTCGAAAGATCCCATGTATCTTTTTCATTTATTTCATGTCGTTGTAATACCATAAGATTCCTCCATCCTTTCTATTTTACCACATTTTTTGAGAAATATAAGTGATAAAAGGCTGGTGGATAGAGCTTTTGGCGATTATTTTTCGGATTTTTTTGATAGTAAGCCTGAAAATTTCTATAATAGCTAGCCAAATCCGTTTCAATCTGCAAAAAATCACCTGACTCTATCGGTCTGACCTGGGGATACCAGTCGTCCAGTTGATGGTTTAATAGATTGTCTCCTTGCTGATAGGCTGCCTCCTGTTTTTTCATCCAGTAAGGCGTTTGGTAGTATAACTGCTGACGAATGTAGTGACAGATGGATGAATCTTGTAAAACTTCAAAACGAGGCAGTTTTTGTTTTTGATAAGGAAATCGTAGAATTTCCAAGAGATTTCCTTGGCCATAGGGAAATTCTTTGACCTGAAAATGAAGCTTGCCACGTAGATCCTGATGTAAAAGGTATTTAAGTCTCAAAACTTGCTTTTTGAAATCTAGTTCCCAAACATAGAATCCCATATTTTGACTAAAATAGAGAAATCCCCTTTGCAATTGTGTTAATCGCTCTTTTAACCAGAGTTTTTCTCCCAGTAGCCAGATAACCTGATAGCCCTGACTGCGGTAACCTTGACCCCTATCTCCTAAAAGATTTTTAGACAAGGGACTGCACTGAACCTCCAGAGCTAGTTTCTCATTGACGAGAACATCCGCAATCTGTTGAATCTCAGGCAAACTATATTCTAAGGCGACCTGATTGTCCTTCTTGGCCCAGTGATAAAGGGCCTCTTTGTTGCCCATATGTTCTGGACTTTCATTTTCAAAAATAGCCCTACAATCTCTTAAAGATTCATGGGCAAAATGTGTCCGAATGCTCTGCCCTTGGCGTAATCGTAGTCCGCCCCCACAGGCTGGACAAGTATATTTTTGCTTGGTCACATCTTTTTCGAGGGCATTCACCAAATTTCCCTTGGCATCTTTGGCTACAAACATGATCTACCTCCTTTTCTCATTTATTCGAAAAAGAAGCAAAAAAGACTGGAATTCCAGCCTTTCATGATATTATTTCTTATCTTTTTTGTCTCTTAGAATATTTTTTTAGCATAGGAATGAGATTGGGAATCTGCTCACTTCTAATGACGAGCACGCCATATTCCTGACAACGATTGGCATAAACGGGATTGATTTTCCCCGTACAGACAATTAACTTGAGGCAACTCTCTCCAGCAAAATGATTAGCGTAGACTTCTAGCTCATTGATGGCTTCGACTGATAAATCGGTCATCTTGCAAGAGATAAAGGTAATCGAGCGTCCCTTTCTCAGAATGACATCAATCTCATTTTGGACATTGTCCGCCTCTGGAAAGATGCCATTCCAATCAATCTCACCGCCTATCATGCACTCATCAAATAGCTGAGATTCGAGCGCCAAGAGATAGAGATACAACTCTAAAATATGCCCCTTGTTGCGGCAAAAAACTTGAGCTTCTTGACTCGGAAAGCTGTATACTACTCGTTTCTTGTCTTCGCTTTCAATACAAAGCATCCCCGCTTCCACTAGTAAGGAGATGACGGATTCTGGATAGAGGTAATACTTGCCGTTGTTTTCCAGGATCTTTTCGGTCTCAGCATGAAGGTCATTGGTCTTAGCTAGAGAGAAAAATTGGGTCACTTGATACCAGTGGGCAGGATTGGCAATAGCTGAGCTGGCTAGCTTTTTGATGGCTGCAATTTCTTGAACTGAGTGGATAGGGCGTTTTGATTTGAGCATTTTTCCACCACGCAAGGCTATCAACTGTTGGATGCTTAGGGTAGGGATGTCCAAGTCTTCTTTTTCCAACTGACCAGCTACCCACTTGTATTGTTTTCCCCGCTCGACATCCATGGCAACGATGGGAAGGCAGCGATCCAAGCCATATTGATAGAGGGATAGGGCTAGTAGCGAATCCCCACCAAAGACATCAAGGACAACCTGGTCATACTCAGCCAAGCAATAATCTAACTGGTCAGACAGCTGTTCTAAGGATAGCTGACGAAAGGTCACTCGTTGGATATGGGGGACTTCATCCAAGATAAAATGGCGCAGTGAAAGTTTATCGTTATTACTTATTTTCGTCAAAGATAGAAAAAGAATCTCGTCACAATCACTGATAAAGGCTTGGTAGACATTCTTTTCCAATACATGCCGATCATACAGCTCCATCAAAAGACTCGTCATTGGATCACCTCCATCATATACAACTTCTTGCGCTGAAAGAGACAGCAACACACTTCTACTGCTCGCTTTTCCCACTTCTAGTATAGCATAAAATCCTGCTCGCCCCAATCAACCAACGTAAACAAAAACGAATAGAAACCTTGCAAAGTGGTTTCTATTCGCTGGTAGAATTTTGATTCACTTGACTTTTTTGGCTAACATGGTCGCAAAGCGTAGTTGAATGCGATTGCCATTTTCATCACGACGGTGCAGATGGCCTGGATTTTCATTGTACTTGACCAATTCCCAATCCTTGTAATAGTCTGCCAGTTCCCCTTCTTTAAAGGTGAATGGGAAGTTGACTGAGCAAGGATAATCCTCTGTATCCATCGCACAGACGATAAGATTGTAACCACCGACTGTGGTGTGCTCCTGCATATTTTTAATAATAGCTGGAATGCGGTCCGCTTGTAGAAACATCAGAACAACTGTTGAAACGATAAAATCATAGGCTTGCCCAATGCTAGCTGAATTGATATCGTAAAGACCGACAGGCATGTCTAGATCCTCTTGCTCCACAATGCTTTGCAAGATTTCAAGGGACAATTCATTTTGATCCACAGCTGTCACATCAAAACCTTGTTGTGCTAAGAAGAGAGAGTTACGGCCCTGACCACAACCCAAATCCAAGGCTCTTCCAGGCTTCACCGTCTGCATAGCCTCTAGGACCTCCGAATGGACTGGATTGGTCTGGTATTTCTTAGGGAAATAATCCTCAGGTTTACAATAAAATTCCAAGTACCACTCTACATCATCTGTCGCAGCCTCCACTCGGTGCCAGGCTTGCGGTTGCGCCATGGGATTGTCAGCTCCTGCCTCAAAAAGGTGCTCAGCTAGAACCTCACCATCCTCAGTTAATTCAATAAACTTGAGTGCCCCCTTCAAGACAGTAATTTTCCCCCAAGTACCGACCTTGGTATTATGTTTTTGCTGGACAGCTTCAGGCATGGTCTGTTTATTCCATAAGGGCATCCGTTTATAGGCAATTAATTTTTCCATTTTACTTCCTCTTCTTAACGCTGATTTACAGCTTTCATAACACGCGCGATGTCACGGTTCTGTTCACGTCGCTTGATCGACTCCCGTTTATCATAGTCATGTTTTCCTTTGGCAAGCCCTAAAAGGAGTTTGGCGTAACCATCTTTAATATAGACTTTGAGGGGAACAAGGGTCATCCCTGTCCCTTTGGTCTCTTGTTCCAATTTTTGAATTTGTTTCTTATGGAGCAGGAGTTTGCGTCGGCGTTCAGGTTCCTGGTTCCAAATATTGCCCTCTTCGTAAGGGGCGATATGAACATTGCTCAGCCAGACTTCCCCATTTTTTACTTGGGCAAAGCCGTCCTTGAGATTGATTCGAGCAGCTCGAACGCTCTTGATTTCAGTTCCAGTCAGGACCATTCCTGCCTCTAGCGTATCTACGATTGTATAGTCGTGGTGCGCCTTTTTATTTTGTGCGACGACCTTTCCCTCGCCCTTTGCCATGTTTAGCTCCTTTCTTAGCTACTTCTTTGTAAAAAGGTTTCTTGCCCTTTTTCTTCTTGTCTTTTTGTGAATGCTTGTGCTTATCATTTGAGCGCTCTGATTTTCTCTTGTCTTCCTTCTTGTCTGAACGACGACTTGTGCCACGACTTCTGTCTTTGTGACTAGCTTGTTTCAAGCCTTTTTCGATGACATCAAACTCACTTGGAATATAAGAGAAGTCAATCTCACCTGTCATCTTATCCGCTCTTTCAACCCGAATGCGAATCTGCTGTCCTACACGGAAGGTTGTGCCTGATTCTTCCCCACGAAGAGTCAAATCACGCTCATTAAAATGATAAAATTCAGGCAAATTAGTGATGTGAATTAAGCCTTCGACTGTATTTGGCAATTCGACAAAAAAACCGAATTTGACAATGCTGGATACAACCGCATCATACTCTTCACCCACGTATTCTTCCATGTACTCAGCCTTTTTCATGGCTTCGACTTCACGCTCTGCCTCGATGGCACGACGTTCACGATTGGAAGACTGGGTTGCAATCTCTGGAATCACTTGTTCAAAATGCTCTGCTATTTCCTTAGAACGGCCGTAATCCCGAATCATACGGTGGACAAGGAGGTCTGGATAACGGCGAATCGGACTGGTAAAGTGAGTGTAATAGTCGGCAGCAAGGCCATAGTGACCATGATTGTGCTCTGAGTAGCGAGCCTGTTGCATAGAGCGAAGAAGCATCATGGACAATACATCCGCATAAGGTTCTCCCTCAACAGCACGCATGATGTCTTGAAGCGCCTCCTGGCTAATCTCACTGGCAGTCCCATAAATTCGCAAACCAAAACTAGAAGCGTAATCAATAAACTTCTGAACTTTTTCAGCCTTGGGCTCCTCGTGAATCCGATAGATAAAAGGTAGATCCAGCTTGCTAAAGTGCTCGGCAACCGTTTCATTGGCAATCAACATGAAGGACTCGATCATCCGCTCGGCAACACCACGCTGACGAAGGACGATATCCACAGGCTTGCCTTTTTTATCCACTAGAATCTTAGCCTCACTGGTATCAAAATTGAGAGCTCCACGTTTCTCACGCATGCTTTCTAGAGTTTCATGAAGCTTGGCCATGAGTTCGATACTAGGAACAATTTTCTTAAACTCTTGTCTTTTTTCCTCATCGCCAGCTAGGATGTCATTGACAGCGCTATAGGTCATACGAAAGCTTGTCTTAATAACTGTTTGTGTAATGGTGTAATTAACCACACGACCATGTTTATCAATTTCCATAATTGTAGACTGAGTCAGACGGTCAACTTGAGGATTGAGGGAACAGATGCCATTTGATAGTCGTTCTGGAAGCATTGGCACCACTCGGTCTGTCACATAGACAGAAGTCGCACGGTTAAGGGCTTCCTTGTCAAGGGCAGAACCCTCTGTCACATAGTAGGAAACATCTGCAATGTGAACTCCGAGTTCTAGATTGCCATTTTTCAAAGGCTTGATGTGTACTGCGTCGTCCAAGTCCTTGGCATCCGCACCGTCAATGGTAAAGGTAAGCTCATCTCTTAAATCAAGACGCCCTTCCATATCCTTTTGAGACGGAGCTTCTGACACACTTTCTGCCTCCTTGAAAACAGCTTCTGGAAATTCTGAGACAATATCCATGGATTCCAAGACTTCAAGAACGTCAATCCCAGCATCTGTCGAGTGTCCCACCACGTCCAGCACACTAGCGACAAAGAAATCATGTTTCTTACTTGGGTATTTGTCGATAAAGACCTTGAGAACTTCAGTACCTTCCAACTTGATAGCTGGTTTCTTCACATAGATTGGTTGGCTGATTTTCTGATTTTTTGAACGGATATAGCCGGCATACTTGGGCTTTTCCTGATCCAGAACGATCTGCCCGACAACGGTTGTCAGGCTATGTTCTAGGATATCGATGATTTTGGCTTCTGCAGCAGTTCCCTTGTTGCGGTCAGCGACTTTCTTAATCACGACCTCAACGGTATCACCATCAATGGCATAGTTGACATCATTTTTTCCTACAAAAAGATCGTCCTCTTCGCCTTCTAGGCTGACAAAGCCAAAGCCGTTTTTATGGGCATGAAAAATCCCTTTGAGGGTGATTTCATGTTTCTTCTTTTGGTACAGACATAAGCTACCATCATCTTCAAAACGAATCTGGTGCTTTCTTTCCATCAGGGACAGGGTTTTAATCAACTCACGGAAATCCTTGGACCCATCCTTTCCGAGAGCCTGAGCTAGATCATTTACCGTCACTCGCCCCTTCTCTTGCAAATATTCTTTAATTTTATCTTTCATGTTTTCTTTCTAGATTTTTTAATTCTCTTTTACTGTAAGACCTTCTCAAACATCATTTAATACTCAATAAAAATCAAAGAGCAAACTAGAAAGCTAGGCGTAGTCAGTACTGGAGTACGACAAGCCGACGCTGACGTGGTTTGAATTTGATTTTTGAAGAGTATAAAAATAAAAATAGGCAAAGACCTAGTCCTGCCCATTTCTTATCTACTTGATAATACCGTCAATGCTAAGGCAATGGCTAGCCAGAAAAAGACTAAAATACCTGTCAAACGTTGCATCACAGCTTCAAAACCACGCGCCTTACTACGTTCAAACAAATCACCTGAGCTGGCATCAAATACATTGCTGGATTGGTTCTTTGTTGGTTGCATGAAAATCGCAATCACAATCACAACAGATAATACTAATAAAATGGTTAATAATAGGTTGTACATATCAAACTCCTTAAAATCCCTATTATTTTACCATAAATTCTACTTAGATTCAAGATGTAGGGTTACTTTTCTTTCCTTGGGACAATACTTTAAAACTTCAATCTTGTCTGGATGGGTTTTGGAGTTTTTACTGGTTAGGTAATTAATACTGCCACAAGAGGAGCATTTGAGATTGATTTTTACTCGCACGAGATTTCCTTTACTTTTAATAATGATCTAAATTGAACTAAGTTGTATAAACAACTGAGAGCCACACAGGCTGCTGTCGCATAAAAAACAGAGTGGTAGCCGAATTGCCCTGCTACTGCTGAACCAGTCATGGGACCAACAACACCCCCAAGGTAGAAAAAGACTTGGTTAAAGGCAAAAATCCTTGAAATGCCTACTTTGGGAGTCATCTTACTAAGCAATGCATTAACACCTGGTATCAGAGCACCCGTTCCCAAACCAAAGAGAAAACGATACAAGCCAAGTTGAATGGGGCTGGTTGCATGGGCACAAAGAAGGTAAAAGATGACTGAATAAATCTGCGCTGCAACTAAAAGTCTATGATTTCCCACCTTATCTCCTAGTTTTCCCATCACTCCAGCACTCATCATGCTAGAAAATCCCATACTCGATACTATCAAACCAGATACAAAGAGGAGATTTTCAGTCTGCCCTAAGTCCCGAACATAGAGAGCTAGAATGGGACCAATTGATTGAGCTGAAAATTGTATGACAAAGGTAGTTAAAAATAAACTAATCAAAAGATGAGAGTGCTTGATTGAACCGAGCAATTCCTTTGTTGGTATTGCTTTCTCCTGAGCTATTGGCTGAAAATCCTCCTTGATAAAGAAAATGGTTAAGAGTGCAGCTAAAAACAAGAAGCCACCAATCAACAGAAAAACATTTCGAATACCAAAAATTTCAGCAACCAGGCCCCCAACAAAGGGGCCCGTTAGAGTTCCAGCTACTACTCCCGTTGATAAAGTCCCCAAAGCATAGCCAGACTTATCCTTAGGAACTTGACTGGCTATTAAAGCCGTCGCATTTGGTACGAAACCTGTAAATACGCCATTTAGTAATCTAAGAAAGATTAACCAGTAGATATTTGGAACAAAGGCCAAGCCTCCCATGGTGATGGTCATAGCAAGACCTGCTCGAATCATCATGGGCTTACGACCGTACTTGTCAGCAAGAATACCCCAGATAGGGGAAATCAAAGCTGCTGAAACTGCCGAAACTGAGATGGCTAATCCAGCATAGAAAGCAACTTGGTCTCCTTCAATTCCCAACTGCTCTACAAAGATAGGCATGAAAGGGACGACCAAGGAAATACTGGCTCCCGTTAGAAAACTACCAAACCAGGCGACACGAAGATTCTCTTTCCAACTAATCTCTTGCACAGCTACCGCCTCCTTCAAGTAACTTCACTACTTGACCCACAAGCTGATCACGACTGCCATTATTATCTAATATATGACTCGCCAATTTTTTCTTTTCTTCTAAAGACCACTGGACTGCCAGACGCGACTCCGCTACTTCCTTAGAAAGATAATCCCGTTTCATGAAACGTTCTACTTGGATATCACGGTCCACATAGACCAGCCACGTTTCATCAAACCAGTTGACATAGTCCTGTTCAAAAAGCAGGGGAATATCCATGAAAAAAATCGCTTCTGTCTGGGCTAACTGGTCTCTTAAAGCAGCCAGTTCCTCACGAATAATTTCTCCTTGGGTTTGTTTAGACCATTCCTGCTCCTCAGGATTTGAAAAAATGAGACTAGCTAGGAGAGAGCGATTGAGTTCTCCATTTTCAAGGATTATTTTTTGTCCAAAGTGCTGAACTAAGACCTGATATAGACGCCCACCAGGTCTTTGTAGCTGGTGGACAAGTCGGTCAGCATCCACCACTTGAAAGCCTTGCTCTCTTAGGAAATTTGTCACAGTTGACTTCCCAGAAGCAATTCCTCCTGTGATTCCAATGATTTTTCCCATCAGTCCCTCCTTTGACACTGAGGACAAAAATGAGTTCCTCGTCCGCCAAGTTGGATTTTCTCAATCACTGCCCCACAGCGTGAACACTCTTGACCAGTCTTATCATAGACCTGATGGAAGTCCTGCATGGTTCCGTCTTCCCCAAAGGCATTGGTATAGGTCCGAATAGTGGAACCGCCCTTTTCAACAGCCTGTCCCAAAACAGCAATGGTCTGGTCATGGATGGCTGTTGCTTCTTCTGCTGTCAAAGTCTGGGAAGGTCTAGCTGGATGAACCTGAGCTCGCCAGAGAACCTCATCCACATAGATATTGCCAAGTCCAGCTACCAAGGTCTGGTCTAGGAGGTGGGATTTGATAGGCTTTTTAGATTTGGCTAGGGCTGTTTGAAAGATCTGCAAATCAAAGTCCTGCTCTTTTGGCTCAGGCCCTAATTTTTTAGAAACAAAGTAGGCTTCCAAAAGGTCTGGTGCCAGCAGTTCCATAGTACCAAACTTGCGTACATCCTCATAAACAAGCGTCCCACCATCTTCAAACTGGAAGAAAACATGGGCATGCTTGCGTTCAGGAACCTGGTCCGGATAGTAAAAATACTTACCCTCCATCCGCAGATGGGAAATCAAGACCTTATCTGTCAGGTTAAAAATTAGATATTTCCCACGGCGTCCCATTGACTCGATAATCTGACCAGGCAATTCCTTTTGAAACTCGTCCAAATCTGTCTTGATCATCTTGGGATAACGAATCTCTAGGCTAGAAATCTTCTTTCCCAAAATCAATTTTTCTAAGCCACGACGAACCGTTTCAACCTCGGGTAATTCAGGCATAGTTCCTCCTTCTGTAAAAACAAGAAGCAGGCATGAGCCCACCTCTACTTAGTATTCTTTCTTATTATAGCCAAAATCAGCCAAATCTAGCTTTTTATCACGCCAGTTTTTCTTGACCTTGACCCATGTTTCTAGGAATACCTTATCTCCTAGCATCAGTTCGATATCACGACGGGCCAGGCTACCAATTTTCTTGAGCATTGCACCACCTTTTCCAATGATAATGCCTTTCTGGCTATCTCGCTCCACCATGATGGTTGCACGGATATGAACCTTGTCTGTCTCTTCGTCACGCTTCATAGAGTCAACTACTACGGCAACTGAGTGAGGAATCTCTTCTCGAGTTAGGTGCAAGACTTTCTCACGAATCATTTCTGATACTAAGAAGCGCTCAGGATGATCTGTGATTTGATCAGCTGGGAAATACTGGAAACCTTCCTCTAGATTTTCACTCAAAATATCGATTAGTCGAGAAACGTTATTTCCCTGAAGGGCTGAGATAGGAACAATTTCCTTAAAGTCCATTTGATTACGGAAGTCATCAATCTGAGCCAAGAGCTGATCAGGATGGACCTTGTCAATCTTATTCACCACCAGAATCACAGGAACCTTGGCAGCTTTCAGACGCTCGATAATCATGTCGTCGCCCTTACCACGTGGCTCATCAGCTGGCACCATGAATAGAACAGTATCCACTTCACGCAGAGTACTGTAGGCAGATTCCACCATGAAATCCCCAAGGGCTGTCTTAGGCTTGTGAATCCCAGGTGTATCGATAAAGACGATTTGCTCCTTATCGGTCGTGTAAATCCCCATGATTTTATTGCGCGTTGTTTGCGCCTTGTCACTCATAATGGCAATCTTTTGACCCATGACGTGATTTAAAAATGTTGACTTCCCAACATTGGGACGACCCAAAATAGCTACAAAGCCTGATTTAAATGTCATAATTTCCTCTTATTGTTTAAAATAGTATATCCCAAATTCGTGGGAGAAAGATAAGTGCACCTGTCACTGCAGCAAAAAGAGAGACCACTAGCACGGCTCCTGCTGCCATGTCCTTGGCTTTCTTAGCCAACATAGAAAAGTGATAGTGACTGGCTAAATCCACCACATTTTCAATAGCAGAGTTCATAATCTCAAATGCTACTACCAAAAAAATGCTCATTAGGAGAAAGAGCCATTCAATTCGTGACACCTGAAAAACAAAACCTGCAAGGATGACCACTAGAGCCGTCACTGCATGCTTTCGCATATTGCGTTCTTCCTTGATAGCAGTCAGAATTCCTGTAAGGGCAAATTCTAAACTAGATACAAGGTCACGATTTTTCCATTTTCGTTTATTGTCTTGTGAGTCCATAGGCTGTCAAAATTTCTTCTTGTAAACCGAACATCTCCGCTTCTTCTTCCGGAGTGTAGTGATCATAGCCGTTAATGTGTAAAAAGCCGTGTACTGCCAAGAAGCCCATCTCACGCTCAAAGCTGTGACCGTATTCCTCAGCCTGCTCATGCGCTTTATCGATAGAGATGAAAAGCTCCCCAATGTAGGCATCAAACTCAGACATCATTTCTGCCAATTCTGGATTTTCCAGCAAATCCTCTTCGTCAAAGGCAATGTCCAACTCTGGCTTATACTCAAGGCTGATGACATCCGTCGGACGATCGGTATCACGGTACTCGAGATTGAGTTCGTGGCTACGCTCGTTGGTCACAAAAGTGACTGCCATCTCCTTGTCTTCTTTTCCTATCTTTTGGGCT
Source organism: Streptococcus oralis (assembly GCF_019929365.1). GTDB lineage: Bacteria > Bacillota > Bacilli > Lactobacillales > Streptococcaceae > Streptococcus > Streptococcus oralis_BT. Next base: position 131,513 of record NZ_JAHZPH010000001.1, on the reverse strand, counting down.
GCAAATTCCAAAATCTCTTGGGTTTGTTGCAAGATTTCTTGTGAAACTTGACCAGTTTCATCTACCATTTCAATATACATGTACTTCTCGATTCTCTTTACTTGGCTTTATTATACCATATTTCCATGATTTTATTCTACCTTTTTGATATAATACTATGGAATACAATCACAAGGAGAGAACGATGTCATTTGACGGATTTTTTTTACACCACATGGTTGAGGAATTGCGAAGAGAGTTGGTCAATGGTCGCATTCAGAAAATCAATCAGCCTTTTGAACAAGAGTTGGTCTTGCAAATCCGCAGCAATCGCCAAAGCCATCGCCTGCTCCTCTCTGCCCATCCCGTTTTTGGACGCATTCAGCTGACCCAAACGACTTTTGAAAATCCAGCCCAACCTTCTACTTTTATCATGGTTTTGAGAAAGTATTTGCAGGGTGCCCTGATTGAGTCGATTGAGCAAGTCGAAAATGACCGTATCGTGGAAATTACCGTTTCTAATAAAAACGAGATTGGAGACCATATCCAGGCTACCTTGATTATCGAGATCATGGGCAAACACAGCAATATTCTACTAGTCGATAAAAGTAGCCATAAAATCCTCGAAGTCATCAAACTCGTCGGCTTTTCACAAAATAGCTACCGCACCTTGCTTCCAGGATCAACCTATATCGCTCCGCCAAGCACCGAGTCTCTCAATCCTTTTACTATCAAGGATGAAAAACTCTTTGAAATTCTGCAAACCCAAGAACTAACAGCAAAAAATCTTCAAAGCCTCTTTCAAGGTTTAGGACGAGATACTGCATATGAACTGGAAAGTTTATTGGTCAGTGACAAACTATCCACTTTCCGAAACTTTTTCAGTCAAGAAACCAAGCCATGCTTAACAGAGACTTCCTTCAGCCCAGTTCCTTTTACGAACAGTGTAGGAGACCCTTTTGCCAGCCTTTCTGACTTGCTGGACACCTACTATAAGGACAAGGCTGAACGGGACCGCGTCAAACAGCAAGCCAGTGAACTCATTCGCCGTGTTGAAAATGAACTGCAGAAAAATCGCCATAAGCTGAAAAAACAAGAAAAAGAGTTACTAGCGACAGACAATGCTGAGGAATTTCGCCAAAAGGGTGAATTGCTGACAACCTTCCTTCATCAAGTACCTAATGATCAAGATCAGGTAGTCTTGGATAATTACTACACGAATCAGCCTATCACCATCACGCTTGATAAAGCCTTGACTCCCAGCCAGAATGCCCAACGCTATTTCAAACGTTACCAGAAACTCAAAGAAGCTGTCAAATACTTGACTGAGCTGATTGAGGAAACCAAGGCTACCATTCTCTATCTAGAAAGCGTGGAAACCGTCCTCAACCAAGCAGGGCTGGAGGAAATCGCTGAAATCCGTGAAGAATTGATCCAAACAGGCTTCATTAGAAGACGCCAACGTGAAAAAATCCAGAAACGCAAAAAACCAGAACAGTATCTGGCGAGCGATGGCAAGACCATCATCTATGTCGGACGAAACAACCTGCAAAATGAGGAATTGACCTTTAAAATGGCCCGCAAGGAGGAACTTTGGTTCCATGCCAAGGACATTCCAGGAAGCCACGTCGTTATCTCAGGAAATCTTAATCCTTCTGACGAAGTTAAGACGGACGCGGCGGAGCTAGCTGCCTACTTCTCCAAAGGGCGCTTATCAAATCTCGTGCAAGTAGATATGATTGAGGTTAAAAAACTCAACAAACCAACAGGTGGCAAACCCGGTTTTGTAACCTACACAGGACAAAAGACCCTCCGAGTTACACCAGACCCAGAAAAAATCGCATCTATGAAAAAATCCTGATTCCACTTGAAATCAGGATTTTCTTTTACATTTTACTCTGCAATCAAGGTTTCCAAACCAACCTTCATCATATCGGTGAAGGTATTTTGGCGTTCTTCTGCAGTAGTGTCTTCATCTGGATTGACCAAGCTATCAGAGATGGTCATGATAGCAAGTGCATCAACGTGGTGTTGGGCAGCAAGATAGTAAAGGGCTGCTGCTTCCATTTCCACAGCCTTGACTCCCCATTTACCAAGCTCGATGTTCTTTTCAAAGTAGTTTGAGTAAAAAACATCTGACGACAAAACGTTACCAACGTGCGTCGTCATACCAAGTTTTTTGGCGATATGGTAGGCCTTGTCTAGCAAATCAAAGCTAGCGATTTGTGGGAAATCATACTGTGGCCAGTCGTTGCGGATGATGTTTGAGTTAGTCGCAGCTGCTTGCGCCAAAACCAATTCACGGACATGAACATCCTCATTTAACGAACCCGCAGTTCCCACACGGATCAATTTTTTCACACCGTAGTCCACAATCAACTCGCGTGCATAAATCGAAATAGATGGCATCCCCATCCCAGTTCCCATGACAGATACACGGTGGCCCTTGTAAGTACCAGTGTAACCAAACATGTTACGCACTTCGTTAAAACAAACAGCATCTTCAAGAAAGTTCTCCGCAATAAACTTGGCACGAAGAGGATCCCCCGGAAGAAGAATTTTATCAGCAATTTCATCCTGCTGAGCAGCAATATGGATAGACATAATATAAGATACCAAACCCGTCAAAAAGCAAAGGGAAAATAGGAGTTGGGTGCAGTGAGCGATGCTCGCTAGACCAACTATCTTTTTCCCACTGCTTTTAGGGTGGGTTCAATTCCTTTCTTTCTTAATTTTGATGATAAATAGGAGAATAGCACGGGTTCAATTCAAAACCAAACTACCCTACCTTTCAATGTTTTTAGAAAAGTTTTCCGTTCGTGTTCAAATTAGAACACTGCACTCTACCTTTCTTTATTGTATATTCAAGATAGCGACAGAGAATAAAGTAAAAATAGGAAACTGACGAAGCATCGCAGATGCTAGACATTTTATCTTTTTTACACAGTTCTCCGCCCGTATTCAGTTCAGCAAATACGGTTTACCCATCCTTTCTTTCTTGATTTTAAATTTAAATATTTCGCAGAACAGTTAGCCCGAGTTTGACTATAACTCAGATACTCTGCCTTTCTGTAATTCCTAGTTTACCAATGAATCTAAAAATGCATACAGTTTTGCATTCATTTCGGAGTAATGATTTTCACGTAATTCTTCTGGTGTTTGAACGAAAGTGAACTTTTCACTTTGCTCTCTTAATTGCTCCTCACCATCCGCAGTAATTAAGAGTTCTACTGCTTCGGGATCAAATTCCAAATGAGCTTGGAAGGCATAGTGTTTAGGACTGAAACGTATAATCTGACGTGGACAACCTTGACTCGTCGCAAGAACAACAGCATCCTCTGTCAGCCCTGGCATATCACTATGCCAGTGGCCAGTTTCTAAGGTTTCTCCGAGCAAGCTGACATGAGGATCTGTTAGACCTTGCATCGTCAATGTCACAGGATAAACGCCGATCTCGCGCTCAGGACTGTGCTCATACTCCGCGCCATAGGCAACAGATAGGAGCTGCGCACCAAGACAGACACCAACGATATAGATATCTGCGGCAATTGCTTCTTTCATAAAAACAAGCTCAGCCTTAGGGGCATAGTATGGGAAGTTTTCTCTATCCTCATCAGGTGATTGAGGACCACCCATAACAATCAGAAAATCAATTCCGTCAATTGTTTCAGGAAGAGGTTCTTTTTCATAAACCTTTGTTGATGTAATGTGATGACCTCGTTCCAGAGCCCATTTTAGATAAGCACCCGGTACTTCAAATGTTTCATGCAGTACAAAATGTACCTTCATTGTCCTCTCTCCCATCTCTTTCGAATCACATAAGACATTCCTGCCGCTAGTACAAGCGGTATTGTCAAACTCCAATCCTGACCTGTAAATCCAAGACTTAGGGCAATAGCCGTCAGAGGAGCGTGTAAGGTCGTCCCTAAAAAGACTGTTGCTCCTAGTAGCATTCCTAGAGCTGGATCCAGATGGACGCCAACTACTGTCAAAAGCAAGGTCACTAAGTAACCAGACCCAATCCCTAAGGCAAATGATGGTGTCAAGGTTCCCCCATAGGCACCATTGCGTAAGAGGAGATAAACCAGAAGCCCCTTCATTACAAGAGCCAGTGGAAGATAGGGAACCGGCTGGCGAGATAACAAGGCTTGCGCTAGTACCTGACCATTTCCCATAAAGATAGGGAAAAAGGATACAAGGCTCGCCAACACTAGAAAGGCTAGAGGAAGAGCCCAAAGGATCGTCTCATCCTTGCGCCGTTTGCGATTAGCTTGCTTGGCTAAAGATCGAAAAACCAGTGCTAGAGGAGTGACCAATAACGCAATCAGAATAGCTTGTAAGAAACCGCTGACCGACCATGAGACCGCAGATAGGTGATAAATAGCATCCTGACCAACAACGGGCTGAGCCACCCAGGTTGCCAGATAAGTACTAGCCAAAACCAGCAAAAAGTTCTGCCAACTATAGGTAAGTCCTAAGGTCTCAAAGACAAACAAGCTACTAGCAAAGGGAACCTGATAGACCGCAGCTAGACCAGCTCCTGCCCCACAGGCAACCAACACCTTCCGTTCTTTAAGGGCTAGAGAGAACCCCTTTGACAAGTGACCAGCTAGAAGAGCCCCAACCTCGCGTGGTGCTCCTTCTTTTCCGACCGAAGCCCCCGCTCCAACAATCACGATCTGCATGACTGCATGAAGTAGGTGGGGCAAAGGAACTGGATCTGTATTTCCAACTAAGTCGATTTGCTTTCGAATAGACAGGAGCTTATAACGTCTCTGTAAGACATACCAGAATCCTGCTGCCAAGCATCCTGTCATACACAAGACTAGGAATCTACGGAGATTCCCAGCTTCTTGGAATAGTTGGAGCAAATCCGAACTAGTTTGGCCAAAGGCCAGCCATTGCACACCTTCTAGTAGATAATGGCAGGCAATGCCAACTAGCCCAGCCCCTATTCCCAATGATAAAGTGGCTAGAAGTAATCTTACTCCGTAGGGCAGACTTTGGAGTCGTACTTTCATAGGATTACAATTCAGCAATAATAGCTTTAAGCAAACCTTTGAAGTCGCCTTTAACACGCTCTGTCACTTCCACAACTTCCTCGTGGTTAAGTTCTTCTTGGAAACCAGCAGCATGGTTAGTGATACATGAAATTCCTAGAACTTTCAAGCCTGAGTGGGCTGCCACAATAACTTCAGGAACAGTGGACATACCAACTGCATCTGCTCCCAATGTCTTATAGGCACGAATTTCTGCAGGTGTTTCATAAGTCGGACCAGTTACACCGATATAGACACCTTCATCAAGCTTGATACCGAGTTTCTTAGCCACTTCATGGGCAGTAGCACGATATTCTGGTGTGTAGGCTTTAGACATATCAGGAAAACGTGGACCAAAGTCATCCAAGTTTTCACCCATCAATGGATTTTGACCCGTCATGTTGATATGGTCTGAGATAGCCATCAAAGTACCAGGACCGAAGCCAATACCGCCAGCTGCATTGGTTACAATGACACCTTCACATCCGAGAACTTTCATCACACGTACTGGGAAAGTCACGACTTCAAGAGGATTGCCTTCGTAGAAATGGAAGCGACCTTGAAGAGCCAAGACCTTGCGCCCTGCAAGTTCACCATATACCAATTTACCAGCGTGCCCAACTACTGTAGAGCGGCCCCAGTTTGGGATATCTGCATAATCTACTACAACTGGATTTTCGATTTCTTCTGCCAACTCTCCAAGTCCTGATCCAAGGATTAAACCAAACTCAGGTGCTTGGATTCCCTTGTCTTTCAGGAAAGCAGCGGTTTCCTTGATTTTATCTAAAAATGTCATTATGTGTCTCCTTTATTATTTTTTAGCATTTGACCGATTTTGTCAAAGGTTTTGGCGTTGCGAATGGTGATGTTGCGATAGAAAGGCATCTTGAGCAAGTACTTGTGATAGGCAGTTGCATAGTAGGATTTTTCAGAGAATTTCCCCCAGAAAATCCCAAGTCTTCCAAAATGAACCACTTCATCTTTCAGTTCCAAACTTTCAACTTTCTCAATGACTTGATCCACATCCAAGCCTTCTGTATAAAAGAGGACATCCTTTCGTGCCAAATCTTTGGTCCACCATTCAGGCAGATTCTCAAGTTCCTCTTCAAAGTCCTCAAGACTCAACAAGGAAAAGCTCTGAATAAATGGATAATGGATTTCAAAGAAAGCCTCTAACTTTTTAACCAATTGGGCTTTGGGAGCTGTCGAAGTAAAGAAAATGTTGCCACTGTTGATGTAGGTTTCAACCTTTTCCAGTCCCAACTCTGTCAGTTCTTGACGAAGTTGCGCCATGACAACTTTATTTTTCCCACCTACATTAATGCCCCGAACAAGTAAAGCATATCGCGTCATCTTATACCAATTTATCTAAGAAACTTTCCCCAATCATGGCAGTTTCAACACCAAAGTTATCGGCAACAGTCGCTGAGATATCTGCGAAATGTCCGACTGGAATAACACCATTTCCTTTAAAGGCAGGGCTGTAGGCCAAAAGTGGGATATATTCACGAGTGTGGTCTGTTCCTGCATAGGTTGGGTCATTTCCATGGTCCGCAGTAATCAAGAGAAGGTCATTCTCCCTCATGGCTGCGATAATTTCAGGCAAGCGTTCATCGAACTCATGCAAGCAATCACGGTAACCGTGTGGGTCACGACGGTGACCATATAGGGCATCGAAGTCAACTAAGTTTGTGAAGGAGAATCCTTTTTCAAACTCAGCAAGCCCCATAGTCTTCAAAAGTGTATCAATTCCATGGCTGTTTGATTTGTTGTGGCCCATATCATGGTTGATGCCTGCGCCGTTAAAGATATCGTTGATCTTACCAACAGCATAAGTATCGATACCTGCTTCATTGAGTTTATCGAGAACGGTTGGATCAAATGGGGAAACTGCCAAGTCACGACGATTTGCAGTACGAGTGAAGTTACCAGGCTCACCTACATAAGGACGGGCAATGATACGACCTAGAAGGGCTGGGCGCTCAAGGGTGATCGAACGAGCGTATTCACAGATACGGTACAATTCATCCAAAGGAATGATGTCTTCGTGGGCAGCAATTTGCAAAACAGGGTCAGCTGAAGTATAGATAATCAACTCCCCAGTTTCCATTTGACGTGGTCCGAAATCATCGATAACAGCCGTACCTGAGTAAGGTTTGTTGGCTTCACGAATGACCTTACGTCCTGAAAATTCTTCGATTTTTGTCAGGATTTCTTCTGGGAATCCGTTCCAGAAGGTATCGAAAGGCTCCGTAATGTTAAGTCCCATGATTTCCCAGTGTCCAGTCATGGTATCTTTTCCAAGAGATACTTCTTCCAATTTCGTTGCATAACCTGTTGGATTGCTTTCTGCTGGTACAGTCTTCAAGGGAGTTTCGCGAGGAATATTTCCTAGACCGATTTTAGCCATGTTTGGTACATTCAAACCAACAGCTTTTGAAATATGCCCCAGTGTGTCGGAAGCTCCATCTGGAACTCCTGCATTGACAAAGTTATTGGCATCTGGTGCTGCACCGATTCCTACAGAATCCAGTACCACCAAGTGAATACGATTAAATTTTGACATAGTGTGTCTCCTCCTATTTTCCTTTGCTTGAAGTTAAAATCTGAACCCCGTCTCGTCCAGCAACGATAACCTTATCCACCATTTGGTTAAACAAGCCGTGCTCTACGACACCAACGACATGGTCCAACTCTTGCCCGAAGGCAATTGGGTCTTCGATGACATCCAAGGCAAGATCAATGATAAAGTTCTGCATATCTGTCACAAAACGGTGACCGTCTTTTTCTCGAAAACTTGGATTATACCCAGCTCGCTCAAAGAGACGAAAGACCTGTTCTGCGCCATACTGAACTACTTCTACAGGCAATTTAAAAGCACCTAGTTTTTCTACCAGCTTGCTTTCATCCACCACCCAAATGTATTCTTTTGATGGTGTCGCTACAACCTTCTCCATGAGAAGGGCACCCCCACCACCTTTGATTCCGTTAAACTGACTATCCACTTCATCCGCGCCATCAACCGTCACATCGACAAAGTCTACTTGGTCAATAGACTTGAGCGGAATATTGAGTCCTTCTGCCTGTTTACTGGTCACACTAGAAGTCGTTACAGCAGTAATCTGCAAACCTTCTTCCTTAATGCGACGACCGATTTCTTCTACGAAATAGTAGGCAGTAGAGCCCGTTCCAAGTCCGACTACCATGCCATCCTTGACAAACTCAGCAGCCTTGATACCTGCCATTTTCTTCAGATTTTCCACTCAAACACCTCCATTAAAGAGCTATTTTTATTATAACATGTATCCGTTTTTATTTCATGGATACACTGGAAAAACCCGAACATTTTTATTTCGGGTTTTGGTGTCCTATTTAACCATATCAGGATCGTAATCATAGAATCCCGTATCGAGGAAACGGTTTTTAGGGTGTAACTTGCGCACTTCCTCATCTAACAAGAAGGCTTGGTCATGACTAAAATTCCCCTCTTGAATCAAGCTGCGTGCTTGGACAAAGAGTTTGGCAATTTCTACAAAATTCTGACCAGGTGTGTAGAGCCCCTCTAGCTTCCAGTGGGTAAAACCATGCTCAACCAACTCAGTTAATTTGGTCATCAAATCAAGGTCATTGTTGGCAAAGATATGGGTACCATGATTATCTTCAAAGATAGAATAATGGCTTTCTGGGTCACTTGGTTCTGCCAAGAAGAGATCACGTTTACGCGTCTTTTCGTCATCGATATGCGTGAAGTTATAGTAGTTTTGTAAAAGCGGACGCTTAGAATGATGGATGACACTGGCACCATAAACCAAGACTTCAGCAGGAATTTCCAAAATCTCTGGCATCTTGAAGAGTTCGGCAGATGGAATTTCACGTGCCAGGACTGCTTCAGAGGCTCCTGCCTTTTGACCCCAGAAGTTAATCTGACGACTGCTAGTCACCATGGTTGAAGCATCGTAGATAGTCTTGAAGGAATAGCCATCACGGTTAACCACGTAAAAGACACCTGCATCCCCAACAGTAATATAGTCTGTCTTGATTTCTTCCAAGAAATCTAGGAATGGCTTGATACGGTCCATCATATCTTGGTGCATGAGGGCGTTGACTGCAACGATTAATTCCTTACCCGATTCATGAACGAGCCTAGCGATGGTGCGCAACTCTTCATAACTAAAGGTCGTTGGCAGACGAAGACCAAAATCTTTCTCACCGACATAGATACGATCTACGCCAGCTTCGAGTAGTTGTTCAACTTGTTCAATACTTTCAGCAGTTGCTGTAATGATAATCTTTTCCATAAGGAAAATTATACCACAATTCTCAAAAATCAGCTATGAATACTGGGAGTTTTCTAAAAAGTCAACGTCATTTTTAAAGTTTGCAATCAAAAAGTGAACAGTAACCAGTACCATCCACTCTCTTTTTTATGCATGTGTTTTTTCTACTAGGTGGCCATCATTCATGACATAGATACGGTCAACCTTATCAAGAAGGCGTGTATCATGTGTAATCATAACAACTCCTCTCCCTTGTTCGTGGGCAATGGCAGCCAACATCTCCGTTACTTGGTAAGCACGCTGAGTATCCAGACTGGCTGTCGGCTCATCTGCAAGCACGATGCTTGGATTGTTATAAAGCGCTCTAGCTATCGCGGCACGTTGACGTTCGCCACCTGATAAAGCCTTGGGATAATGATCTTTTACTTTTTCCAAATCCAACAACTCAAAGAGCTCTTTTCGGTCACTTTTACTATTTTTTCCCTTATCCAGTCTGTCAATCAAATCCAGCTGTTCCTTGACTGTTAGAAAAGGAATTAAGTTTGAAGCCTGAAGAATGAAACCAAACTCTCTAAAACGGAGGTCTGTTTTCTCCTTCTCCGTCAAACTGCCTGTTTCTTTCCCCTTGACTAGAATCTTTCCACTCGATGCTTCCTGAAGTTGTCCTAGAGTTGTTAGAAAGGTCGTCTTTCCAGAGCCTGAAGGTCCAACGATAGCCACGAACTCTCCCGCATTTAGCTGAAAATTCGTCTCATGCAGGGCCACGACTTTCATCTTTCCTTCCCCGTACGTTTTTGTCACTTGAGTCATTTCAATCAATGCTGTCATACTATTCTCCTTATCACTCTGCAATCGCAGTAATCGGGTCCACCTTTAGCAAGCGTGGAAGTGAAATGACACCACCTAGAAGGGCCATCAAGCAAATTACCAAACTTAAGACAGAGTAGGCTAACCAACTTGGGTAGAAAAAGAAGGTAGCTGGTAAGACTAAAATCACTCCTCCAATAGCCAGCAAGGCTAAAGCAATCCCCATACCAGCTAGAAGGAAGATTTGACAGAAAAGAGACCATACAATGGTTTTGATCCGTATTCCCTGAGCCCGCATTATTCCATAAAGTCCTAGTTTTTGGATGGTAATGATATAGACAAAAATCCCCACAATCAAGCCTGTGATGACAATCATAGCCAGAATCATCCCTGAAAATACATTCACCTGAGGTGTGTAACCAGGAATTTTCGATATCATTTTTGGAATGGAAATCTGTTTCAATCCATCGCCAGCCACTTCTATATCATTTTTCAATACCAAGGCAGAGATGGAACGATTAGCTTTCAAGGTTCCTTGTAAGGTCCAATAAGTTGACAGACTAGTAAAGACAACAGGCTCGGTGAAAAATTTATTACCTTGAGTCAAGCCTACAATCTTGTAACTTGCCTCACTTCCATTCAGCTGGATGGTGTCACCTAGTTTGATTCCATAGTTCTCAAAGGACTGATCCACGACAACCTCATCATCCCCCTCAGGATACCGTCCCTCCGTCAAACTAGGAGAGATAAAAGAGTCCCACTCTTGAGCAAAGATGGAAACATTGACTTTTTCACTATCATCGACTAGATTGATCACAGCGAACATATAGCCCAGTGGAGCAGCCTCTTTAGAACTCCTATCCTTGTAGCCCTTTTCAGGAATAAAAGATGCCGTCAAATTATCATTTGCATAGTCAGATAAAACTACACCCGTCGCTTGCCAGTTATCAATAGCGGCTCGGTTGTTACGTACAAGACCAAGAGCTAAACTGGTCATAAAAAAGACCATAAAAGCGATAAGAAAAATGGTAGTTAGAATCAAACTATATCGAAGTTTATTTCGTAATATTTCTTTGATAGCAAGATACATGCTTATCTCCTTTAACGTTTCCCAGAGGTAACAAAAAGCCACCCAGTCCAATAGACAGAATCTCTGTCTTATCATCCATTCAAAACAACTCCTGCCAATACTCTTCAAAAGCATCAAGGTAGCAACTCAACAAATTATATTAGGAAAAGCACTTGCTTGCTATCAATTTATATAAGTTATCCTTTCCTTACTCAGTATATTTATAATAGAGAAGGTCTGGTCATCTGTTTCAAGTGTAACATCCATGCTATCACTTTCCCTAGTAGGTGTCAAGAAGAGCGACTCAGATAATGATAAGAGACTTTAGTAGTTTTGTAACCATTCTGTAATAATTCTCTGCATAAAAAATGATAAAATAGATAGGTACTGTTAAGGAGAGAATCATGCCCGCAAGAAAATTAGAAGCTTATGAGTTTGAACAAATTCCAGAATCGAATCAAACTCCGCTTTATCAAGATTATACACCAGAAGCCCCAGTCGGCCCTAACCTAAAAGAGATTTTATTTTTTGTAAATATTGCTTGTTTTTGTATTTTTATGGCACTTTTTAGTTTTATCTTTTTGGCCTTAAAATTGAATACAGCTTTATCCTTTATTGCTGCTATGGGAACAAGCTTCGCACTTTTACAACTTCAACGAAAGATGATTAAACGAAAACTTTCAAAATAAAGGTTGGTACTACTACCAACCTCTTTTCTTGTTATCTAAAAAGACAGTTTCTCAAAACTGTCTTTTTTATTTATTCTTACGTTTGGAAGGAGATTGGATGGCAATTTTAACTTCAAAAATCGTTCCTCTAGGTTTGTTATCTTTTACGCTAATCGTTCCTCGTAAGGCATCTACAATCTGCTTGGCCAGAGATAGTCCTAGGCCAAAACCACCTTTCTGACGAGTCCTTGCCTTGTCTACACGGTAAAAACGGTCAAAGATTTTCTTCTTATCGGCATCTGAGATTCCAATCCCATTATCTGTTACTGTAAGATAGAGATGGCGATCGGTGGCATGAACTACAAACTCAATCTTGCCATCTTCTTCAGTATACTTGATAGCATTATCAAACAAGATGGTCATGAGTTGTTTTAAGAGCAACTGATCGGTCATGAATGGGCGATAAACTCGATTTTCATAGTCAAAAACACGATCATTTTCAGAAGCAATCAACTCATAGTTGGCAAAGGTTGTTTTAAAGAATTGTGGAGAAACTTCTGCTATTTCTGGTTTGATCCCATCGTCTCGACGTGCAAGGTTGAGAAGATTGGTCGTGAGGAAACGCATGTTGCGAACTTCTTCAAGACTGGAAGCAATACTTTCGCTGGATTCCATAATCGTTGCCTCTGGTTTTCGAAAGAGATTCTCTAAACGATTTTGTAAAACAGCCAAAGGTGTTCTCAGTTCGTGACTCGCATTTTCAACAAAGGACTTCTGCTTTTGCATACTTTCCAGTAAGGGTTTGACACTGACACGTGCCAGATAAACACTGGCAATTAAAGACAGAAGCCAGAAACTAGCCATCACTACAACAATTAAATGCTCGTGTTTTTGGCTGATTTGCTCAAGCTGGCTGGTATTGATTAAAACTGCTGCAAATTTGACATTGCTTGATACGGAGGAAGAGTTGGTTTCCATCAAAATCATCCGATAGGTTTCTTCCTGACCATAGCTATTGACGACTTGAATTTGCCGAATGTGATTCAACTCTTTTTTGTCCAGCTTGATCTTATCCAAGCCTAAAAAGCGATTCCCCAATAAGAGTTGGTTAAAATCCTTGTCAAAAAGTAAAACTTCTGTATTTGAGCTAACATTGGGCTTGATTTCAGCCTTGCTGGCATCCGCGGTTGCGGGTTGGATATCCTTGACCTCTTCAGTTGCCCGATTCAGAGCTAACTGGATAACCGCTTGGGGACTACTACTAAGGGCTTGGAGTTTTTCATCTACAGAAGTGTAGAGACTCGAGTGCATGACCTGAAGGATAATCAAGGTCATAGCAGAGAAGATCAGGGTGAACACTCCAAAGTTTCGAATGAAATAGCTGAAATCATCCGCATACCATGTTTTTTTTAGTTTATTGAACATCTTTTAAAATATACCCGACACTACGCAAGGTTTGAAGATTCTCAGCAAAGGCTGTACCCTTCAATTTCTTACGAACTTTTGAGACATAGACTTCTACAACGGAAATAGTCGTATCGCTATCAAATCCCCATAGACGGTCAAAAATTTGTGTCTTGGGAAGAATGACATTTTGATTTTGAAGGAAGTAAACCAATAACTCAAACTCTTTCCCAAGCAGTTCTACAGGCGTGTCTTCCACTTTTACTTCATTCGTTGAAAGGTTGACGACAATATCTCCATAGGTCAAGGTGTTTTCGTTAAACTTACCTGAACGCTTGAGAAGGGCTTGAATCCGCATTTTGAGTTCTTCTAGATAGAAAGGTTTGGTGAGGTAGTCATCCGCTCCCAACTCAAAACCATGTCCCTTGTCATCCAAACTTTCCTTAGCAGTCATGATAAGGACTGGTGTCGTAATTCCTTTTTCGCGCAACTCTTTCAAGACTTGGAAACCATTTTTTTCCGGCAACATCAGGTCAAGCAAAATCAAGTCATAAACGCCACTTTCAGCTTCGTAGAGACCTTCTTCTCCATCAAAGACCTGCATGACATCTGCAAAATCATCTAAAAAGTCAAATACTGAGTTTGACAGCCCTAGGTCATCTTCTACTAATAAGATTTTTATCATCAGAAACTCCTCCTTGTTATGATTATTATACCAAAATTGCCTTAAAAAAAACTCAACTCTCTCTTCTTTTAAGATAGAAAGTTGAGTTTTTGTTTACATTTCGAACGAATTAAGCTTTGCCATATTGAGCTACAACAGCTTCGACCGCTGCTTTCTCACGCTTAATCAAGTCAACACGCGCTGCGATTTCCTTGATTCCCATACCGATATTACGGCTAAGAGCTAGGTCAGAGAGTTGTGGTTCAAAGAATTCCTTGTACTCTGCCAAGCGTTTCTCAGTCTTAAATACATGGGCAGGTAGGATGACAAAGCTGTCAAAGCTCATATCTCCACCGAGGGCCGCCTTGATCCAATCCCAGTTTTCACGCGCCCATACCCAAACAGTTTCTTGAGTCGCTTGGTGTCCGAGGAATTGGAGGTACCATGAAGAAAGGTCTTGTGGTTTCACCACAAATTTGTCCTTCCATGAACGAATCAAGGTTTGGATATTGTCAGCATCTGTACTGTATGCAAGAGCTCCTGCCAACTGACGTTTGAAGACAGCATCTGTGGCATGAGTGTAGAGGTCCAGATAAGTTGCGACCAAGTCCTTGGTCTCATTGTGTTTCATTTCATTGATGAGAACTTGAGCACGGATGGCTGCTGGAAGTCCTGCAAGGTTCTCCTTGTGAGCTGCGAAGATTTGGCTAGCAACTTGACTAGCTTCTGCATCATTGGAGCGAATCATCATGGAAATGGTCAACTGACGAACCAATTCATCCTCATCTGACTCCCCGTCTTTTGCTTCAAAGCCAAGACGGTCATAGTTGTGACGAGCCAATTTAGCAACCAGTGCTTTGAAGGCTGTTTCAGCATCTGTTCCTTCATCGATAAAGCGCTCAAGGGCAGAAATCACTTGAGAAACAGCTGAAACCACAAGGTAAGACTCTTCCTTAGCAAGTTTATCAAGGACTGGGAGCAAGTCCGCATAAGAAATGTGTCCTGCTTCAGCAAGCAGACGACGTTCTTGAACGATTTGCAGTTTGCTTGTATTATCAAGTGTCTCTAGCTCAGCAAGAACAGCATCTAACAAGTCTGCTTGATAGTCTGTAATGTAGTGGGCTGTATTTTCAGTATTGAGACGAAGGGCTCCTTTGTTTTCAGCAAGAAGAGCTGCGTAGCCAGGAATTTCGATACTTTCAGTTTCAAGTGTGTCTGGCAATCCTTTCCAGTTGCTGTTGAGTGGCACAACCCAGAGGCGGTTCTTGTCTTCGTGCTCACCGATAAAGAATTGTTTTTGCGAAATCTTCAAGACGTCATTTTCAACTTTGACAGTAAGTACTGGGTAACCAGGTTGTTCCAACCAAGAATCCATGAAGGCTGCAACGTCACGGCCTGATGCTTGTCCTAGAGCATTCCAAAGGTCACGACCGATGGTATTGCTGTACTGGTGCTTTTCAAAGTAAGCATGCAAGCCTTTAGCAAAATCCGCATCACCGAGCCAACGGCGAAGCATGTGCATGAGACGGCTTCCTTTGGCATAAACGATAGCGCCATCAAAGAGCGTATTGATTTCATCTGGGTGTTTGACTTCGACATGGACAGACTGAACGCCATCCGTCGCATCGCGTTTAAGCGCAGCTGGAACACCACCTGTTTGGAAGTCCTCAAAGATATTCCAACTTGGCTCGATGGCATCCACACAGACGTATTCCATCATGTTGGCGAAGCTTTCATTGAGCCAAAGGTCATCCCACCATTTCATAGTCACGAGGTTACCAAACCATTGGTGGGCAAGCTCGTGGGCGATAACAAGGGCAACTTGCTGACGGCTGGCAAAGGTAGAGTTCTCATCCACAACCAAGTAAACTTCACGGTAGGTCACAAGACCCCAGTTTTCCATAGCACCAGCTGAGAAGTCAGGAAGGGCGATATGAAGCGATTGAGGAATTGGGTACTTAACTCCGTAGTAATCTTCGTAGAACTCAATTGAGCGAACGGCGATGTCCAGTGAGAAATCAAGGTTAGATAGTGGGTGAGCTTTCGTTGAGTAGACACCTACGAGGGTACCGTTTTTAGTTTTAGCTGTTACCCCCTGTAAATCACCAGCAACAAAGGCCAACAAGTAAGAAGACATGCGAGGTGTTGTCTCAAACTTCCAGATACCCGTTTCCTTACGGTTTTCCACATCAATCTCTGGCATGTTTGACAAGGCCACTTCACCTTCTGCCTGGTCAAAACGAAGAGCGAGGTCAAAAGTCGCTTTTGCTTCTGGCTCATCCACACATGGGAAGGCTTCACGAGCAAAATGACTCTCGAACTGAGTAGACAAGACTTCCTTCTTCACTCCATCAACAGTGTAGTAAGATGGGTAAATCCCTGTCATGTTGTCTGTGATTTTTCCTGAAAAATCGATGACTATTTCAACTTGACCTGCTTCAGCAAGTTCGATATGAAGGGCTTCATTTTCAGGATCAACTGTATATGGACGAGCTTGACCTGCAACTTCAACAGAAGCGATTTCCAGATCTTTTTGGTGAAGGGAAATACGGTCACTTTTCGTTTGACCAGTGATGGTCACCTTCCCAGAAAACGTCTTGGTCTCACGACTCAAGTCTAAAAATAAATCATAATGTTCAGGAACAAATCGCGTAATAAAATGTTCAACTGCTTGCATAGTTTTCTCCTATTCTAAGTTTAAGAGTTTTACTCTTCTTCAAACAAACTTATTATATCATGTTTTGCTTAAGAAAAAAGGATTGGACGGCGATTTCCAAAACTTTCTTTTTTCTAGCAGTCTACAGAGGGTAGACCTTGCGAAACTCTTCTAATACAACCTTACTATCAGGTGTAAAAGTCAGCCCTGCCTCTCTCAACCACTCGGCGAAACAGTCCTCATGAACCTGACGCCAATAGGCTAGGGATTTGTCACCTTCCCCTTCCTTAAAGGCATGGTCAGCAGAAACTTGATTGAAAGGCTGAACAGAAACCTTGGTAATTTCGACAATGCAGACAGCCTGATTTTGACTGTCTAATATGATATCAAAGGTCCCTTCTTGCGGTAGAGGTTCGCCTTCTAATGCGTAGAGATCGTAGGCTGAGGCTGTTGCTGTCTTTTCGCCTCTTAGAACCAAGTCTGCCAAGAGATCGGCATCTACTCCAAAAGCCCAGGCATCTATCTCATCGCCAATAGAGGGGTTGATTTGCTTGTATTGATTCCACATTTCTTGCGGTGTCATGGGTTGCTCCTTTGTAATTTTTTACTTTCTTCTTTTACACGTTTGAGGTGGTCTGGATGGTTAATTTCTAAATCAAAAATCTCTGGAATAGAACTGTAGTGGATAATGCACTTGATACCCAACTGATTCATTTTTTGTATGAAAGAATCATTCAGATAGCCTGCTACAGCAAAGTCAATCTTTTTCATCCTTGCTTTATCCTGCATCTGTCTCAGCATATCTAACATTATTGGATTTTCCATATCATGCCATTGACTATTTCGCACAGTCGCAAATATAAAGGAGGTCAAATCGTTCATTCCAACCACAATCTTTGAAATACCAGTTTCCAGTTTCCAGTATCCTGTCTAAGTCAAAATAAGTTGACGGCAATTCAATCATCGTACCGACTTTCCCAGTAAAACCATGCTGACGCAACACTTTGATAGCTTGCTTTAACTGGTCGGCATCATTGACAAAAGGAAAAATAACAGACAGATTGGGATTGGTTTGATAAACATCTGTAACGACATTTGCCTCAGCCTGAAATTCATCCGGACACGCCAGTAAACGCCTAGTCCCTCTATAACCAAACAAAGGATGACCTTCGTCAAAAAACTCTTTAGTCCCCTCTAAACAATTGGCCTCTGTATTCGTTAATTCAGAAAAACGATACCAGACCTCTTCATCTGAGTACAAGGAGCAAATTGAGCTTAGATAATCTTTTGCAAATTGCTGACAACTAGGTAATAGTATGTTTTGATTGAGCTCTCTCAACAAATATTCCCCACGAATCATTCCAATGTGGTGCAATAACTGAGGATAAACTTTTTCAACAATTTTTTCGCCACTAAGAGCTAGTTGATTTTGCATGTTTTACCTTCCAATTTCTATAGCTTGTCAGTTCTAATTCTGGAAATCCTCGCAACTCTGCCTTTACCTTCAATACTAAGGGTGAGGCATTTTCTTGGGTCATCTGCTCAATAGGGACCCAAACTGCATTGGCTGCATCATTGCTTCCATCAAGAATCTCCTGAGGAAGGGATTTTTGAGAACCTTCGAAATCGAGGACTATATCATAGAAGGCCATGATATGATGTACTGCGAAGTCTTGCCCTTCTTCTTGAACCAGCACATCATACATCCTAGGATTTGAATAACAGCTAAGCGTATAGCCTGTCTCCTCCAGAACCTCTCTCTTGAGGGTTTCTGTCAGCCCCTCACCTGGTTCTTGACTACCACCCGGTAAATCAAAACGATGCTGATAAGGTCCTCTCGTTTTCTCAATGCAAAGCAATTTCCCGTCTTGAAGACAGATTCCATATACACCAAAGTGATTTTTGATTTCCATATTCTATTCTTTCTTAATCTCCAAGATTGTTATCTCACCTTATCCCTTAAAAGGAAAGAGGCTATAGATTTCATACTCTTTGATATACTTCTTCAGTATCTCCATATTCTCTTCGATTTTTGCCTGGATATCAGTCTCTTCACAAGTTGACTCAGCAATAAAGAGGTTAATTTTCAACAAATCTGTCAAATATAACAGACGACGTTCCATTTCTGATTCAGGACTTGAAGCTTGCTCGATTTTTGCAAGCTTTTGCTCCAAGCTATCACCATTCAAAAATCTCTGATGAACTCTCCTTCTTATTTTTCTAGTTGATTTCTCCCCAGAATCTAGTGGACTTAAAAGGAGATTTTGATAGATGGATACCTGATTTTCCGTCTGCTTTTCCATATAGGCCAACAAGACTATCGAACTCTCAACAAAGGTCCAACTATTATAATCTCCTTCAAAGGGAATTTGTAGCAAAATATCTAACAACTTTTTAGCTAGTTCTTTTTGACCATATAGATAGAGTAAATAAGCAAGGTGATTAAGAGACTCAAGATAGGAACAGTTGGTCTTCTTGTACTTTTTTAATATTTTTTCTACATAGGGTTTTAAATCAGAATGATTTTCCACTAGCTCAAATACTTCTATCAGCTTCATCTTAACTCCTTTGTGTCTTTTCCCTAGTCAAATATCTAGTAGTTAAAGCTTTTCTAATCAGCTAATCTAACTCTGCTCGACTAAACAAGTCTATCATAGACTCAGAATCATCGCAAAACTCCTTAAAACCTAGAGCAAATGTTGCTAAGGCATCAATATTGGAAGAATAGGCACAAAACATACTTCCTTCTGGATCAAAGTCAATAGATTCGCTTAATTCAGGCATTTTTTCCTCTAAAAATATCAAAGCAAGAGATGCCCAATCGTATCCATTTCCTTCGAATCCCTCATCTTCCCGAGTGTCGAATACTTCCTGTCTGTATTCTCCATCAGGATAATAAATGAGCGACCCTCGAACACTTTGTGTCTCTTCATCATGGACTAAAAATTTAAAAGGTGAAATTTTTTTATTTACCATTTTGTAATCTATCATTTCTTGACTCCTTACTGTATTCGCTTATGTTTAATAGAACTATGCAAATCCAGCTTAGTTACTGGGCAAAGGGAATAAAAGTATCATGTTGATTATAATAAATTAAGGCATCGACCAAGTATTCAGGGCTTGCATCTGGCTTTTCATCCAATGCACTAGAAGGACATCTATCAGATGCTCACCATAATATACCAGATTAAGATTTCTCTCTACTACTTCCACAGGGTAGACATCTTTATCATCAACTACAACTGGATAATCCGACACCAAAATAAAGGCTATCGAGAGCCAAATTCCCTTCATCATTGCCATAGAGGCAAAAGTCATCTTGAGTACATTGTTCTAACTTAACTTGCTCTAAAATATCTGCTAGTGAAAAGAATTGGTGTTTACGCATGATTGCTCCTTTTATTTCTACTCACCTTCCACAAAACTAGTCAGAAAAGCCTCAAATGAAAGCCATTGACCAAAAATCTCAGCTCTTTCTTCTAAAACATAGTAGTAAACCTTGCCATAATCTTCTTCCCTTAGAGACAGAGCATAGTTTCCAGACCCAGGATCATAGGCAAAATGAAGGAGGTCTTTAGCCTGAAATCCAGCAGGAACAACCTCATCGTCAAACCAGTTGAGGGCCTTCTCCATCTCCTCTAATGAATAAAAAGCATTGAAAGGAAAGAGATGTTTGTCATCATGAACACCAGACACACAAGATTGACCACCATTGTACTTGAGATAAAAGTTTAACATGGCTTCCGGCAATTTCTTTCCAAGCTTCTCCTCAAATTGTAAAAGTTCTTCTCTTGTAATTGGCTCATTCGCATCTGTTACTCTCAGCATAATTATCCCTCCGGTTTTTACAATCTTTCTTCTAAGACCTTGTCAATAAAGTCATAGACAGTTGCAGCAACTTTTTGCATTTCTAAAGAGCCCAAAGCACCCAAATCATTTTCATAAATGCAATCATCAGCATTTTTCTTGATAAAGTAGGCCAAATCTCCCTCTTGACCAATCATAAAGAAGTCTGGTTCATCTACTTCTATCTGATAGGTCTCATTACGCTCTAAGAGATCCTCCTTAGCATATAAACAGATACCTGAGTCACCAATCTCATAAGGATCCACTTCGTCCCATTCCAATAAAAACTGATGGTAGAAACTTGGAAACTCAAATCCAAATATATCTTGTTCCATCTTTAACCTCCAATAGTGAACAATGCAAACTGTACCAAAGCATCACTTCAAACTCCAGCCACCATCCACTGTCAGGATTTGTCCTTGCATGGCAGATGCCTGACCGCTAGCCAAGAAAAGGCTAACTTGAGCAATCTCACTCGGTTCAATCCAACGCTTGATAGGCGTTTCACTAGCTACCCAGTCTGCCAATCCACCTGGTTCAAAGTCTGCAGCAGTCATACCTGTCTTGACCGCTCCTGGAGCGATACCAAAGACCTGAATCCCAGCTTCTGCATAGTCTAGAGCCAACTGCTTGGTGAAGCCAGCCAAGGCATGTTTGGAAGAAGTATAAGCGTGTCCACCTCCGCCAGCCAGACTCGAAGCAATCGAACACATATTGATAATGATTCCTTTTTTATTTTCCAGCATTTGTGTCAAATAATGTCGAGTTAGCTCAACAGGAGTTATGTAGTTGATTTCAAAAATCTCTTGAATTTCCTGAGCTGCTTGCTCCAAAAGTGGTTTGTAATCATCTAATACTCCTGCAGTATTACACAAAATATCAACATGAGGACACCAGTCAAAA
Organism: Streptococcus oralis; assembly: GCF_019929365.1. Classification (GTDB taxonomy): domain Bacteria; phylum Bacillota; class Bacilli; order Lactobacillales; family Streptococcaceae; genus Streptococcus; species Streptococcus oralis_BT. Next base: position 110,201 of record NZ_JAHZPH010000001.1, on the reverse strand, counting down.
ACAGGATCTAAATCAAGAGTTAAATCTCTCTGTAAAAAGTGGAAATCACCGTCTAAGATTGGCTTTTCGACTTGATCCACACCGTAAACTTGATAGCCATTCTCTAAAAAGAGTCGAGCTTGAGCCAGTCCGATCCCTGAACTTACACCTGTAATGAGTACACATTTAGTCATTCACTTCTACCCAATCTGTCGCCAAAACATCACAAGGTGTCGGGCTCCACATGGAAAAACCTTCTCCCTCCCCAGACACGTTGATTAGGAAATAGGGCGTCACTTCAAGTGCAATACCGTTTTGCTCGATAGTGTCAAAGAGTTGGACATAGTTTTCAGCCCCTCCCCAGCCAGTTCGTACATATTTTTTCTTGGCCTTTAACCCAGGCAGGATTTCTTCAAATGTCATGATGTTCTCCTTTAATTCTATATTCTTCATTTAATTATAACAAAAAACCGTTTTCCAACGGCTTTTTGACTGTGATTTATTTAAATCTGCTTCTACTTACGGCAAATTATTCCCTGCTGCAAGATAAATTTCATACCATTCTTTTCTTGTTAAGCTAAAGTTTGCCGCTTGGCTAACTTCTCTCAAATGCTTAGGATTTGTTGTACCTACGACTGCCTGCATTTTTGCTGGATAACGCAATATCCAAGAAATGGCAATAGTTGAAGGGGTTACTCCATATTTAAAAGCTAGACGATCAAGTACTTGATTCAAAGCTTGAAATTTCTCATTACCAACAAAGTTCCCTTTAAAATACCCGAATTGTAAGACAGACCATGCTTGAATGACCACATCGTGTAATTTGCAATATTCAAAAACGCTGCCATCTCGCATAGTTGCTTGACTATCTTCCATATTAACATGAAAACCTGATTCGAATCCTGGAGTAAAAGCCGCACTCAATTGTAGCTGATTAACAGCTAACGGCTGCTTGACATCTTTTTTAAGCAACTCCATCATCATAGGATTTTGATTAGAAACTCCAAAATCTCGGACCTTACCTTGTTTATAAAGAAGATCAAAGGCTTCTGCTACTTGGTCAGATTCCATCAAAGCATCTGGTCGATGAAGAAGCAAGCTATCTAGATGATCAATCTTCAATCTTTGCAAAATTCCGTCAACTGATTTTATAATATAGTCCTTAGAAAAATCAAAATAGGTAAATTCTTCAATGCGAATGCCACATTTGGACTGAATCCACATCTTTTCTCTTAAATCTGGACGATTTTTTAGGACAATACCTAACAGTTCTTCACAACGACCACGACCATAAATATCAGCCAAGTCAAAAGCATTGATTCCAACAGAAAGTGCTGTTTCTACAAGCTCTTCAACTTCTTTTACAGACTTATCTTTTATTCTCATCATTCCGAGAACAATTTCTGATAATTCTTTGTCATCTTGACCAAGAGTTATGTATCTCATCAAATTTTTCTCCTTTAATTCTACATTCTTCATTTAATTATAACAAAAAACCGTTTTCCAACGGCTTTTTGACTGTATATCTACTAAATTCTTCCTACCACTGCAATCCGGCTTCTCTAATTTCTTTCTTAGAAGCAAATTTCCCATTTGGTCTGTGCCATCTTCCGTTTTTATCTCTAAAGTAGCCACCTGAATTTGTTGATTGCGAGTTTGATTCCTGGCTTTCTTCCTGTTCTTGTGCGGCTTGGCGAGCTTTTTCCTGTTCTTCTTCTTTTGCTTTCTTTTCGGCTGCTTCTTTTTCTTCAGCCTCTTTCTTGGCTTTTTCCTCAGCTTCCTTCTTAGCTTTCTCCTCAGCTTCTTTCTTAGCTTTTTCTTCTTTGTTTTCGACTGTATTTTTGGCCGTACCATCTAAGTAATTGATTTCCGCATTAGCTGAAACATTGTCTAAAACGACATGCGTCACCGAATACTGATCAACCTTTTCCTTACTACCACCCAACTTGATTTCCAAGAGTTTACCATTTTCATCTATTCCCACATACTGCAATTCAATCTGTCTCGGAATCAGTTCATCTTTTTGATAGATTGGGGTCACCTTATAATCAAGATAGTAGTTTGGGTGATTGGCCAACCAAGAGTCCAATCGATTTTCATAATAAAGCATACTTTCTTGATTTGTATTATCTGTACCATAATATGTACCAGCATTGAGCCAGTTAGTCATCGGAACCAAGTTTTTCTTTTCATCGTTCAATCCGCTAAACTGGTAACCAATTAAGTGGCCTCGATTCATCAACCAAGCCTTTTTAGAGCCATCTCCATAATAAAAATTATAGTTGTGCCAACCAACCGGGTTATAACTTATCTTAGGCTCTCTCTTCTCAGTTGGCTCATCGCTGTCCTTAAGTTGAATATGAGCACCCGTTGCGCGTGATTTAGAATCCAATTCCCCAAGTTCTAGTTGCTTCTCATTTTTAAAAGGCAAGAGTCCGGCTTCTTTAAACAACTTCTCATCAAACTTGATTTGCTTCTGTTCAATTTTTTCTTCTGGGACCTTTGATTCCGCCTTATGTCCAGAACAAGCAACTAGTGTTGTGATCGAAAGCAAGGCGATTGAGAAGGATAGTAGCTTTTTCATAAAAGTCTCCTTTGTTTTCATATAGTAATTAGATTAACATCTTCTCTTACATTTTACTATCATTTTGTTAATTGTTCAAGAATAAAGAGACTGTTATTATACTATTATTCCTCCAATGCCCAAAACAAAACGATAACCACTTTTCAGTAGTTACCGTTGATTTCTTTTGATTAGTCTTTCCCACCAAGTTTGCTATTAATAGTCATCATGATACTGGCAATTTTCTCTCCCCAGTATGGGTCAGAAGCATAGCGTACATTCATACCAGAAGCCTTGTTTCCAAGATGGTCTCGTCCATAGTCAATGTAGTTCTCACGAATCCACTTAGCCGCGCCGAGGATCCCCTTATCCACATCATCAAATTTTTTGGCCGAGGTATATGGGCTCGAATCATAAGCTGCAATTCCAAAGAAGTTATTCTTATCCTTGGCAATCTGGCTCCGACCCCAAGCACTCTCGAGTGCACTATGCGCCATCAAGTAAAGAGCATTTACACCATAGCGTTTCTCAGCTTCCTTAAAAATAGCACCCTTACCAGCGAGACGACTATCCCGAATATTCATCAAAGAATAAACTTTATCCAATTCAGCTGCGCTGTAATTACTTGGTTTAGTCAAATTTCTAAAGAGGAAGGGATTTTCAATGGTAAAGCCATCAAAATGAATTCCATCAGTTGAATAATATTTCTTACCAATAGTCATAGCTGAGCTATGTGGCGCAACACGGAGACTTACATAAGGTGATAACTCATGGTAAAAATACTTGCCATCACTTGTATAATGAGGGACAAATTCACTATCTTTATCAATAGCTACTAAATCACTTTTATTCATGAAGCCGGATAAACCAGAAATATTGACTGGTATTTGACTATCTTTTTTAGATTGGACATCTCCAAGTGAGACGATAGTTCCTTTGGATACATAACTCAATCTTTCACCAGAAGCGCTATAAACATAAGCAGTAATCGGTTTCACTTTGTAATATTTTGCCTCTGAGATCCACTTCCCATTATTCTGGAAGGAATACTCTTTACCTTTGATCGTAAAAGTACCTGTTACATATCGACCATCATCTTTTAGATAGTACCAAGCATTGTAATCTTTGTCAAAAATCCATTCATTCTTGGCCATATAGCCACCAGATTTAAGGTAGTATGAACCAATCCATTCACGGGAAGCATAGGCCCCACCTGATTTCAAGTAGAACCAGCTATTGTAGGATTTATCAAAAATCCACTCTTTTTCCGCCATAGCGCCACTATCTTTCAGATAGTAGTCACTTTTCCACTGGCTACTTGCCATCACACCATCGCTATTGAAATAGTACCATGTTCCTTTGATTTTCTCCCATTTGTTGCGAGAAATTTTTCCTGAAGCTGTGGCATAGTACCACTTATCAGATATTTTCACCCAATCATTTTCTGCCATGGCACCACTACCTTGGAAGAGATAGTCATTATAGATGGTGCGACTAAGCATGACACCATCTTTATCAAAGTAATACCAAGAACCTTCAATCTTTTCCCACTTATTGCGAGAAATCTTGCCTGAAGCTGTTGCATAGTACCACTTGTCAGATATTTTCACCCAATCATTTTCTGCCATGGCACCACTGCCTTGGAAGAGATAGTCATTGTAGATAGTACGGCTAAGCATGACACCATCTTGATCAAAGTAATACCAGCTGCCTTCAATCTTTTCCCACTTATTGCGAGAAATCTTGCCTGAAGCTGTGGCATAGTACCATTGGTCAGATATTTTCACCCAAGCGTTTTCTGCCATTGCGCCATTACCTTTGATAAGGTAACCATCAATTATAGTATTACTGAGCATAATGCCATTTTTATCAAAGTAATACCAAGTACCACTAATTTTTTTCCAGTTTACGACAGGCTGGTTATTTTCATAAAAACGCCAGTTTCCTTGTTCTTTCTGCCAACCTTCCTTGATAACTTCCTCCTTTTTTTCTTTTTTGGAAGGATTTTCCTCTTTTACAGCTGGCTCTTTCTTCGCCTCGACTTTAGGAACTTCTTTCTTGGGAACAGTTTCTTCTTTTTTCTCGACTACATCTGTGGTCTGAGTTTTTTTCGTAACCTGAGATTCTTCAGCATGTACAGATGTCTTTGCAAATCCTGCCATAGAAAGAACAACAGTACTTGCAAGTAGTATCTTCTTCATTTTATTCTCCTCAGTAGAAAACTATCTACACTATTACTATTCTATAAAACCTATTGTAACATAGTTAACTAACGGAAATATTACAAATTGATGAAGATTCTATGTCTTGTTGGCGATAAGAAAGGTCTAGCCTATCTAAGGCTAGCTTTGACTTCCTGACGGAGAGCTTCCAAACTGCTAATGCCATATTTGTCCATGACTTTTGGTAGATTTTCGATGATATCAGGACAGGCATATGGATTGGTAAAGTTAGCTGTTCCAACACCAATAGCAGAGGCACCAGCCAGATACATTTCTAAAGCAGCTTCAGCCGAATCCACTCCCCCCATCCCTATGATGGGAAGGTCTGTTGTTTGGGCGACTTGGCGGATGAGTTTGAGGGCTACTGGAAAAACTGCAGGACCAGACATCCCACCCGTTCCATTGGCTAGGATTGGTTTTCTAGTTTTGAGGTCAAATCGCATACCGACAAGGGTATTGATCATGGTTAAGCCACTTGCTCCTGCATCTTCTGCTGCTTTGGAGATGGTGACAACATCCGTCACACTAGGAGTTAACTTGACATAGACTGGCACATCAGAGGCTTCCACAGCCGCTTTTACCACTTCATAAGCTAGATCAGGGTCTTGCCCAATCAAAAGTCCATGATTGCCGTGATCTACATTCGGGCAGGAGATATTGAGCTCAATAGCTTTTACATTTGCAGCCTTGGAAATTCCTCGAGAAACAGCAGCGTACTCTTGTTTTGAGAAGCCAGCTACATTAGCGATGATAGGAAGTGTTGGGTATTCTCTTTCCAGCCAAGGTAGTTTTTCAGCTAAAACAGCTTCTAAACCAGGATTTTGCAAGCCGATTGCATTGAGCATACCAGCAGGTGTTTCTGCCACCCTAGGAGTTGGATTACCAAAACGGGGTTCAAGTGTCGTTGCCTTGATCATAATGGAGCCTAAAAGGTCTAAATCATAGTACTTGGCATACTCCTGACCAAAACCAAAACAGCCTGATGCTGGAATGATGGGATTTTTCAAATCCAAGCCAGGCAGAGAAACTTGTAAACGATTTCTAGTCATGACTTTCTCCTTATAATACAACTGTTCCTGTGCGGAAAACAGGGCCATCTTCACAGACACGTTGGCTGACGGTTTCACTATCTGGCACCTTTAGGACACAGGCATAGCAAGCTCCCATCCCACAAGCCATACGAGATTCTAGAGATAAATAGGCTCTTGGGTGGTCATAAAATCTTTGATTGATATACTTCATCATTCCTGGCGCCCCACATGAGTAAACGGCATCAAACCGATTTTCTAAATCATTGATGACGACGGACACATTTCCCTTGATGCCATAAGAACCATCATCTGTCGTTACAAAAACCTGACCATATTGGGCCAATTCTGTTTCGAGAATAACAGCATCCTTGTTGGCAAAACCGAGGACTGTCACTACTTTCACCCCACGCGCCTGCAATTCCTTAGCCACCTCAAGCAAGGGTGGAACACCAATCCCACCACCAACGAGGAGAATTTGGCTCTGATTGTCTAAATCAGACAAGTCAAAACCATTTCCCTGAGGCCCCATCACATCAAGAGTATCTCCCTGACTTAAGGTTGAAAAAATAGCTGTCCCAGCCCCCTCAATCCGATAAATAAGATGACACTGCTTGTTTGCCTTGTCAATAGACGAAATTGAAATAGGACGGCGCAAGAGATGGGCATCATCAGGCACACGCAGATGAAGAAATTGGCCGGCTCGCATGGCTTCAACCATCTCCCCTTCTAGGACTAATTCAAAGATTGCTGGCGCAATTTCCTCCTGAGCAACCACCTTCATGGTTTCCAAACGAATGGCACCTAAACGCTTCTTACATGTGGGATTCATGATTTTCCTCCTTAAATTTAAGGCGACCAGATAAAGAAAAGACCTTGCTATAGCAAGGCCTCAGTCAAGATAGGACAAAGCTCATGCGTACACTTAAAAAGTCCCCACAGGAGAGCCCCTATCCCTTTTATCTGACACCTTGTGAGTCTCTCTGGACTCCCCTTAAAGGTTAAATTTGTATTAGTATACTCTTTCAAAGAAAAAAAGTCAAGTAGAAAACGAACATTCTACTTGACTTTACTGGATTATTTTTCACGAATGACTTCGACCTTGTAACCGTCAGGATCCTTGACAAAGTAATAGTTTGGTGGGGTTCCTGGTAGGCCTTTGGGCTCTGTAACCTCATAGCCTTTGGCGCTATGTTCTTGATGGAGTGCCTCAAGATCAGGTGTACTAAGGGCGATATGGGCAAAACCATCTCCTACCACGTAAGGGCCGTGATCGTAGTTATAGGTCAATTCCAACTCGTAGTCATCACCATCAAGTCCTAGATAGACAATGGTGAAGGCATAATCTGGAAAATCCTTGCGACGCAATTCTTTAAAACCAAAAGCGTCTTGATAGAATGCGATTGATTTTTCAAGGTTTTCTACTCGCAAGCAAGTGTGTAGCATTTTTGAAGCCATAGCTTTCTCCTTTATTTCTAAAAAGACTGGGACAATCCTGTTCCAGTCTTAAAAGTAATTATTTACCAAGTTTTGCTTTAGCTGCATCTGCAAGAGCTGTGAAAGCTGCTGCATCGTTAACAGCCAAGTCAGCAAGCATTTTACGGTTAACTTCGATTTCAGCTAATTTCAAACCATGCATCAATTGTGAGTATGAAAGTCCGTTCAAACGAGCTGCCGCATTGATACGAGTGATCCACAATTTACGGAAGTCACGTTTTTTCTGACGACGGTCACGGTATGCATAGTAGTAAGAGTTCATTACTTGTTCTTTTGCAGTACGGAACAAGATGTGTTTAGCTCCATAGTAACCTTTTGCTAATTTAAGAATACGTTTACGACGTTTGCGTGATACAACGCCACCTTTAACACGTGCCATGTTTTATTTCCTCCAAATATTTCCTAGAATTGTTTACTTACTGTTAGGCTATTATTTCAAGCGAGTAAGCATTGCTTTGATACGTTTGAAATCTCCTGAATGCACCATAGATGCTTTACGAAGATGACGACGTTGTTTCTTAGTTTTTCCGTGGAAACGGTGAGAAGTGTAAGCACGGAAACGTTTAAGTCCACCAGAACCTGTACGTTTGAAACGTTTAGCTGATGCGCGGTGTGTTTTTTGTTTTGGCATGATTTTTTCTCCTTTATTTAACTTTCTGACAATTATTTTTTGTCAGTTGCTGGCGCCAACTGCATGAACATTTGGCGTCCATCCATCTTAGCTCGTTGTTCGATGATCGCAATATCTTGTGTTGCTTCAGCAAACTCGGCTAAAACTTTTGCACCAATCTCTTTATGGGTAATCATACGACCCTTAAAGCGGATAGATACCTTAACTTTATTTCCTTTTTCAAGGAATTTACGTGCATTGCGAAGTTTTGTGTCAAAGTCACCCTTGTCAATAGTTGGACTTAGACGAACTTCTTTCACAGTAACAACACTTTGTTTTTTACGTTGTTCTTTTTGCTTTTTCTGGTACTCAAATTTGAACTTACCGTAGTCCATAATTTTAGCAACAGGCGGTTTTGCTTGGGGTTGAATCAATACTAAATCAACATTTGCACTATCAGCCAATGCTTGCGCTTCGCTGAGTGGCTTGATGCCTAGCTGTTCTCCCTCAAGACCGATCAAGCGAACTTCACGTACACGAATTTCATCATTGATGAATAAGTCTTGCTTTGCTATGGTTTTCACCTCTTTTTTATTATTAGAGAAAAACAAGAGCGGACTCGTAATAATACAAGCCCGCACGTTATGATAGCGTTTCTTAGAAACTTTTCATCCGTAGGGCCAGGCAACTTAATGTCACAAGGCGAGAAGCTCTCACTTCTGCTTTTCTCAACTTTTATATGATACCAAGTTTTCTATCCCTTGTCAAGATAAAAAGTCAATTTTTCGAAAAGTTTGTCTATTTTATCGAACCGTTTCAATTCGCCAACTATTCCATCCTTTAAAGCGAATAGCTCCGTTCTGGTCAGTTCGGTAAATCTTACTCTTGATGGTTTCTAGTCGAGTCAAGGTTTCCTGATGGGGGAGTTTCGCACGATTGTTTTTTCCAACTGAGATGAGAGAAATCTCTGGGTTGAGTTTTTCTAGGAAAGCTGGATTTGATGAGGTTTTAGCACCATGTTGGCCAGCTTTCAAGACATCCACCTCTAAGTCAGGATATTGCTTTAGAAGATCCTTCTCTCCCTTCTCTTTCAAGTTTCCACTGAAGAGAAAGTGCTTATCCAGAAGTTTTCCATAAAGAAGGAGAGAATCATCATAACTTCCATCTCCAATCTTCCTTGGAGATAGGACTTCTAAGTAACTGCCAAAAATTGGTAAGTTCTCCCCTGCTGTCACACTGCGCACCTTGGTTTGAGTCGCTTGTAGTTCCGCTACAAATTCCTTTTGTGTCAGATTTCCTTTTGATACTAAAATTTCCCCGACATGGAAAGCCTTGGTCATCTCCAGCAAATCTCCAACATTTTCTTTATCTGTGTTGGTCAGAATTAAGTGGTCAATTTTGGATACTCCGCGACTTTTAAGATAAGGAATCAAGGTTCTCTGGGCATTGCTAGTCGTTGCCTTTTCTTGCCATCTTTCTATTTTCTTATCAGATTCTGCCTTGCCCCCCACATCTATAAGCATAGTTTTACCAGTTACATCCCGTAGGAAAATACTTTCCCCTTGCCCAACATCTAGCATGGTGATTTCATTTTCCAGTGGATGCTTGGTCAGGAAAAAGAGCCCTATAATAAAGAGACTTAATCCTGCTAAGCTTTTGATGTTTTTCCTAAAATCATACAGTAAGGCTAATAAAATTAAAAGTAAAATCAAAAACCATGCATTGGGTTGTCCAAAGACCAAGGGCCTACTTGCCAGCTGCGATACCAAGCGAATGATGTCCTCCAACCACTCAAAAATAAAGTTAAACTGAGTGACTGGGTAAACGAAGGACAGAATGAATAAGATGGACAAAAGCGGCAAGAAGACCACATCAAACAGAAAGGAAAAGACAAAGGTTAAGAGAATTGACCAAGGTTGAAATTCTGCAAAATAGAAGGATAGAATAGGCAATATTCCCAAGGAAATGACCAGACTTTCTCTAGCAACAGCCTTGAGCCCCTCTCCTTCTTTGCTAGTCATGGTCAAGATAAAGGCGTAAGCGCAGGACAAGACTCCTCCTGCTGTCAGGAAAAAGTTGGGCATAATGATAAAGAGGACAAGGACCGTTAAGGCAAAATTATCCAAGCCCTTAACACCATGTTGGGCCAGTAACTTTTGCAAGAGACTGCGAATGACCGAGGCTGAAAATCCTGTCAGACCTGCATAAATAAGGGAAAAAGGATAAGTCAGCCACTTCAACTTTTCTTGAGTCAAGCCCAATCGCAAAAGGAGCTTCTTAAACCCATCCATAAAAAATCCTACCTGCATACCTGACAAGGCAAAAAGGTGGATAATTCCTAGACTAGAATAGAGCTCATTCATCTCCTCGAAGTCCGTATCCAGATGTCCTAGCAACAGCCCTGTCATGTAATTGCGCATAGGATCTGGAAAGTGCTTCTTGATCCAAACAACAGCCTTTCGACGTAAACTGGACAGATTTTCTCCTATATCCCAACTGCTAACTTTTTTAAGTGACTGGATGCTCTTGATAGTCAGTGTCTGGTAAATCCCTTGAGTTTTCAGATAGGTTTGGTAGTTAAATCCACCAAAATTTCTCTGTCCTTCTGGCTCCGAAAGCTTCCCTTCTAGTTCCAAGTCATGAAGGGCTGTTAAGACTTGAAATTGCTCTTTCTCTTCTTCGGACTGAAGTTTATAGTAAACTTGGAAGGTACGGCCGTCAGCCTTGCCACGAAAGGTTAGACTATCCCCATTGACTTTGATGGTATCTGGTAAAATCCTCACCTTTTCAACATAACCAACCAAGTCTTGACTCGCTTGTGTCTGTTGCCAAGTTTGAAACAGAAACCAAAATCCAAAAACTCCACAAATAGCTAGAACTTTTCCAGTCGATTTCCAAGGAAACTGGATAAAGAGACAAACTAGCAGAAAAACGAAACCTAAAAGCGCAAGATAGGATGCTGAGAAAATGGCATAGTAAAGCCAAAGCAACAAAAAGCTCAGATAGATTAGGGGGATAGGGAAACTCTTAGTCCACTGTAACATAGTCTTTTAACTTTTCTATGGTCTTTGCGCCAATGCCAGAGACTTTCTTGAGCTCATCTACCGACTTGAATTTGCCATTTGCCTCACGATGGTCGATAATATCTTGGGCTCGTTTTCCTCCCAAGCCTTTGACCTGCTTGAGTTCTTCCAGACTAGCTTTATTGAGGTTGAGCTTCTTTTCTTTACTTGTCGAAGGAGTCGTTCCAGAGGCAGCCTGTTGACTAACTGCTTCTTCTCCCTTAGTCGGGACGTAGACTAGAGCCTCGTCACTAACTTTCTGAGCTAGATTGAGCGACTTGCTATCTGCTTCCTCTGTCAAGCCACCAGCTTTCTGAACGGCATCATGAATCCGACTCCCTACTGGCAAATCATAAATCCCTGGCGATTTAACAGCACCCTTGACATCTACTGTGATCAGATCTTGTTCAGGAGATTCATCCTTTTCCTCCTTTTTCACTTCTTTTTCAGACGATGAATCCTTTGAAACAGCTGCAACTTCAGCCTGCAAATTTGTTTCTGTGACGGGTTTTTGTGTAGATGGCTTTAGCAGGAGAAATCCGCCCAGGGCCAAACCCAAACAAGCACAGATGACAATGATTTTATACTCTTTTATTTTCTCGATAATTGCTTCCATATTTTCTCCTCTCTTAAGTTATTCGTAAGAGGAAGAAAAAACAGTCGAAAATTTCTTTTCAACTGCTTATTTATTTGCAAAATAGTCTTCCTTAGTCAAGACATAATGAACTCTTGTGACGATTCGACCTTTTTCATGTTGATCCATACAAGCATATGGTTCTTCATGGGAAAAGAGCATGCCTGATTTCTGCATGACCTTGCCAGATGCAGGATTTTCCTTATCGTGAAGAGCGATCAACTTATTCATTCCGATCTTCTCAAAAGCTAGCTCAATCACGGCTCGATTGGCTTCCGTCATCAATCCTTGATTCCAATAGTCTTTATTGATAATATAGCCGATAGCGCCCTTCTTAAGGACAGTATCAATCTTGTGCAGGTCAATGGTACCGATAAACTGACCATTACTTTTTAGTTCGATCCCCCACCGTCCCAAGGGATTGGCCAAGTAGAACTGCGCAATATTGTTCTTAGTTTCCTCCAAGCTTTGATTGGTTGGAAAAGTGTAGCGCGTATTTTCTCTGTCTGAGGCATAGTCAAACATAGCTTCTGCATCGTCCATGGTTACAGGTCGGAGCAACAAACGCTCCGTTTCTATAGACGGATACTGGGAAAATTTCACAAATATTGATTCCATACTTTTTCCTCCATTAAAGCTTGATTCTCACTAGTCTAGCACAAATACATTTTGATAACAAGTTTTTCTTGATTTTTGAAGCGGTTTCATATACAATAAAACCATCACATTTTTGATTTATGAAACGGAATGTGACAACTAAAACAATCCCATCAATTGAAAGGTAGGTTATCTCTATGTTAATCGGAATTCCAAAAGAAATTAAGAATAATGAAAACCGTGTTGCCCTCACACCTGCTGGTGTCCATAGCTTAGTTGGTCGTGGTCATCGCGTCCTTATTGAAACAAATGCTGGTCTCGGTTCTGGCTTTACTGATGCTGATTATCAAAAGCAAGGAGCTGAAATTGTCGCTACTGCTGCTGAAGCCTGGGCTGCCGAATTAGTCGTGAAAGTAAAAGAACCACTAGCTTCTGAATACGGTTATTTGCGCGACGATCTTCTCCTCTTCACCTACTTGCACATGGCCGCTGCGCCAGAATTAGCAGATGCCATGCTAGCAGCCAAAACAACAGGAATTGCCTATGAAACTGTTCGTGATAATCAAGGACAACTACCGCTCCTTGTTCCTATGAGTGAGGTTGCAGGTCGTATGGCTGTTCAAATCGGAGCTCACTTCCTTACTAAGCAAGCTGGTGGTTCTGGTGTCCTACTAGGTGGTGTGCCGGGTGTTCCAAAAGGAAAAGTAACCATCATCGGTGGTGGGGTCGTCGGGACACATGCTGCCCGCATCGCCCTTGGACTTGGTGCCCAAGTGACTATTTTAGATATCAGTGCCAAACGACTCTCAGTCTTAGAGGAAGTCTTCGGAAACCAAATCCAAACTCTTATGTCTAATTCATTCAACATTGAAGCAAGTGTGAGAGATGCTGATGTGGTTATTGGAGCAGTTCTAATCCCTGGTGCCAAGGCACCGAAATTGGTGACAGATGAGATGGTCAAACAAATGCGTCCAGGATCTGTCATCGTTGACGTTGCCGTTGACCAAGGTGGTGTTATCGCAACAGCAGATCGTGTGACAACGCATGATGAACCCGTCTATGAAAAACATGGAGTGCTCCACTATGCTGTCGCCAACATCCCTGGTGCCGTAGCTCGTACTTCTACCATCGCCCTGACCAATGTCACCCTTCCTTACATCGAAGCATTAGCAGGAAAAGGTTTTAAGAAGGCAATCACTGAAGATCAAGGCTTACGTGAAGGAGTTACAACTTATCAAGGTTACTTGACTAGCCTCCCAGTTGCCCAAGGCCTCGATAAAGATCACACGTCTATCGACGAACTTGTTTAAAGCTAGACACTCATAAAAAAGCAAAAAGAGCAGTTCACATCTGAACTGCTTTTTTTGCTATTCTGTTTCTTCGTTCTTCTCTTCATTTTTAACTGGAGCTGGTTCATAGGCTCGGATAATTTGAGCGACAACTGGATGGCGAACCACATCCTTAGCTGAAAAATGAACAAAGTCAATTTGATGAATGTTCTTGAGCTTTTCTTGAGCATCAATCAAACCTGACTTGACGTTACGTGGTAGGTCAATTTGGCTGATATCTCCATTGACAATCATCTTAGAATTAAAGCCTAAACGCGTCAGAAACATCTTCATCTGCATGATGGTCGTATTTTGCGCCTCATCGAGAATGACAAAGGCATCATCCAAGGTCCGTCCACGCATATAGGCAAGGGGCGCAATCTCAATGATTTCACGCTCCATGAGACGGGTGGTCTGGTCTTTTCCTAAAATCTGATACAAGGCATCGTAAACAGGTCGAAGGTAAGGGTCCACCTTTTCCTTGAGATCACCCGGAAGAAATCCAAGACTCTCTCCTGCTTCAACGGCTGGACGAGTTAGGATAATTCGCTTGACCTGCCCGCGTTTAAGGGCTGTCACTGCTAAGGTCACTGCAAGAAAGGTCTTCCCAGTCCCTGCAGGTCCGATTCCAAAGGTCACATCATGCTGTTTGACACTGTCCACATAAAGTTTTTGACCCAAAGTTTTGACACGGATAGGTTTCCCTGTATTGTCCTTGATGATTTCTTCTTCGTAAAGGGCGACAAACTTGTCTATTTCATCGTTTTTGACCATGCTAATAGCCGTCACCACATCTGGCGTGCCAACGGTCATTCCACGATTCACCAAAACCATCAAGGCTTGGATAACCTGACGGGCTTCCTCACATGCAGTTTCTTCTCCCAAAACCTGCACAATCTCCGTACGAGCATGAATCACCACATTGAGCTCTTCTTCCATCAAACGAAGATGGCGTTCATTAGAACCAAAAAGATGAAACAGGTCATCTGGATGACTCAGTTGAATGTCTATTGAATGTTCCTGCAAATAAAGAACCTCTCTAATCCATTTATTTCTTTTTATTATAGCAAAGAGAACAATAAAATACTAGCCTCATCTCATTGTCTCTAGTGTTCTAAGTATTCTTGCCAGATGGCGTCAAAGTCTCCTAGGTTGAAAGAGAAGCTAGCATGTTCCTCCAAAAAGCGACTCACCTCATCAAAATCATCCGTGTGTTTTGGAAAAGTCGACTCCTCAAAAGCGAGAGCTGCCAAAATGGCTTTAGGGCTATTACTTTTAGGATTGCGCTCAGTCATGAGCCAAGTGTAAAATGATTTTCTCAATTCTTTCTCCTATCAAGACTTTTTTGATGAAACTTTTCTGATTCTTGAAAATTACTGGACTTAGCCTTTGACACATAGTGGTTTATAAAATATGTTTTAGCAGCTGTGTAAGCATCACGATTGTGTTCAAATTTTTTCCACAAATCCAGTTTTAATTCCTGATACGCTTGGGCGATATCTGGATGCTGACAGAGATAATCTCTAAAATAAATCTCGTCATGATCTCCCATCAGTCGCAAATGTAGATGAAAAACTTTTTCGGCAAAGCCCTGCTCTGTATAGCCTTTATTTAGCGAAATCCTGTTAGGACTCTCCGACATCACTAGCCAACCATTCTTCACCAATAAATCCCTAACTCTTGCTAAATCCTCTATTTTGCCTACTTCTAATAGAATATCAACGATGTTCTTGGCCCAAATATTAGGAATAGCAGTGCTACCGATATGTTCTATTCTTTTAATAACATTTGCACCCAATATTTTTTTCAGATTTGCTTTTTCCGATTCATACCAGTCTTTCCACTCTGACTTGTGCTCTACTAGAAAAATAGGAAAAAGTTGCCAGAGTTCCTCTAAACTCATTTCTTCAAGTTTCTTTATCATTTCTATAAGGCCTAAATCAACTCTGTCCCAAACTGGTCCTGCTTAATTTTGCCAGCCTTCATCAAGCCACCGAGTGCTTTCTTGAACTGACCTTTAGAGATACCAAAGGTTGCATTGATGTCCTCAGGAGATGACTTATCATTTAAGGTCATGAAACCTCCATTGCTTTCCAAGTAGGTCAAAATCATCTGGGCATCATTCTCCAACATTTCAAAAGAACGTGGTTTAAGGGAGAGGTTCAGAGTGCGGTCAACCTCTCGGAAACCAATGACACGCGCTTCTAATACTTGTCCCAAACGTGGCTCTGCGTAACGTTCACTTGGGTGAATGAAACCAAGCATGTTATTCTCTGGGAGATAGACAAAGGTCCCTGACAGCTTGAGGCGGTAAACAATGGCTGGCCAGTTTTGGTTTTGCATGTTGTTGTAGGCAGGACGAGCCAGACGTTGGAAGTCTTCCTGATAAGCCAAGAGTCCCCAGATGCGGTCTTTCTTGTCCACTTCAAGACGGATGTAGAGTTGGTCACCTTTCTTAGGCCATAGTTCTTTAAGCTCTGGAAGAATATCTAGCGACACTACGATCTCCTTATCAGGTAGACCGGTATCCACAAAGACACCCAAGTCCTTACGAACTTCCGTTACAGTTCCCCAGCCAAATTGGTCCTGAGTGGCAGTCACTTCTAAAGTAGTCAAGCGGAGTTTTTGCTTCATATCTGTATAGGCAAAACCTTTGACCGTATCCCCTACTGTGTGTTGACCTTCTTCCTTGGCAAGCGCATAGGTTTGACCATCCTTTTGCACAAAGTAAAAACGGTCATTTTCATCGATGATGAGTCCAACGATAAAACTTGCAAGCTTTTTATTCATATTTCCTTCTTTCGAATAAAACTCAGCCAGCAATGCCAACTGAGTTTTTCTGTTTATTTTTAGACTTCCAAAAGTTCTTTTTCTTTGTTGGCAGTCATATCGTCGATGTGTTTAACAGCATCGTCTGTTACTTTTTGAATATCTTTTTCAAGAGTCTTCAATTCGTCTTCAGTGATTTCTTTTGCTTTTTCTTGTTTTTTAGCTTCGTCCATAGCGTCGCGACGGATGTTACGGATAGCTACTTTAGCATTTTCACCGACCTTCTTCACTTCTTTGGCAAGGTCACGACGAGTTTCTTCTGTAAGAGCAGGAATAACCAAGCGAATCACAGAACCATCGTTAGCTGGTGTGATACCAAGATCAGAAGCATTCAAGGCGCGCTCGATGTCTTTCAATGAAGACTTGTCAAATGGTGTTACCAACAAGACACGCGCTTCTGGAATGGTAATTGAAGCGATTTGGTTAAGAGGAGTTTCGACTCCATAGTATTCTACGTGGATACGGTCTAGTAAGCTTGCGTTGGCACGACCGGCGCGGATACCACCAAATTCACGAGCAAGTGATTGGTGAGACTGGGTCATTCTCTCTTTTGCTTTTTCTACAATTGCATTAGCCATAATTTTCTTATTCCTTTTCTTCGATATTGTTTGAAACTGTTGTTCCGATATTTTCACCAAATACGACACGTTTGATGTTGCCTGGTTGGTTCATATTGAAGACAACCAAGTCAATGTCGTTGTCCATAGAGAGGGTTGAAGCAGTTGAGTCCATGATACGAAGACCTTTGTTGATAACGTCACGGTGGGTCAATTCCTCAAACTTAACAGCTGTCTTGTCTTTCTTAGGATCGGCATTGTAAACACCGTCTACGCCATTTTTAGCCATAAGGATGGCATCTGCTTCGATTTCAGCTGCACGAAGAGCCGCTGTTGTATCTGTTGAGAAGTAAGGTGAACCAATTCCGGCACCAAAGATAACGATACGGCCTTTTTCAAGATGACGAAGGGCACGTCCACGTACGTAAGGCTCTGCCACTTGTTGCATAGAAATAGCTGTTTGAACACGCGTATCGACACCAACTTGCTGCAATGAATCTGCCATTACAAGTGCATTCATAACAGTCCCAAGCATTCCTGTATAATCTGCCTGAACGCGGTCCATTCCTGCTTCTGCTGCAGGTTCTCCACGCCAGAGATTTCCTCCACCAATAACAAGGGCAATTTCGATCCCTAGACTATGAACTTCTTGAATCTCTTTTGCAATTTTTTGAACTGTTTGGATATCAATACCTACGCCACGTTCACCTGCAAGAGCCTCACCTGATAACTTGATTAAAATACGTTTATACTTGGGGTTAGCCATTTTTACTCTCCTTTTTTTATCCTACCTATTTTATCACAATTTCTAAGATTTTTATAGTACCATGAGCAATTCTTTCAAAAAAATTAGACGGTTAAAAATTCCTCTAAGTCGGTAAGGGCACGCTCTGCAATTTTTTCATAACGAGCCTTCTTATCACGGATACGCTCGCCTTCTAACTCCTTGATAATACCGAAATTGACATTCATGGGTTGGAAATGTTTGCTATCAGCGTGAGTGATGTAATGAGCTAGACTTCCGATCGCTGTGGTCTCTGGGAAGATAGCTTCACTTTCACCCTTGAAGAGGCGAGCTGCGTTAATACCTGCAACCAAGCCTGAGGCTGCTGACTCAACATAGCCTTCCACACCCGTCATCTGACCAGCAAAGAAGAGGTTAGGCTGTTTCTTAGAACGGTAAGTCTGCTCAAGAAGATTTGGTGAATCCATGTAAGAATTGCGGTGCATAACCCCATAACGAACAAACTCAGCATTTTCAAGACCAGGAATCATTTGGAAGACACGCTTTTGTTCTCCCCATTTGAGGTGGGTTTGGAAACCGACGATATTGTAGAGACTACCAGCCGCATTATCCTGACGAAGTTGGACAACCGCATACGGTGTTTTGAACTCCCCGTCACGAGGGCCAGCGTAGTCGTCTGGATACTCCAGACCGACTGGTTTCATAGGACCATAAAGCATGGTTTTAATGCCACGTTTGGCCATGACTTCAATAGGCATACAACCTTCAAAGTACTTTTCTTTTTCAAACGAATTGAGCGGTGCTTCTTCCGCATTGACCAAGGCTTCATGGAAATCCATAAACTCTTGCTTGGTCATAGGAGCGTTGAGGTAGGCAGCTTCTCCCTTATCATAACGAGACTTAAGATAGACCTTGCTCATATCAATGGTATTGACATCGATAATCGGCGCTGCCGCGTCGTAGAAATAAAAACCGTCACCGCCATTAAGAGCATGAATCTTTTCAGCTAGGGCATCACTGGTCAAAGGACCAGTCGCTACAACTGTAATAACATCCGTTGGCAATTCTGTAATTTCATCACGAACCACCTCGATCAAGGGGTGATTGGCTACTTTTTCGGTCACCATTTGGGAGAAACCATCGCGGTCCACGGCAAGGGCACCACCAGCTGGAACACGTGTAGCCTCAGCAGATTCCAAGATAACAGAACCCAAGCGGCGCATTTCTTCCTTGAGAAGTCCAACGGCATTTGTCAAAGCATCCCCGCGCAAGGAATTGGAACAAACCAACTCAGCAAAATTGTCTGTTTTGTGCTGGGGCGTTGACTTGATGCCTCGCATTTCATAGAGTTTAACTGGAATACCACGCTCTGCGATTTGGTAGGCTGCTTCAGAACCAGCCAAACCTGCTCCGATAACATTGATATAAGATTGAGACACGACACTAATACCTCTTTGGGTGGAAACTAAGTTCATATCAAAACAAGCTACTAGACTGTTTGACACCCACAAATCTTTCTAATTTTTCTTCTACTAGTATAACAAAAAAAGGGAAGAAGGCAAACTTCCCTGTTTAATCACTTTCTTGATTTTCTTCCCATTCGTGGTAGGCAGCGTAAAGCTGGCTTTTATTCCACTGGTAAATCTTCGCTACTTCCTTGATAGCTTGATTTTTCTTCATGCCTTCTTGGATACGAGATTGGATTTCTGAAAACAAGTCCTCCTCGTCCTTTTCCTCCACATCCTGACTGGCACCTTCAACGATGAGAAGGCATTCACCCTTGAGTGGCGTTTCAGCAATACTTTCTAGTAGCTCTGAAATCTTTCCTCGTTGGTATTCTTCATAGATTTTGGTCAATTCCCTGACCAAAACCACAGAGCGGTCGCCGTAGACTTCTAGCATATTTTCTAACGTATCCGCTACACGGTGGGGCGATTCATAGAAAATCTGAGTTTCTGGATAATCTTTTTTCAAGTCGAAAAATTGCTTTTGCTGGCCTGATTTTCTCGGTAAGAAACCGTAAAAGATATGTGGTTGCGGTGCTAGGCCACTGGCAATCAGGGCAGAAATCCCTGCAGAGGCACCCGGAACTGTGACAACTGCAATCTCTTCCTCAATAGCAACCTTGACCAAATCATGCCCAGGGTCCGAGATACTAGGCAGACCCGCGTCAGAAACCTGAGCAATACTTTGTCCTGCTTTCAAAAACTCAATCAAATCAGGAATCTTTTCCTTGGCATTGTGCTCGTGAAAACTGATCTGCTTGGTGATAATGTCAAAATGCTTGAGCAAAAGACCAGTATTGCGCGTGTCCTCCGCAGCAATCCAGTCCACCTCTTTCAAGGTCTGGATGGCACGAAAGGTCATGTCATCTAAATTGCCAATCGGCGTTGCTACTAAGTAAAGCTTGCCATAGGGAGTTTGCCCCTTAAAACTTTTTTGAATCTGCATGCCTACTCCCTGTACAACAACTCGTCACAGAACATACATTCCTCGTCCTGCTCTCGGCGTTGTCCATAAAAATCATTACATACATGAAAACCGTCCTTATAGATTCGACGGACGCTTTCACGAACATGCTTAGCCTTGACGGGAGCATCTGCTTCCACCTCACCTAAGCGTTCGCGCAACTTACTATTTTCCAAACGAAGAGCTGTATTTTCCTCTACCAAGCTCTTGAGATTTTTCTTAATGGCTTCCACATCGGCCAAGGTCACCAATAACTGTTGGGAAAAATCGTCCAGCGCATCAAATAATTCTTTCTTATCCATAAACCAGCCCTTTCCTTTCTTTATCCTTCATTGAGTTTATATTTCTTTCAAGACCAGATATTCCATGGCATTTTGAAAGCTAACATTGGCCTGCCACATTTTTCTGGCTTCTAGCAAATCTTGTAAAATCTGTCGAATCCTTGCTTGCAAGAGGTCCTGTCCACAGAGCACTTCGAGGATTCTCAAGACCTGATCCTGTTTTTCCTTGTCATCTGCCAAGCTGGCTAATTTAGCAACCTGAAGATAACTTTCTTTTTTCTTAGCTAATAACCAGGTCAGTAGGCGTTCACTTTCATCGACCAAGATCCAAAAACTTGCCTGATTAGCCAGTTTTTCTGCTTCAGCACGCGATTGACTAAACTGGGCTAAAAGAGTCGCTTTTTTCTTGACTAGTCCCATTTGTTCTAAGAGCAAGATGAGTTTTTCTTCTTGTTTTTTAAAGTGGAAAATCTGTGTCCGACTCCGGATAGTTGGCAACATCTTTTCCTCATCGCTGGTCAAGAAGAAAATATAAACTTCACTCTGAGGTTCTTCGATGACCTTGAGCAGAGAATTGGCTGCGTTGGGATGCATTTTCTCAGCTTCCTCGATAATAAAAACCTGTTGCTGACTTTCAATCCCTGCTTGGGAAAACTGACCCACCAATTCCCGAATACGTTCTGTCTTTATGACCTGATTGACCGGCTTAATCAAGGTAACATCGGGAAATTCTTCCTGTTCAATCAGCTTGCAGTTTCGGCATTTCTCACACGGCAAAACGCCTACTTTATCCGTACAAAAGAGACTCTTAGCCAAAAACTGCGCCATTTCCAAGCTTCCAAAGAAACCTGAAAAGAGATAGGCGTGATTGAGCTGGTTTTGTTCTAGGATACAGACAAAGCGGTCAAACTGGTCTGGCTGCCAAGCTTTTAGTTGATCTTGTTTCATTTAGCCAAGCCCATTCTGTCAAACAAGACAGCCTTGGTTGTTTCCACAACTTGCTCCAAAGGAAGACTCGCATCAATCTTGACAATGCGATTTCCTTCTTTGTCCAGAAGAGAAAGATAGCCTTGACGAACTTTTCTGTGCAAGTCTAACCCTTCCAAGTCCAAGCGATTGACCTCGCGATCACTATTAGCAGCAATGCGAGCCAGTCCCTCTTCCACCTCAATATCAAAATAGAGGGTCAAATCAGGTTTAAGGCCATCTGTCGCAAAGTGATTGAGCCAGTCAATGGCTTCAATGTCCAAACCACGACCAAATCCCTGATAGGCAACAGAACTATCGATGAAGCGGTCCATAATGACCAGCTTGCCGGCTTCAAGGGCTGGAAGAACTTTTTCCACCAAATGCTGTCTACGACTGGCAATATAGAGAAGGAGTTCAGTCTTAGCATCTATCTGAGTATGACTTGGGTCCAAAATCACTTCCCGAATCTTCTCTCCAATCAAGACTCCACCTGGCTCACGGGTCGTCAGCACCTCTACTCCTTTTTCCTCTAAAATTGGGAGCAAAGCCTCTAAAACACTGGTCTTCCCTGCTCCCTCTGGTCCCTCAAGCGAGACTAAAAATCCTTTTGACATGTCTAACTCATTTCTTTTTTTCTACCTTCTATTCTATCAAAAAAATAGGTTTTTGTGACAATCTTTTTGTGTCTTCTCCATTCAATCGACCATAAAAGAGGCTGGGAGTCATCCAACCTCTTATTTACCTAGTTCTTGTGTTCGTTTATAGGCTTGCTGAACTGCGTCCATGACTGTACCTCTAAAGGCATGTTCTTCCAGACTTGCTACACCAGCGATAGTCGAACCACCTGGGCTGCAAACTTGGTCTTTCAATACTCCAGGATGTTGCTGGCTTTCAAGAACCATTTGCCCAGCGCCGACTACTGTTTGGGCTGCCATTTTCAAGGCCCTTTCTCGGGGCAATCCTGTCTGCACACCTGCATCTGCCAAAGCCTCGATAAAGAGGTAGACAAAGGCCGGCCCACAACCTGCAAGACCTGTCGCCGCATCGATTAAGCCATCTCCAAACTCAACCAAGAGACCAGCCTTGGCTAATAACTGACAAAAGAGCTCCCTGTCCTCAGCACGACAGTTTGCTGACATGGCATAACTAATCACTCCTTGGCCGATAACCACTGGAGTATTGGGCATGATGCGAATGATTCGGTGGTGGCTTGGAAGAAGACTCGCTAGTTTTTCCAAGGTCAATCCAGCCGCCATAGAAATCAAAAGAAGACTCTCTCGTTTTTCAAGGATAGTCTGGTATTGAGAAAGCAGTTCAGAAAACTGAGCAGGCTTTATTCCTAGAAAAATCACATTAGCTTCTGCAAAAATTTCTTCATTGCTGGAAGCCTGACCGCCGAAATTAGTGATGAAAGCATCTACTTTTGCTTGACTACGATTGGCAAGGAGAATCTGAGCACCCGTCTTGGCCTGCAAGACAGCCTTGCCCAAGCTAGAACCCATATTCCCCAAACCGATAAATCCAATCTTCATCTCTTACTCCCTTATCTGTCCGTCACCAGTAACCACATACTTGTAGCTGGTCAACTCTTTCAAGCCCATAGGCCCACGCGCATGCAGTTTCTGTGTAGAAATCCCCATTTCACATCCAAGTCCAAACTGACCTCCATCAGTGAAACGCGTCGAGGCATTGACATAAACCGCTGCTGAGTCCACTTGATCTGTAAAGTAAGCTGCAGCTTCAGCATTTTCCGTTACAATGGCATCCGAATGATGGGTACTGTGGGTTTCAATATGCGCAACCGCTTCTTCTAAACTGCTCACAACCTTAACCGCTAGGATATAGTCTAAAAACTCGGTGTCAAAGTCTTGTGCCTCAGCTGCTCGACCTGAAACAAACTGACTTGCTTTCTCATCCAAGCGGAATTGAATTGGTTCTAGTCCAGCTTCTTTTCGATCTGCAACCAGCACTTGCTCCAAACGAGGAAGGAAGCTTGCTGCCTTGTCTTCATGAACCAGCAAAACCTCCATGGCATTGCAGACAGAAGGACGACTGGTTTTAGCATTGTTGATGATCGATAGAGCCTTGTCTTCGTCTGCATCCTTATCTACATAGACATGGACAATCCCAGTTCCCGTCTCGATAACAGGCACGATAGCATTTTCAACCACGGCATTGATCAAGCCAGCACCTCCACGAGGAATGAGAAGATCTAGATAGCCCTTGGCCTTCATCATGGCATAGCTACTTTCACGACTGGTATCTTCCACCAGTTGAATCACCTCTGGATGAATGGTAGTCGTCTCCAAGCCCTTCTTCAAGGCTGTGACAATAGCATGGGCAGTTTGATAGGCATCCTTGCCACTACGAAGAACGACTGCATTACCACTCTTGAGAGCCAAAGCAGCCGCATCCGACGTCACATTTGGACGGCTTTCGTATATAATACCAATAACCCCCATGGCCACACGTTTCTTGGTAATAACCAAGCCATTTTCAAGCTGACTTGTTTCTAGGACTTCACCAATAGGATCTGGTAAAGCAACCACTTCACGAATCCCTCTTGCCATCGCTTCTATACGTCCTTCATCCAAATAAAGACGATCTAGCATAACATCTGAGATTTTCCCCTTGACCGCTGCCATATCAAGGGCATTGGCCTCTAGAATCCCCTCAGTAGCTGCCAACAAGTGATCAGCCATGGCTAGCAAGGCTTGGTTTTTCACTGCTTCACTAGCAGTATTAATTGATTTCTTAACAGCCTGTACCTGTTCAAATTGTTCTTGTGTACTTACCATCGTTCACCTCTAAAATTCTGTAAAGAGCAGCTGGATTTCAGGAGTGATGGAAATCCAGTCATCACGGTGAATCAAGACTCCCTTAGCTTTTTGGGAACGAAGCATGTCTTCTAGGGCTGAGACACCAAATTGGACACGTCCCTTTCCAAGAGATTGACCCGTTTCTTTATCTGCTACTGTGACAATATCGTGGTAAGAGAAGTTTCCTTCCACTTCTACCACACCCGATAAAAGGAGACTTTTCCCGTTTTTTGAAAGTGCCTCTGCAGCTCCACCATCTACCCAAATCGTTCCCTGACTTTGAGCATAGAAGGCCAGCCATTGTTTCTGGGTACGAAGTCCCTTCTCTTGCGCAACAAAGAAGGAACCATCCCTGGTCTCTTCCGCTGCCTCAATCAGGGCATCTGATTTCAAGGAGGAGCAAATATAGACTGGTACACCTGACTCCGTCGCAACAGTTGCAGCTTTGATTTTTGTCAGCATACCCCCAGTACCGTTTGACGAACCTGCTCCACCAGCCATATCAATAATCTCACGATTGATAGTCTCGATTTTCTCAAGACGTTTAGCTGTTGGATCTGAGTTGGGATTTCCAGTATAGAGACCGTCCACATCCGTCAAGAGAACTAAAAGGTCTGCTTGAACCATCGCCGCTACCTGGGCACTCAGAGTATCGTTATCACCCACCTTGAGTTCGTCAATGACGACACTATCATTTTCATTGATGATAGGAATCGCTCCACGATGAAGCAATACAGACAAGGCCTGATGTGCGTTCTTATAGCGACGTTTATCTACAAAATCATCCTGTGTCAGCAAGATTTGCGCAGAGACGATCTGGCGCATGAGGAGGTTGGTTGTGTATTCTTCTAGGAGCAAACCCTGTCCTACCGCAGCTGAAGCTTGTTTATCTGCAATCTTGGTCGGACGTTTTTTAAAGCCCAAAACACCAAATCCAGCCGCTACTGCCCCAGATGAAACCAAAATCAACTCATGTCCAGCTTCATGCAACATAGCTAATTGCTGGGTAATTGCCTTTACTTTACTTCTTGATAAACTCCCGTCTTCATTTGTCAAGGAGGAGGTCCCTACCTTAAAGACGATTCGTTTGTACTTCATATTCTCACTCCGATTCTTCATATTTATCCATTATAACATGAATACTTTAAAATAGAAAAGACTTGAAATGAAAAAGGTTGAGACAAGGCATCTCAACTCTTTTATCTATTCTCAGTTTTACGCAATCTTTCCAGCGTTTCTTTAAAAATCTCTGGAATATCTGCTGTGAACTCCAAGGTTTCACCTGTTCTCGGATGAGTAAAACCTAGAGTCTTGGCATGGAGAAACTGTCCATGTCCTTTCAGGGTTTTACGAGGACCATAGACCTCATCCCCAGCGACTGGATGGCCAATATAAGCCATATGAACACGGATTTGGTGAGTACGTCCTGTTTCGAGTTGCAACTCCACTAAGCTATAATCTCCAAAGCGTTCCAAGACTTGAAAACGTGTCACTGCAGGCTTTCCTTTAGCAGTCACCGCCTGTTTCTTACGGTCTTTCTCACTCCGACCAATCGGCGCTTCAATGACACCACGATCATTGGGAAGATTGCCATGAACAATCGCCCAGTATTTGCGGAGAGACTTTTTATCCTTGAGTTCTTGAGCGAGTGCTAAGTGGGCCTCATCATTCTTAGCAATCATGAGGAGACCTGACGTATCCTTGTCAATGCGGTGAACAATGCCTGGGCGAAGAATCCCATTGATACCTGACAAGTCCTTGATATGGTACATGAGGGCATTGACCAAGGTTCCACTAGTATGACCTGCGCTGGGATGGACCACCATCCCTTGAGGTTTGTTGACGACAGCCACATCCTCATCTTGGTAGATGATCTCGAGTGGCAGATTCTCAGCCACATACTCTAAAACCTCTGGTTCTGGCACATGATAGGTGACGATATCGCCCTCTTGGACAGTGTATTTTGCTTTCTTTACTTGCCCATTAACCAAAACTTGTCCAGCCTTGATTTGTTCATTCGCGAGACTGCGTGATAATTCTGTCAGGTCCGACAGAGCCTTGTCTAGACGTTGCCCACCAGTTTCAATTTTTATTTCCATTTACTTCCTCTTTAAGCATTGCAATCAATAGTACAATCACACCAACTGTCAAATAGCTGTCAGCCACATTGAAAATCGCAAAGTTGATAAAGTCTAGGTGAAACATATCCACCACAAAACCTTGACTCATTCTGTCAATAAAGTTGCCAAGACCTCCCGCGATTATCAAAGTCAGTCCAAAAACCAACCAAAGAGAATCTTCCATGTGTTTATGTAAATACCAAATGGCACCTACCATGACGACCAGTGTAATGACAGCGAATAACCACTGCTGGTCTTGTAACATGGAGAAGGCTGCCCCTCTATTTTGCAGATAGGTCAAGCTAACAAGATTGGGGATCCACGAGCGCATTTCACCCAGTGGAATCTGCTGGACAACATAGGCTTTAACCCACTGATCCAGCCCAATCAAAAGCAGTACAATGACTGCTACTATTCCTCTTTTTTTCATGATTTCCTCTTTTGATCAAAATATTCTTGCATGACTTCTACGAAGAGAGTCCCAGCTTGGCTAAGCTCCACTTCCTCACGTTTGACGTAGACCATGCGATTATCTAGATTATCCTTGAGACGAATGACTGTGATTCCATTGACACTGTCACTATCTAAAAATCCTGAACCTGTCGCATAGGCATCCGTTCGCTCCAAAATACCATTCAAAGTAGCACGGTCCGTCACATTGAACATCTGGGAACTCGCGCTAGTGTCGACAAAGTTCTCTGAATAGTAAAGGTACTCATCTTTCTCTTGAGTGAAACGAACCGTTGGCAGATCCGCTAGGTCCTCCATGACCAATTCCCCTTTCTTTGCTAAAGGATGGCCTTCACGAAGATAAATGTGAGTCTGGAAAGGAATTAGTTCAATAACTTCTAAACCAAGCTTTTCAACCCGTTGCATGATACCCTTTTTATTTTGGTTGTTGAGGTAGATAATCCCAATCTCACTATGTCCTTGGGCCACTTCGTCTAAAATTTGAACTGTGGTAGACTCAAAAATACGAAAGTTCTTATAATCAGGATAACGTTCTGAAAAGGCCGTAATGGTTGGTGGCAAGAAGTCATAGTGCTGGCTGGCAATGGAAAATTCATCCCTTTCTTCCTCAGGATTGGCATACTGATTTTGAAAAACATCAAAGCCTTTGACCAATTCTTGCGCTTTCTCATAAAATTCCATTCCACGACGAGTCAAAAATGTTCCCGAACTCGTCCGACGGAAAATCTTAAAACCAAGCTCTTTTTCCAAATCGCGCACAGAAATAGACAGACTCGGCTGACTAACATACATCTTTTCAGCAGCTTCACGAAAAGTACCACTATTGGCAATGGCCACAACATAGCGTAATTGTTGAATGTTCATCTTTTACCCCCAACTTCTCTATCTGTTCATTATACCATATTTTAGAAGTTTTCCACCGAGGAAAAATAATGTCACTTATAAAATTCATCTACACTAGTAACAAAGAATTATGGGTATCAAAACAAAAAAATAGGCTCTCCGAAAACTCGGAAAGCCTTATTTTATGCTACTTAGAGCGATTATTTAGCGATTGGGTAAACAGAAACTTGTTTTTTATCGCGACCTTTACGTTCAAAGCGTACTACGCCTTCAACTTTAGCGAACAAAGTATCGTCTCCACCACGTCCAACGTTTACACCTGGATAGATGTGTGTACCACGTTGACGGTAAAGGATTGATCCACCTGTTACAGTTTGTCCGTCAGCTGCTTTAGCTCCAAGACGTTTCGCTTGTGAATCACGTCCGTTTGATGTAGAACCTCCACCTTTTTTGTGGGCGAAAAGTTGCAAGTTGTTAAGAGTCATTTTTAACATAATGTTTTCCTCCGTGTTAGTTTTCTGTGATAACTCTGGTTTGGACGAACTCAGAAGAGTTCTCCGATAAGTTTGCCATACCTAAGAAAAATGATTCGAAGAATAACTGGGTCATTTCTCTCTGGTGTGAAGGAAGATCCGCTGGTATTTCAACCTTTAGATAACCACCTTCATCTTCGTTTAATTCTAAGATTGGTTCGTAGCCTGCAAATTTCTCAATGGAATTGACAAAGTTAATGGCAAGCGTAGAAACCGATGCACACACGACATCTAAGCCGTATTCGCCACTTTCGGCGTGTCCAGTAATTTCCGCACTCCTCAGCTCGCCATCTTCGGCTCTCTCAAAGACTGCTTGTATCATGTGTTCTCCTTAAAATTAAGCGTTGATCGCGTTGATGACAACTTTTGTATATGGTTGACGGTGACCTTGTTTACGGTGGCTACCTTTTTTAGGTTTGTACTTGTAAGTAACAACTTTCTTTTGTTTTCCTTGTTTTTCAACAGTTCCAACTACAGTAGCTCCAGCAACAAGTGGAGTTCCGACAACAGTGTTTTCACCACCAACAAGAACAACTTCGTTAAAAGTAACTTCTTGACCAGCTTCAACGTTCAATTTTTCAACGTAAACTGCTTGACCAACTTCAACTTTAACTTGTTTTCCGCCAGTTTTGATAATTGCGTATGTGCTCATTATGCACCTCCTATGATTTTTAGGGTTTCCCCGTATTTTTGTGAAGACTCGCCTAGCATCGTGGGACGAACCACTTAAAAGAAGAGCTCTAAGTATAACAAAGTTTAAATTTTGTATACGATGAGCAAACGATGTTCGTGCGGTTGCACAGGATTGTGCATAGTCAACTCCTCAAGTATAGCATATTTTCTTTTTTCTTACAAGTAAAATCAATCAAAATTAAGCTTTTTCTTTCCCTTTTTTCCTCCAAGAAGCAAAAAGCATACTGAAGTAAAAGATACTCATCATAAGAGGAACACCTAGAATTGTCTTCTCCTGACAGTAAATCGTCAAATAAGCTGAAAAAACAACTCCAAAGACAAAACTGCTAAGCAAGCTAACAAAAATCAAGCCTTCTCGTAGGAAAGGCGTATGCTTGGTCCGGAAATAATCTCCAAAAGCTAACATGGTTCGTTTGATATTCCCAGTCATAAAAGCATTATTATAAGCAATACCTGACACTTCTCCAAAGGCTGTTGTCACCAGTCCCATACAAAAGGCCAAGGGCGGTACGAGATAGATATTGTCAACCGTTTGCGGCACAAAGCCTATAATTAGGGATAAGACTGCAAGTGGAATCAAGGACAAAATCGGCTTTTTAACAATTCGTAGTTTTTCCTTATACAATGTCAGAAAAAAGACACCCATCATAAAGAAAAGCAAGGTCATTACTTTAGCACTGGCATCCGATACATTTTGTTGAATGAGTCCTACAGAAAGAAAAACGACATTGCCAGTTTGTCCAGCCACAAGGGTATTCCCTCGCACGATAAAAGTATAAGCATCGACATATCCTGCACAAAAAGTCAAAAAAAGCGCTAGTCTCTTAGACTGACGTGATATTTTCCTTATTGGTAATAATCTCATTTTCTCCCCCTTCTCATTTCATCTACCTATCTAAATATTGTACCACTTTCTCCAAGAAATGCGTAGTCCATTTGAAAATTTTTACCATCTGTTGGATAGTCCTTCTTTTCTATGTTATAATGAAGGAAGGATTTGAAGTCGGAAAAGGAGTATCTATGCTTAAATTAGGTATCATCGGAACAGGCGCTATCAGCCATCATTTTATAGAAGCAGCCCATACCAGTGGAGAATACCAGCTGGTTGCAGTCTATTCTAGAAAAGTAGAAACAGCAGCAACCTTTGCTTCTCGCTATCAGGATATCCAACTCTTTGATCAATTAGAAGACTTCTTTAAGTCTTCCTTTGATGTAATCTATATCGCCAGTCCAAACTCCTTGCATTTTGTTCAAGCCAAGGCTGCCTTGTCTGCTGGTAAGCACGTCATTCTTGAAAAGCCAGCTGTCACGCAGCCACAAGAGTGGCTAGAGTTGAGGCAAACAGCTGAGAAAAATCACTGTTTTATCTTTGAGGCAGCTCGTAATTACCACGAGGAAGCCTTTACTACTATCAAGAATTTTTTGGCAGACAAGCAAGTGTTGGGAGCTGATTTTAACTATGCCAAGTATTCTTCCAAGATGCCGAACTTGTTGGCTGGGGAGACGCCAAATGTCTTTTCAGATCGTTTTGCTGGTGGAGCACTTATGGACTTGGGGATTTATCCCCTCTACGCTGCCATTCGCCTCTTTGGAAAAGCTCAGGACGCGACCTATCAGGCTCAACAGCTTGACAATAGCATTGACCTAAATGGAGACGGTATCCTCTTCTACCCTGACTTTCAAGTTCATATCAAAGCTGGGAAAAACATCACTTCCAATCTTCCTTGTGAGATTTACACAGCAGATGGAACCTTGACCCTTAACACGATTGAACATGTCCGCTCAGCTATTTTTAGCGACCACCAAGGAAATCAAATCCAGCTCCCTATCCAACAAGCTCCCCATACGATGACTGAGGAAGTCGCTGCATTCGCACAGATGATTCAGCAACCAGACCAGACACTTTACCAGAACTGGCTGGATGATGCAGGCTCTGTTCATGATTTACTCTATACCATGCGCCAGACTGCTGGCATTAGATTTGAGGCAGAAAAATGAAAAACAAACTACCCACTGAATGGCAAGAACTGAGCGACCAACTCGGTTTCCAAGAATTTACCCCCATTCAAACTCAACTATTTGAGCCTATACTTGCTGGAGAAAACCTCCTAGGAGTGAGCCCAACAGGAACTGGTAAGACCCTCGCTTACCTCCTACCAAGCCTTCTCAGACTACAAAAGAAAAAAGCCCAACAACTCTTGATCCTAGCACCAAATACAGAACTAGCTGGACAGATTTTTGACGTGTGTAAAACCTGGGCTGAAGCTATTGGTTTAACAGCTCAGCTCTTCCTATCAGGTTCAAGTCAGAAACGCCAGATTGAACGTCTCAAAAAAGGACCAGAAATTCTGATTGGAACTCCTGGCCGTATCTTTGAGTTGATTAAATTGAAAAAGATCAAGATGATGAATGTGGAAACCATCATCCTGGATGAATTTGACCAATTGCTCGATGATTCTCAGATTCACTTTGTCGAGAAAATCACCCACTACGCACCTCGTGACCACCAACTCATCTACATGAGTGCGACGACCAAGTTTGACCAAGAAAAGATTGCACCAAACACGCGCACCATTGATCTCTCTGATCAAAAACTGGACAACATTCAACATTTCTACATGCAGGTAGACCAACGTCACCGAGTAGACATGCTACGAAAACTGGCTCATGTAGAGGATTTTCGTGGTCTGGTCTTCTTTAATAGTTTGTCTGACCTTGGAAGTGCAGAAGAAAAATTACAGTATCGTGATGTCTTGGCTGTTTCCCTCGCTAGCGATGTCAATGTTAAGTTTAGAAAAGTTATCTTAGAAAAGTTTAAAGATAAGCAGCTAACCCTACTCCTTGCAACTGATCTTTTGGCACGTGGGATTGATATCGATAGCCTAGAATGTGTCGTAAACTTCGACGTCCCTAGAGATATGGAAACCTATACCCACCGTGCTGGCCGTACAGGTCGCATGGGTAAAGAAGGCTATGTTATCACTCTCGTAACCCATCCTGAAGAACTTAAAAAACTCAAGAAATTCGCAAGTGTTCGTGAAATTGTCCTAAAAAATCAAGAACTCTTTATCAAATAAGGTTGGCTCTTGCCAACCTTTTTCTTATCCCCAAGTAATTTCTAATCGATAGCTGGCAAAGGGGTGTCCCTCTTGGTTTTGCAGTTGATAGGCTAGCTCAATCTTTTGCCCATCCAGTTTGTAGTGATTCGTTTGAATGATGAACTCCTGCATCCCCATTGGAGTCGGAATATAGGCTAAACTATCACTATCCTTTAGAAATCTCATAATGGTCTTCGGATTGGAAAAACGGGTCATCACCAGTTCTTCTTCATGAAACTTGAGAACCACTTTTTCCTTTTCCTCATTATAAAAGAGTAAATAGCTAAAATCTCCCTTTTCACGCACTTCCACGTCATAAAGTTGGTCAATGACTTCCAACTGTTCATCAAACTGAATCCTATTTCGCATCCGAATCTTCACATCAAATCCTCTTTCTTGTCTCTTGTTCTACTATTTTACCAAAAAGAGCAGGATTTTGCTATAATGGTCATATGAACGAAAAAGTATTCCGTGACCCAGTTCACAACTACATCCATGTAAACAATCAGGTCATCTATGACTTGATCAATACAAAAGAATTTCAACGTCTGCGCCGTATCAAACAACTAGGGACTTCCAGCTATACCTTCCATGGTGGGGAGCACAGTCGCTTTTCCCACTGTTTGGGGGTCTATGAGATTGCACGACGCATCACAGAGATTTTTGAAGAAAAGTATCCTGAAGAATGGAATCCTGCTGAGTCTCTCTTGACCATGACCGCTGCGCTCCTTCATGACCTTGGGCATGGTGCCTACTCCCATACTTTTGAACATCTCTTTGATACAGATCATGAGGCCATTACCCAGGAAATCATCCAAAGTCCTGAGACAGAGATTCACCAAGTCCTGCTACAAGTAGCGCCAGACTTTCCTGAAAAGGTAGCTAGTGTCATCGACCATACCTATCCAAACAAGCAGGTCGTACAGCTCATTTCCAGTCAGATCGATGCGGACCGTATGGACTATCTCTTGCGCGACTCCTATTTTACAGGAGCATCTTATGGGGAATTTGACCTGACTCGCATCCTCCGAGTGATTCGTCCTGTCGAAAATGGTATCGCCTTTCAGCGCAATGGCATGCATGCCATTGAAGACTATGTTCTCAGTCGCTACCAGATGTATATGCAGGTTTATTTTCACCCAGCAACACGCGCCATGGAAGTTCTCCTACAGAATCTTCTCAAACGCGCCAAGGAACTCTATCCTGAGGCCAAGGACTTCTTTGCACGCACTTCCCCACACCTCCTTCCTTTCTTTGAAAAAAATGTGACTTTGTCTGACTATCTAGCTCTTGATGATGGCGTGATGAACACCTACTTCCAGCTCTGGATGACCAGTCCTGACAAGATTCTCGCAGACCTGTCGCAACGTTTTGTCAACCGCAAGGTCTTTAAATCCATTACTTTTTCAGAAAAAGACCAAGACCAACTCGCAACCATGAGACAACTGGTTGAAGAAATCGGTTTCGATCCAGACTACTATACTGCTATTCATAAGAATTTTGACCTCCCTTATGATATCTATCGTCCCGAATCTGAAAATCCACGGACACAGATTGAGATTTTACAAAAAAATGGAGACCTGGCAGAACTCTCTAGCCTGTCTCCTATCGTTCAATCCCTTGCTGGTAGCCGCCACGGAGACAATCGTTTCTATTTCCCGAAAGAAATGTTGGACCAAAACAGCATCTTCGCAAGCATTACCCAGCAATTTTTACACTTGATTGAGAACGATCATTTTACCCCAAATAAGAACGAATAGAGGAAATTTATGAGTATTAAACTAATCGCCGTCGATATCGATGGTACCCTGGTTAACAGTAAAAAGGAAATCACTCCTGAAGTCTTTTCTGCCATCCAAGATGCCAAACAAGCCGGTGTCAAAGTCGTGATTGCAACCGGTCGCCCTATCGCAGGCGTTGCCAAACTTTTGGACGACCTGCAGTTGAGAGACCAAGGTGACTATGTCGTGACCTTCAATGGTGCCCTTGTACAAGAAACTGCTACTGGGCATGAGATTATCAGCGAATCCTTGACCTATGAGGATTATCTGGATATGGAATTTCTCAGTCGTAAGCTCGGTGTCCACATGCACGCCATTACCAAGGACGGTATCTATACTGCCAATCGCAATATCGGAAAATACACAGTGCACGAATCAACCCTCGTCAGCATGCCTATTTTCTACCGCACTCCAGAAGAAATGGCTGACAAAGAAATCGTCAAGTGTATGTTTATCGATGAACCAGAAATTCTCGATGCTGCGATTGAAAAGATACCAGCAGAATTTTACGAGCGCTACTCCATCAATAAATCCGCTCCCTTCTACCTCGAACTCCTTAAAAAGAATGTAGACAAGGGTTCAGCTATTACCCATCTAGCTGAAAAACTCGGATTGACCAAAGATGAAACCATGGCGATCGGTGACGAAGAAAATGACCGTGCCATGCTCGAAGTCGTTGGCAACCCCGTTGTTATGGAAAATGGAAATCCAGAACTCAAAAAAATCGCCAAATACATCACCAAAACAAATGACGAATCTGGCGTTGCCCATGCCATCCGTACGTGGGTATTGTAAAAAAGTAAGAATAGACGAAAACCGCTCTGCTGAGCGGTTTTTTACACTATTCATATTGCCCCCTGCAGGAATCGAACCTGCAACTACTCCTTAGGAGGGAGTTGTTATATCCATTGAACTAAGGGAGCTAGAGAAAAACTCTGCTGGGTGAGCAGAGTTTTTTAGTCGAATTAACGACGGATTTCTTTGATACGAGCTGCCTTACCTTGAAGTGCACGCAAGTAGTACAATTTCGCACGACGTACTTTACCGTAACGAACAACTTCGATCTTTTCAACACGTGGAGTGTGGATTGGGAAGATACGCTCAACACCTACACCGTTAGAGATTTTACGAACTGTATAGTTTTCTGAGATGCCAGCACCTTTACGTGCAATAACAACACCTTCAAAAATCTGGATACGTTCACGGTTACCTTCGACAACTTTCGCGTGTACACGAACAGTGTCACCAGGACGGAATGATGGGATATCTGTACGAAGTTGACCTTCAGTCAAGCTTTGGATTAATGGATTCATTTTATTCTCCTATCTTTGTCAATCTTGAGGAACCTTCCTCAGCGGATAAACTGTATTTTTGTGCGTCCATTACACACAAGATACAGTTTACCAAATTTCCACCTAAAAGTAAAGAAATTTATAGCAGAATTCCTAAAAAAATCGCTAGAAAACCACCTATGTAAGTTAAAAGAAAATAGCTATAAAACACTTTCTTATCGCTTAACAGTCTTTGCAGCTCGTCATTCAAGGTTGAAAAGGTCGTCAACCCACCACAAAAACCTGTCGCTAGGATGGCATAGGCTTCCTTAGACTCCACATGATTGTAGAGTAGGCCAATTAAAAAACATCCTATAAGATTGGCAATGAGAGTTCCCAATGGCAATTTAGAAGCTTGATTATAGCGTGAAAAGAAATAACGCACAAGGGCTCCGAACCCGCAGGCGATTGCAAGATAAACGATTACCATTTTTTCCTCCCTAGAACATAAGCCAAGAGCAGACCTCCACCAATGCTCAAAAGTAAGTAGATGCCTAAACTAAGATAACGCCCGTTATCAAGCAGTTTCACGGCATCAAGCATTAGACTAGAAAAGGTTGTCAGGCCACCACAAAATCCTGTCCCCAGTGCTAAAACCAAACCTTTACTGCTTCCCTTATAAACCAGATAGCCTTTCACCAGATAGACCAGGCAGAAAATTCCCAGATAGTTGACAAGGAGGGTGCCCCAAGGAAAGTCGGGACTGGCTGGTAACCAAGTGGAAACCAAGTAGCGAACAAGGCCTCCCAACATAGCAGCTAGAAAAATTCCTAGCGGATAAAATTGTTCTTTTTTCATTTGATGTTTTGATCCTGATAATCACGCGAACGTTTGAGAATATCTGAAAAAGTCGCAACAATGGTTTCTTGATAGCGCTTAT
The DNA here is from genome assembly GCF_019929365.1 of Streptococcus oralis. Classification (GTDB taxonomy): domain Bacteria; phylum Bacillota; class Bacilli; order Lactobacillales; family Streptococcaceae; genus Streptococcus; species Streptococcus oralis_BT. The sequence continues at coordinate 74,262 of NZ_JAHZPH010000001.1, read as the reverse complement.
CTTCTACTCGATTTTTGACTTTTTCAAAAATAACTTCTTCTCTCTTAGAATCTAAGATTGGCTTACCAGATGCTTTCTTATAAGTGACAACCCCTTCAACTAGGTGCATCCGTTCTTCTAGGAGCTTGACGATTTGGTCGTCGATTTGATCAATTTCTTGCCGAATAATATCTAAATTCATACAGTCTCCTCCTTTATTTGAATTATTGTATCAAAAAGCCTCTAAATAGGCTAGTAAAATCCCAAAATAACTAATAAAAAAACGCACTGACTTCTTCCAGTCAGCGCAGTTTGCTTCTTATCCTACTTTTGCAGCCAATTCTTCTGCGAATTGTTCCAAGCGTTCGATGTCTTCATCTTCAGCAGACAGATCCACTTTAACACACTCTGAACCTTTTTCTGCTCCTGTTGCTACAAAAACGCGATCAAAGTCATCAACAGCCTTACAGAATTCGTCATAGAAGGTATCTCCTGAACCGACCACTCCGTAGATTTTGCCATTCAAGTTGAGGTCTGCTAGGTCTTCATAGAAGTCCATCATCTCATCTGGCAATTCTCCATCACCGTAAGTATAAGTCGCAACAATCGCAATGTCCGCTTCCAAGAAGTCTGAAGCGTCAACAGTTGTACATTCATCAACATCGACATCCAAGCCCAAGTCACGCAATTTATCTGCTACAATATCTGCAATTTCTTCGGTATTACCGGTCATACTGGCAAATACAATTTTTGCTAATGCCATATCGTCCTCCTCAATTTATCTTTCTCCATTATATCATATCTTTTTCATTTTAAAAATAAAAATTCTTGTGCTACAATGAAATGAGAAAGAATTGAGGTTATTTATGGAAATTTGCCAGCAAATTTTAGAAAAAATCAAAGAATACGATACCATTATCATTCATCGTCATATGAAACCAGATCCTGATGCCATAGGAAGTCAGGTAGGCTTGAAAGCTCTTCTCAAACACCATTTTCCAGAAAAGACCATCAAAGCAGTCGGTTTTAACGAACCGACTTTGACCTGGATGGCGGAAATGGATACTGTCCAAGATAGTGACTACCAAGGAGCTCTTGCTATTATTTGTGATACAGCAAATCGTCCTCGTATCGATGATAAACGCTACGAACAAGCTGATTTTACCATCAAAATCGATCACCATCCCAATGATGATATCTATGGTGACCTATCTTGGGTGGATACAAGTTCAAGCAGTGCCAGTGAAATGATTGCCCTATTTGCTCAAGAAAATCAGCTGGCCTTGTCTAGTGAAGCGGCACGACTTCTCTATGCAGGAATTGTCGGGGACACGGGGCGTTTTCTCTACCCATCAACTAGTGCTCGTACCTTTAGGATAGCTGGCCAGCTCCGAGAAGTTGATTTTGACTTTGCTGGACTGTCTCGTCAAATGGATACCATGAGCTTCAAGATTGCAAAACTACAAGGGTATGTTTATGATCACTTAGAAGTCGATGAGAATGGAGCTGCACGCGTTCTGCTTACTCAAGACATCTTGAAACAATACAAGGTTACGGATTCTGAAACAGCGGCGATTGTCGGAGCACCTGGTCGAATTGATACTGTTAAGGCTTGGGCTATCTTTGTTGAACAAGCTGATGGCCACTTCCGTGTGCGTATGCGCAGTAAAATCACCCCTATCAATGAAATTGCCAAAGAACACGACGGAGGAGGACATCCATTAGCCAGTGGCGCCAATTCCTATAGTCTAGAAGAAAACGAAATCATCTATCAAAAGTTAAAAAACTTGCTTAAAAACTGATAAAATACTTGCCAAACTTTTCAGAATCTGATAGACTAGTATGGTAACAATCTATGGCTCGCAAAGAGACCATGGCAGAAAGGAAATATTGCAAAATGAAAAAAGATATCCATCCAGAATATCGCCCAGTTGTCTTCATGGACACAACTACTGGTTACAAATTCCTTAGCGGTTCAACCAAACGCTCTAACGAAACTGTTGAGTTCGAAGGCGAAACTTACCCATTGATCCGTGTGGAAATTTCATCAGACTCACACCCATTCTACACTGGACGTCAAAAGTTCACTCAAGCAGATGGACGTGTGGATCGTTTCAACAAAAAATACGGTCTCAAATAATCAACCGCATTTATTGCTTAAAAACGTTGATACAAAGCCTTTTCCAAGAAATTGGAATTGGCTTTTTTTGTTTTTAGTACCGTTTTTGGTACCGTCTTGGAAAACTAACCTTTTGCACTATCCAGGTAATCTACAAATTTTGTGATAGCTTTCTTCTCTCCTGCTACTGTAGAGTGGCTATAAGTATCCAGGGTCATCTGACTACTTGCATGACCTAACCTTTTGGCTGCATTAACAGGGTCAACACCCGTTTCAATCATCAAGGTAGCATGAGTATGTCTGAATCCATGAGGAGTTATCTTCTTCAAGTCATGTTTCCTAATAATGCGCTTTAGAACACTATTGATATAGTCCTGATATAAAGGCTCTATCTTTCCATCTCGGCCAACAAACGTAAACATGTAATCACTATCAATCAATGGGGTAACTGACAGTTGCCCCTTTTCTTTTCTGCTCTTTTGTTTCCACTCTTTCAAAATCGAGACTGTCTCAGTATCTAAAGGAATTTGCCGTATCGAAAACTTGTTTTTGGTGCTTTTCTCAACGGCTTTCCCCTTGATTCTACCTAGGTTTTTGCTGATAGAAAGTAATTGATTGTCAAAATCGATGTCAGACCACCTCAAAGAATACAGCTCCCCTTTCCTTAAACCACTATAGGCCAACAAACGAAATAAGGCATAGTTTTTATAAGGCTCTTCTGCCTTAATAATGGCTAAAAACTCATGCAACTCCTCAACGCTAAAGAAGTTATCTGACTTCTTCCGCTCTCTTTTTGGGAGTATCGTTTGCTTCATTGGGTTGTCTGTAATCAATTTCATTTTCAAAGCAAAATCAAACACTTGGCTAGTATAAGATTTTACCTGTTTGATATTTCTAAAAGTCTGACCTTTTTCGGTAATAAAGTCTTGGCATTGCCAAGGAGTAATTTTGGAAATTTTCATCTTTCCAAGAACTGGCAAGATATGGATTCTAAACAAATCATCTGTACGGACGCTTGTCGTCCTCTCTACTGTGTTTTGATAAGTTTTGAACCATTCCTCAAAAACTTCATCAAAACGTCTCTCAGAGGCTCTCAGAATCCCTGAGAGCTCGCCTGACGCTTTTTTGTGGTAAATCATAGCTTCATACTGTCTAGCCTCTCTACGGCTCTTAAATCCGCTTTTAAAGAAGTCCTGACGTTTGCCATCAATTACCCTGTAGATTCTGACCTTATAAGGATAGCCTGATTTAGACTTTTTAGCTTTATATTTAATAATAGACATTCTAATTTCTCCTTTATTTTTTAAGGTTTCGGAGCTTATAAAATAAAGAAATCATGATTGTCAGTTATTTCTTACACTTTTTCTCTTCTTGCCGTCTCTTGTATTCAGGACTCTCTACCCATGCCTCCCAGACATAATGATAAGGGGAGTCTTCTGCACCTGATTTGTTAATCAGGAATGGAATAAGGCCTTGTTTCTCGTCAGCTATAAATTCCTTAACGGCTTTAACTAAAACATGGTTAAAACCTTTTTTACTTGCTAGAAAATCAATGTAGTCAGACAATGCCTCTGACTGATTGAGTTCTTTAAGTATAATGGCAAGTTCATCACCAAATGGAGTCCATTTAGTAATTTTATGCTCTATACTAGTACCTTTTGTCAACACTTTATAGAAATCTTTGATCATTTCTTTAGGTGCTCCTGGATCTTTCAATACAGGATTATCATCAAGCCCTAGTAAGTAAGGGATAGATACTCCAAAATATTCTGATAGAATTTGCGCATTTTTTGCATTTGGACTTCTACTCCCTTGATTGTAATTTCCGAGAGTAGAGTAGCCTATACCTGTAGCCTCACTTATTTCTTTAAGAGATAATTTACTGTTTTTAACAAGTGTTTGAAAGTTTGTCAAATAATAATCCTCCTTTTTGACATATTATAACACAAATTACACAAAAGAGAAAAAAACTCTTGACACAAAACACAAAAGAGATTATAATTTAACTCAAGATACACACTCGTGTATTTGATTCGGAGCTTATAAAATTAAGAAAGGGGTCAGAATATGACAGAAAATTTTACTATCCACCTCCCAAAAGCAACAGAAAAGAAGTTGCTTGCTCGTTACGATACCATGCTTCAGAAAGCTATTGAAAAAGCTTTTGAAGACCAGGAGCTTTATAAGCCCATGCTACGAATGTCAGGCTTATGCCGTTGGTTGGACATCTCAACGACAACTTGCATAAAATGGCAACGTGAAGGCATGCCCCACATGATCATTGACGGAGTGACCTTGTACGATAAACACAAAGTCGCTCAATGGCTACAACAATATGAAAGATAGGAAATGCTATGGCTTACATTTTTGAAGATAATTGTTACTATATCCCTAAAATCCTCTTTCAAGACGCTTATTACCAAGATTTGAGTATCGATGCTATAGTAGTTTATACAATCCTGAAAGATAAACAAAAGGAGGTTACAAGTAAAGGATGGATTGACTCTGAAGGCAATATTTATCTGGCCTATCGTTTGTCTGAAATGCAAAAGATGTTCGGTGTGGGGAAAAAGAAAATGATTAATATCCTACGTATGTTAGAGGATCACAATCTGATTGAACGAGAAAGAGAAGGTGTATTCTACGGATACAGCTTGCCTTATCGGATGTATATCAACGAAATATGAGGTGATAAAAATGATAAAAATATTCTTTGGCAATGATCCTGGTATTCGAGCACAGTTAACCAAGCAGCTAACTTCCTACTCTATTAATTTTCAAAGTTATGAAGAAGAACAACTTACTGAACAAGTCTTTCTGGAAATGTTGAAACAGACAAGTGATTTCTTTGATTTGCTAAATCCTAATCTAGTACACTACAAACTGGATAATCGACTTAGCCTCAAGCAATTTATTCATCGAATTTTATCTGATAAGGATAAATATTTAAGACTACCAATTGCAATTGTAAATGACCGAGTTTACTCTGGAGTATCAGTAGAAGATGTTCGCATGTTTATTCCTAAAGAACGTAGAAAAATTGAAAGACAGTATCTCTTCAAAAAGTTTGAGGAATTGGAGGCAGGGACCCTCTTCTGGAGAAACTTTGACTCATTTAGGAAACAGTCAGAATTACGTTGGTTTGAACTGTATGATTTATTATTTGCTGATGAATCTGACGATTTAGGAGAGATCAAAAAAGCTAAAGACCGATTCTTTAAATATAAGAATAACAAGCAAATTCCTCCTGAAGATATCATCGAAAAAATTCAAAAAATATTTTTGATTGAGAGAGTAGATTTTTTCAAAAAATCTATTTCAAATTTGCAAAATTTCTAGTCCCAAAACATTTATGAAAACGACTATGAAGATATTTTGAACATGAGATTTTGAGACTAAATTTTTGAGCTTTCTCAAAATTTATAACGCGGGCTCCTCTAACAGCCCGCTATGTGCACATCTGATGTGCATTTACTACACCCATTTTTTGGCAAGTTTGACCGTAGCAAAATGAAAATGGTCCGACGAAGTCGGCTTGGGGTTGCTCCCCCAAGAATGTCATTTTACGGAGGTCTTTGCGCAGACAAAAAAGAGGCGCCGATAGGCGACCTCTACAAGAAAGGAGGTTGATTTGGAATTAAAAGTTAGCTTGGACAACATCACTATTACAGCTTATATCAAACCCATCAAACTCCTTGATCTCAAAAGTTTGATAGAAAGTCATACAGCCATTATCGTCCAGACTGCTATGACTGATATGTTTAGAGCAATCACTCGGGACGGAAGTCACGTTAGACTCCTCCTAGACTACGACAAATTAAAAGGACAAGCCTTTAATGCTCGCCCTTTCAGGATAGAGTTTAACCCCAATAAACTCCGACAGATTGATATTAATATCTTAGATACAATTATACCATATCTTGAAGATATTGCAATCTCTCGAGTCGATTTAGCTTTTGATCTATTTGAAGTTGATTGTAGTGAGTTTATTCTTGAAAAGAAAGGCCGCCCTACTGCTACCAAAGAATGGAGAGACCAGAATGGAAAACTCGAAACTAAATATCTAGGCGCCTCTAGGTCAGAAAAACAAATTAGACTCTATAACAAAAAAGTTGAACAATTAGAAAATGGTTCTGAGGAAGACAAAGAATTTGCTAAGCAGTTCCAGCATTGGTGGCGTTTAGAATTTCAGTTACGGAGTCGCTCTGTCGAGGAAATATTTGAGGTCATTGACTCTGTTATCTTTAAACCTTTTGTGTTTGATGATTTGCCAATTGAAACTCAAATATATTTAGTTGCATATACACGTAATAAAAATGTTTGGCAAAAATTACATAGAAACACAAGAACTAAATATAAAAAGATTTTAGAAACCTATCAAACATCTGATACTGACTATCTGCAGTTGATGAAAGATTTATTAAAACATGAACGACCAATATTAGAAAAACAGCTTGCTTATTATGGGGGTCGTTAGGCATTCTTCGGAATACCTTTCGCTCTTCGGAGCGAAACAAAAAGAGAAGTTTGTGGCTCGAACTTCTCTTTTCATCGGACTGTTTCGACAGTCCGATTGCTCTCTTTCGAGAGAGCAAAACCGTCGGAGACCGCACACTTTCCGGAGGCAAAGTATAGTGCGTTATACTTTACTTGGAAGTAGTGCCGCTCTCAGTAAAGAACACCGCATAAGGGCTTGCTTATGTGTGGCAATTTTTAGCCACACGCTCGGCGACCCTTTGAGCCGAGAAAGGATGAATTATGAGTTATGTTGTAGCCAGAATGACGAAGTACAAATCAGATAATTTGGGTGGAGCTTACAAACACAATGAACGTATTTTTAAGCAACACAGTAACAAGGATATCGATATCGAACGCTCACATTTAAATTATGAATTGACAGATAGAGATCGCTCTATGTCGTACGAAAAGCAAATCAAAAACTATATAGACGAGAACAAAATTTCTAAACGAGCTATTCGAAAAGATGCCGTTCTATGCAATGAATGGATTATAACATCTGATAAAGATTTTTTTGCTAAACTTACTCCCGAAGAGACAAAACGATTTTTTGAAACTTCTAAAAATTATTTCGCTGAAAACTATGGTTTAGAAAATATTGCCTATGCTAGTGTTCACCTAGACGAAAACACACCACACATGCACATGGGAATTGTACCAATGAAGCAAGGAAAGTTATCGTCCAAATCAATTTTTAATCGTGAAGAGTTGAAAAAAATCCAAGATGAACTCCCAAAGTATTTATCTCAACATGGTTTTCATCTCCAACGAGGAGAACTTGATAGTACAAAAAAACATTTATCAACACAGGAATACAAGGACAAGCAAGAGGTTCTTCAAAAAATCGAAAAACAAATTGACGAAAAATTCGATAAAATGATAGAATTTAACAGCGAACTAAACCAAATGAATAAAGCTTTGACAAATAAAGTTAACGATTTAAAAATGGTTGACGAAGAAAAAAATAAAATGCTATATAACCTAGATCATGCTCTAAATGAAAAACAAGATACACTATCAAATCTTGAAAAAGAAATTAATATCAAAAAAGAAGATCTAGATATCGTAGACAGCATCATAGGTAGTAAAAGTGAAACAATTGACAGTATGAACCAAGATATAAAGACAAAACAAGGTACTATCAACGGACTCACCAAGCAACTTCGAGAGCACCTTCAAAAATATCAAAACTTCGACGGACTGAATATCAGTCAACTTGAGAATGGAACGATAGGTAAACAAACTCTCGATGGCAAAATTAAACTCTCCCCTGAAACACTCAATAATCTAATAAAATCTGTAATCCAACACTTCTACGAGAACCGCCAACTGTCACAAACTATCCAGCAACAAAACAAGGAATTGAATATGCTGAGAAATGTATCAAGTAATAAAAATCAGATATTAGACGAACTCCGAGAAACTAAAAATCAAAAACGAATTTTAGAAATTGAAAACAATAGCTTGAAAAATAAAATTTCACAACTTCGTGACCGTCTAAATATAGCCAGCAGAAAGCTTGGGGTATGGCGAAACCAGGCTCAAAACTACATGAAACAAAAGGAATTCCAAAACCTTACAAAACAACTAAATGCTTTCAAGCCTATTAAACTTGTTAATACTGTCAAAGTCATCAAAAAAATCTATGAACAAACCCTAGAACGCTGAATAATCTCTTTATGCCGAGAAAACTTTTGACAACAAGCTATGACGAATTAGACTAGTTGGGTCGTGTCGGCAGACTGAAAAGCTGCCGACCGATTACAACAGGAATAAAAAGTCATAGGTTACTTGTTGTCAAAAGGAAATTGGAATAAATCAATCAAGGAGAAGTCAAATATCACAAACATCGAAGTTAATAAAAATTATTATTGACATTCTCTCTTATTTATCCTAAACTATGGATAAGGATAGGATAACGTAGGACGACTGGTAACAGATCGTTCAAAGGCACCATCTTCTGGTATGGGTGTGGGACTGCCTTCAGCCTATGGTTGTAAAGACCCCTGACTACCATCGGTCCTATTTCTTTCACTCTTGGATTTTATTCAAGAGTTTTTTCTTGCCTAAAAAGTATAAAAGATATATACTAGCTATATAAGATATAGATTGGAGATATACCATGACTACATCACTTGCTAAGCAATACAATTTTAAAATAAATGAAGTAACAATGGAGCAAGCTAGATCCATTATCAAGGAAAAAGGAATGACCATGACTGAGGCTATTAGCCTTTTTGTAGAGCAAATAGTCCTGGAGCAAGATTTGCCTATTAAGACGGCCGAAGATCTACATAGAGAACAGTTGATTGAAGAATTACAAGCCCAATCTGAACGTGCCTTGAGAGAATACGAGGCAGGAGAAGGAACTTCCCTAGATGATATGAGGGTACGCTATGGCTTATAAAGTGATTGCTTCAAAAGAGGTCGAGGAAGCTATCGACAATATACACGACTATATAGCTACGGTACTTCTATCCCCTCAATCTGCTAAAAATACTGTGGCTAAAATTTTAGACAGCTTAAAAAGTTTAGAAATCTTTCCTGAAGCAGGTTTTGACGCTGATGAGAAAATCGGAGTAAAGATTAACAGTAAGTATCCCACACGAGGAAAAATAATTGACCAATATGTTTTGCTTTACTTCATCGACCAAAACCGAAACACTGTTTTTTTATCTCACCTATTCCACACTAAAAGCGATTATGTTACTTTGTTACAAAAAGACAATAAAAAAAGCTCAAATACTTGAGACAACTTTCTTTATTTTATAAGCCCCGAAACCTTAATTTTTGGTACCTTTTTGGTACCGTCTTGGTTTAACAATACGGTATATATATAATATTTTACAGCTATATCCCCTTTAGAAACATTGATTTAATAAGGATTTAAACATTATAGAGTATATCTTTGTAAAATACGGTCTCAAATAATGATAAAAAAGAACAGTTACCACTGTTCTTTTTTTGTACTTCTTTTTATGAACCAATCACTACTACTTTCTATTTGTCAACCTTCACGCTGACACTATAATTGATTTCAAACGAGTTTAAAAAATATCGAAAAGAAGCTTGATATTGAGAATGGTTAAGATAATGGAAACTGCGTAGCCTAGGATTGTGTTCCACTTAGCATTGGTAAATTCTCCCATCAGTGACTTTTTAGAAGTCAGATAGATTAAGGGGAAGATTGAAAACGGAAGAGCGATTGACAGAAAGACTTGTGAATAGACCAATAACTGATCCAAGGTTTTTTCTTGATGTCCAAACAAGACGGCTACAATAATCACAGGGAGCAAGGCAAAAATACGTGTACCGATACGGATAATCCACTGAGGCAATTTCAGATGCAAGAAACCTTCCATGACAATCTGTCCTGTCAAGGTACCTGTAATAGTCGAATTTTGGCCACTTGCTAAGAGAGCTAGAGCAAATAAAGTTGACAGAGTTGAGCTGGCTATCGCTCCTGCTATTGTTGAATCCTGTAAAGCATTGTACATTTGAGAAAAAGCTGAAATTTCAGATGCATGACCAAAAAAGAGGGAGGCACCTAAAATGAGAAGCAAGGAATTGACAATAAAGGCTAAGGACAACTGAAGATTTGAATCCCATGTCATAAAACGCACGGCTTTCCGAACATCCTTCTTATCTTTGTGATTGATTTTCCTTGTTTGGGATAGGGATGAATGAAGATAGAGATTATGGGGCATGACTGTCGCTCCTACAATTCCTAGAGCTAATGTTAATTGGCTTTCATGACCTGGCAATGGTGTTTCAAATAGAGTTGAAGTCGGTAAATAACCACCAAAAATACCCTGAATACTTGGACTGGATAAGGCCACCAGATAGGTAAAGATGGCTAATATGGTTAAAATAAGGGTCGTAACAATGGCTTCAATTTTTTTGAAGCCAAATTTCATCAACAACAACAAAAGAAATACATCTAAAACAGTTAGGAGGATAGCGACCATAATTGGTATTTTAAACAAAAGATTTAAGGCAATCGCTGAGCCTAGAACCTCAGCTAAGTCTGTCGCCATTAAAGCCAATTCTAAAATCACCCATAAACTATAGCGAAGCCATTTGGGAGCATGATGAGCTGTTGCCTGTGCTAGGTCCATCCTAGTCACGATACCGAGCTTTCCAGCCATCTGTTGTAGTTGCATGGCGATGATGGATGAAATCAAAATAACAAATAAGAGACTATATTTGTAGGAAGCACCACCAACCACACTGGTAATCCAGTTTCCAGGATCCATATAACCAACTGCTACAAGGGCTCCGGGTCCTAAAAATGCTTTTAGATTTTGCCAAAAATGATTGTTATTCGGAGTTTCAATAGATTGATTGATCTCAGAAAGAGAGACTTTTTTGTAAGAAGACATCGGAATTTTACACTTTCTAATCTGTCTTTACCTATTTTCTTAATGGAATTTTTGAAAATATCATGAAAATAGTTTTCTATTTCCAATTTATTCTTATTATATCACATTTTAGAATGATTCTTAAGGAAAGAATGATGGTTGAAATAGGCAATTTCTGTATTGCAAAAGCCAGCGTTTTCTAGCGCTGGCTTTAAAACTGTGAAAATTTTTTCTCAACTAGATTGCTTCTGTGACAAAACTACGACTTTCTAGCACCTTGAGCATGGCATTAGCTGTATCTAGGGCTGTAAAGAGTGGCACCCCGTGTTCAATAGCCGAACGGCGAATTTGCTCACCATCTTCGTCAGCAGTTCGTTTGGTTCCGACAGTATTGATGATCGCTTGAATTTTCCCTTTGCGGACAAAGCTTGGGATATCCTGCTCATCATCGCCAATCTTGCCAACAGGCTGGGCATGCAGTCCATGACTAGCAAAGAAGGCTGCTGTCCCTTCTGTCGCGAGGATACCGTAGCCGATATTTTGGAAACGACGAGCCAAGTCCAAGGCTTCTTCTTTGGCATCATCTGCGATGGTAAAGACTACATTTCCAAAGGTTGGCAAGTGCAGGTAAGAAGCTTCAAAAGCCTTGTAGAGAGCTTTTTCCAAAGTAGTATCAGAACCCATAACTTCCCCTGTTGACTTCATTTCAGGACCGAGCAAGCTATCTACCTTAGCCAGTTTCGTAAAGGAGAAGACTGGCGCCTTGATATGAACGCGAGTGCTTTCTGGATAAAGTCCATCTTGGTAGCCAAGTTCTTCAAGGCTTTGACCAAGAATGAGCTTAGTCGCTACCTGAGCCATAGGAATATTAGTTACCTTAGAAAGGAATGGCACCGTACGGCTGGCACGTGGATTGACCTCAATAACATAGACTTTCTCATCCTTGATGACAAACTGGATGTTCATCATCCCAAGACAGTTAAGACCGATTGCTAGGCGTTTGGTGTAGTCTGCGATGGTTTCCTGAACCTTTTGCGACAAGGTTTGTGGAGGATACACGGCCATCGAGTCACCTGAGTGGACACCGGCACGTTCGATATGCTCCATGATACCAGGGATGAGGACATTTTCCCCGTCTGAGATGGCATCAACTTCACACTCCTGACCAACGATGTAAGAGTCAACAAGAACTGGGTGGTCTGGACTAGCCTTAACAGCGGTACGCATGTAAGAACGGAGGTCTTCTTCGTTTTCAACGATTTCCATGGCACGTCCACCCAAGACATAAGATGGGCGAACGAGGACTGGGAAACCAATCTTACGAGCTGCAAGCACGGCTTCTTCTTCATTGGTAGCCGTTTGACCTGGCGGCTGTGGAATATCCAAGTCTTTAAGGGCTTGCTCGAAGAGGTCACGGTCTTCGGCACGGTCTAAGTCAGCGACTTGCGTACCAAGGATGGTCACGCCTGCTTTTGCCAAGGGCTCAGCAAGGTTGATAGCTGTTTGACCACCAAACTGAACAATAACGCCTTTTGGTTGCTCCAAGTCGATAACATTCATAACATCTTCGAAAGTCAACGGTTCAAAGTAGAGCTTGTCAGATACCGAGAAGTCTGTTGAAACGGTCTCTGGGTTTGAATTCATGATGATGGCTTCATAACCAGCAGCCTGAATAGCCTTGACTGAGTGAACAGTTGCGTAGTCAAACTCAACCCCTTGCCCGATACGGATTGGACCAGAACCTAGGACTAGTACAGATTCCTTGTCAGACTTGATAGACTCATTTTCCCATCCATAGGTTGAATAGAAATATGGCGTTTCAGAGTCGAACTCGGCCGCACAAGTATCGACCATCTTGTAGACTGGGACAATCCTGTTTTCCAAACGTAGTTGGCGAACTTGGTCAGCTGTCGTTTCCCAGAGTTCAGCAATCTTACGGTCTGAAAATCCATTGAGTTTAGCTGTTTTCAAGACTTCTAGATCTTGTGGATGGGCACCTAATTCTTGCTCAATTTCAAAGATGTGCAAGAGTTTATCCAGATAGAAGATATCTATCTTGGTCAATTCAGCAATTTCTTCTGGTGTGTAGCCACGGCGAATGGCTTCTGATACGTAGAAGAGACGATCATCTTGGGCCTTGACAACTTTTTCAATCAAGGCATCATCAGAAACGGTTGCCAGTTCAGGCATTTCATTGTGGTGAACCCCAATTTCAAGTGAACGACATGCCTTGAGAAGTGACTCTTCGATGTTGCGTCCAATCGCCATAACTTCTCCAGTTGCCTTCATCTGAGTTCCAAGACGACGCTCCCCTTTTTCAAACTTGTCAAATGGGAAACGTGGAATCTTAGCAACGACATAGTCAAGGGCTGGTTCAAACATAGCATAAGTTGAACCTGTAACTGGGTTGATGACCTCATCCAGGGTCAAACCAACGGCAATCTTGGCAGCTAATTTGGCAATCGGATAACCTGTCGCCTTAGAAGCAAGGGCTGACGAACGCGATACACGAGGGTTCACTTCGATAACATAGTACTTGAAGCTATGCGGATCAAGGGCCAGCTGAACGTTACACCCACCTTCAATCTTGAGGGCGCGGATAATGCTCAAGCTCGCGTCACGTAGCATTTGGTTTTCATAGTCTGACATAGTTTGCGCCGGGGCAAATACGATGGAATCCCCTGTATGAATCCCAACTGGGTCAAAGTTTTCCATGTTACAAACAACGAGGGCATTGTCAGCTGAATCGCGCATGACTTCGTACTCGATTTCCTTGAAACCTGCGATTGAACGTTCAATCAAACATTGGGTAACAGGTGACAGTTTCAACCCATTTTCAGCGATTTCACGAAGTTCTTCCTCGTTGGCACACATACCACCACCAGTACCACCTAGGGTAAAGGCTGGACGAACGATAACAGGGTAGCCGATTGACGCCGCAAAGGCAACAGCTTCTTCCACTGTGTTGACAATTTCAGATTCTGGGATTGGCTGCTCAAGCTCTTCCATCAATTGTTTAAAGAGATCACGGTCCTCTGCTTGGTCAATAGCAGATAGTTTAGTACCCAGAAGTTCAACACCAAGTTCATCTAAAATACCATTTTTAGACAATTCCATGGCCATATTGAGCCCTGTCTGACCTCCAAGAGTTGGAAGCAAAGCATCCGGACGTTCCTTACGGAGAATACGCGTCACAAACTCGAGTGTAATCGGTTCGATGTAGACCTTGTCCGCAATCTCCTTATCCGTCATGATGGTTGCAGGGTTTGAGTTCACCAAAACAACCTCATAGCCTTCCTCTTTCAAAGACAAGCAGGCCTGGGTCCCCGCGTAGTCAAACTCAGCAGCCTGACCAATAATAATCGGACCAGAACCAATCACCATAATTTTTTGAATATCAGTACGTTTAGGCATAGTTTATGATACAAAGCCCGTAAAGAACACAGTGAAAATAGGAAACTCGGTGCAGACGCCTTCAGCGTCAAGACGATGTTTATCTTTTTCACACAGTTCTTAGGGCGTGTTCACTTCCGCGAACAATGTATCTTCTCCTTTCTATTCGGCAACTCTCGGGTTGCCATTAAATAAATTCTCCGATGATTTTTCAATAATAAATCGAGTGTAAAAATTTTCAGCATCTCATTGCTCAACTAAAAGAAAGGACTTGCCTTTTTATTTGACAAGCCTCTGATAGAGTTTCCTATATCAGCGATTAGCAGATTTAAACGACTCCATCATTTCGATAAATTCATCAAAGAGATAGCTTGCATCGTGCGGTCCTGGAGCTGCATCTGGGTGGAATTGCACAGAGAAACCTGGTTGGTATCTGTGACGCACACCCTCAACTGACTTGTCATTGATTTCTTCGTGGGTAATAATCAAATGCTCTGGCAAATCCTCACGGCTAACCGCATAACCATGGTTCTGGCTAGTAAAGTCTACTCGGCCTGTTGCAATTTCACGCACCGCGTGGTTAAATCCACGGTGACCAAACTTCATCTTGTAGGTCTTAGCACCATTTGCCATAGCAAAAAGTTGATGTCCCATACAGATACCAAAGATCGGAATTTTCCCTTGCACACCACGAATCATATCGAGCGCCTGGGGAACATCTTCTGGGTTACCTGGACCGTTTGACAACATGACCCCGTCAGGATGGAGATGGAGAATCTCTTCTGCTGTTGTTGTGTATGGAACAACGGTCACGTTACAGTTACGCTTAGATAGTTCGCGTAAGATGGAGTGTTTGAGACCAAAGTCTACCAATACGACACTCAATCCAACTCCAGGAGCAGGATAAGCTGTCTTAGTAGAGACTTGCTTGATATTATCTGTCGGTAGAACTGTCGCTTGGAGCTGGTCTATGATATGGTCCATCGTATCACCAACATGCGTAAGGGTTGCACGCATAGTACCATGCTTACGGATAATTTTTGTCAGAGCACGGGTGTCAATTCCTGAGATACCAGGAATTTTCTTGGCTTTCAAGAATTCGTCCAAGGTCATTTGATTGCGCCAGTTGCTGGCTCTACGCGCTTCTTCAAAAACTACTACTCCCTTACAGGTAGGAGTGATTGACTCGTAGTCGTCACGGTTAATTCCATAATTTCCCACCAAAGGGTAGGTAAAGGTTAAGATTTGTCCATTATAAGACTGGTCTGTAATGGATTCTTGGTAACCAGTCATCCCTGTGTTAAAGACGATTTCCCCTGTTACATCAATATCTGCTCCCAAGGCCTTGCCTTCAAATACTGTACCATCTTCTAATACTAGAAGTCGTTTTTTCATCTACTCACCTCTCGTTGATGCTCTCAGACATCTTTTAACGCTTTGTGCCTTATTTTGCTTTTCTATAGGCCAGCACAGATTCTAAAATTGCCATTCTGACAAAGACACCGTTGGTCATTTGCTGAACAATACGTGATTTCGGTGCTTCTACCAAGTGATCAGCGATTTCCACATCACGATTGACTGGAGCTGGGTGCATAAGGATTGCTTTTTCTTTCAAGCGGTCATAGCGTTCTTGTGTCAAACCATGCTGGATATGATAGTCTTCTTTTGAAAATCCTGTCACAATTTCATGACGTTCATGCTGCACACGAAGAAACATCATAACATCTACTTGATCAATCACCTCATCAATTGATACAAAGCGACCGTAATGTTCAAACTCCTCACTTCTCCATTCCTCAGGACCTGCAAAGTAAAGCTCCGCTCCCAAGCGTTTAAGGATTTGCATATTAGACTTAGCTACCCGTGAGTGGTTGAGGTCGCCAGCGATAGCCACCTTAAGACCTTCAAAATGTCCAAATTCTTCATAAATTGTCATCAAATCAAGCAAACTTTGGCTAGGGTGTTGCCCTGAACCGTCCCCACCATTGATAATCGAAGTTGTGATGGTCGGGCTAGCAATCAATTCTCTGTAGTAGTCCACCTCTGGGTGACGAATGACACAGGCATCCACTCCTAGTGCAGAAAGCGTCAAGATTGTGTCATAGAGTGTTTCACCCTTATTCACTGAACTGGTCTTCACATCGAAATCCAAAAGATCAAGTCCAAGTTTCAGTTCTGCTACCTCAAAGGATTTGTGGGTACGAGTTGAACTTTCAAAGAAAAGGTTGGAAACGATATGCTGTTCCTCATAAGAAGCACTCGCTCCGTTTTTAAATTCGATTCCTCGTTTAATCAATTTCATTACTTGTTCTACAGTAAGATCTTCCATAGAAACGACATGTTGCAAAGCTTGTTGATTTTCTGACATTTTTTTACTCCTTTTAGTGTTTTAGGCTTGTTCTGTGATTAGTACTCTGTCTTGTCCATCTAGTTCTGTCATCTCTACGATGATTTCTTCAGAACGACTGGTTGGGATATTTTTCCCAACATAGTCCGGACGGATTGGAAGTTCTCTATGACCACGATCAACCAAGACTGCCAAACTCACACGAGCAGGGCGACCATGGCTAACAATATTGTCAATAGCAGCTCGGATAGTCCGACCAGTGTAGAGTACATCGTCCACCAAAATGACTTCCCGATCTGTCACATCAACAGAGATTAGAGAAGTATCTTCTCCACTTTTGACATCGTCACGGAAAGGTTTAGTATCTAGTTCTACCACTGGAACAGCGATATTTTCTAACTGTTCCAAGCGTTCTTGGATACGACGAGCGATAAAAACACCTCGCGTTTTAATACCAGCCAAAACGATTTTATTCAAATCTTTGTTTCGCTCAATAATCTCGTAGGTAATCCGAGTAATCGCTCGTTTGACGGTCAATTCGTCTACAACTTCTTTTGTCCTCATGACAAACCTCCAAAAAGAAAAGTCTCCTTAACAAGGAGACTTCAGAATGTATAGCCAAGCCAGCCCTACTGTAAAGAGTATAGACTTCTGCTATCTATTGATCCGACTCCTTGCCTGCCTCACGGGACAGGTTTAAAGGAATATTTTATTGTTATTACTATATCACAAAGAATGGATCAATGCAAGAAAAAAACATAAAATTTTTATCTTATAACGAACTAAAATCATATAATTGGGGATAGTGATCGCATTCTGGGTTCTTTGGATGACAGATAGCCCGTCCAAAGTAAATCATGGCTTGATGGGCTGCCAACCATTTCTCTGGTGGCAGAATATCCATGACACGTTTTTCTACTTCGAGTGGCGTGGCCGATTTTTTGACAATATCATGGTGCTTACAAATACGCTCAACATGAGTATCCACTGCAAAGGCTGGAATTCCAAAGCCCACACTCATGACTACGTTGGCTGTTTTGCGGCCAACACCTGCTAGACTTTCTAATTCCTCACGAGTCTGAGGCACTTGACCATCAAAATCGTCTAGTAACTGTTGGGCACATTTTTTTAGAAACTTGGCCTTATTTCGATAAAGTCCTAGGCGGGAAATGTGTGAGGCAATTTCACTTTCAGTCGCGACAGACATGGCTTGAGGCGTTGGAAAGGCTGCAAAGAGAGCTGGTGTAGCCTTGTTGACTGCGGCATCTGTCGTCTGGGCTGACAGCATCACTGCAACCAAGAGTTCAAAATGATTGGTAAAATCAAGGCTGGGTTTAGCATCTGGGAAGAGAGCAATAATTTCCTCAATGACATAACGGGCACGTTTCTTGGATAAAACCATCTACTCGTCTCCATCAAATAGTCCTTGCAAGCCTGCAAATGGACTGTTTTCTTCTTTCTTGACTGCTTGTTGGGCTTGGTATTCTTCCTCAGTCATGATTTGCCAGTCATTTCCAGACACAAAACCTTGACCAGCTTCTTCTTCTGCTGTTAAGACCTTGATTGGAATATTTAGCAAGATATTATCGGAAACGCTCTCAGCAAGGTCGATTTCCCCATTTTCGATAGGCAAGACCAAGTCATCGTCTAAAACTTCTTGATCCAGTTGGTTGGTTGCTCCTTCCATGAAGACCTCTGTCACTGGATAAGACTCCTCCAACTCAACTGGCTCCATACTGCGGCTGGAAGCAAGGACAATGGTATAAGATAGCTGATAGTCTAAGAAATACATACGGTCTTCGTACTGGATCTTTCCCACTGCTAGGATATCTTTAACATCTAAAATTTCTTGATTACGTTTACGCAAGTCTGCGACAAGGTCCAAAGTTTGTTCAAAGTGTAGGCCTTCAGGCTGCTTACGAATTTCTTGAATATTTAACTTCATATTTCCTCCATAAAGATGTACTCACTTGATTATACCATGAAAAAGCTATAAGTCAGCCTCCCAAACTTTGATATTAAAATCTCATTTTTAACATATTTACTATGACAAACTTTCCTATTAGTGCTATACTATAGGCAAGAATACATCAGAGCAAGGAGGATGCTCATATGGAAGACAAAGTACTCATCAACCAAGCTCACCAACTCCTTTCCGGGTTAAATAAAAGCTACCAAAGTTGCAAACAAGGTACAGCCGATGATCTTCGACTGCAAGAGCTGCTGAACACTACTCTTAAGGAACTAAAAAAAGCAGAAAAGCTGGACAACAGTATCTTAATCAACCTTGAGAAATTTTACCAACGTACTAGTCTTCTGATTGGACTGGGTAATCTAAAACTGAATGAGCAAACACGCACTGCTTGGCGCAACTATGACAAGTTCCATTACCAGCATGTCAAACACGTGCTGAATCTCTATGGACCTGTTTTCGGATTTTAGAGTTTATAATTTTGGATTTACTATTGACAAAATTTCCTAAAAGGTATAGGATAGAGGTACTAATACTCGGAGGTAAGGGAGACATGAACAACTAAGTCTATCAAATAAAGAACTTTATTTAGTAGATCTTGTTTTTGTCTCTTTTTGTGTGCTCTTTTTGTACTGGATTTTCTGGTACTTTATCCTCATTGAAAATCAAAAAACTAGAAAGCTATGCTCCTCTTGGGTTGGGTTAGGCAGCTCCAAGCTAGTTTGACGAGCTTTTCAACGAGGATTACAGAGTTTTGACAGTGACTTTGGGCTCTACTAGGTAAAGTAGAGCTTTTTGTTATGCACTATCGACATTCTAGAAAGGGCAACAATATGATAAAAATCAATCACCTGACCATCACACAAAACAAAGATCTACGAGATCTTGTTTCTAACCTAACCATGACTATCCAAGATGGGGAAAAGGTTGCTATTATTGGTGAAGAAGGAAATGGTAAATCGACTTTACTACGAGCTTTAATGGGGGAAGCATTACCTGATTTTACTATCAAGGGCGACATCCAGTCTGATTGTCAAGCACTGGCCTACATTCCTCAAAAACTAGCTGGTGACCTGAAAAAGAAAACTCTACATGACTACTTCTTTTTGGATTCTGCTGATTTAGACTACAGTATCCTCTACCGCTTGGCTGAGGAGTTGCATTTTGACAGCGACCGTTTTGCTAGTGACCAAGAGATTGGGAGCCTCTCGGGGGGCGAAGCTTTGAAAATTCAACTCATCCATGAATTAGCCAAACCCTTTGAGATTCTATTTTTAGATGAACCTTCAAATGACCTAGACCTTGAGACGGTTGATTGGCTAAAAGATCAGATTCGAAAGATTAGGCAAACTGTTATTTTCATTTCCCATGATGAAGACTTTCTTTCTCAAACGGCTGATACTATTGTCCACTTGCGACTGGTCAAGCATCGGAAAGAAGCGGAAACGCTAGTCGAGCATTTAGACTATGATCGCTATAGTGAGCAGAGAAAGGCTAATTTTGCCAGACAAAGTCAGCAAGCTGCTAACGCCCAGAGAGCCTATGACAAAACCATGGAAAAACATCGCCGAGTCAAGCAAAATGTAGAAACTGCCTTACGTAACACTAAAAATGATGTTGCTGGGCGCCTACTGGCTAAGAAGATGAAAAATGTTCTCTCTCAAGAAAAGCGCTACGAAAAGGCAGCTCAGTCCATGACCCAAAAGCCGCTTGAAGAAGAACAAATCCAACTTTTCTTCTCAGATATACAACCATTACCAGCTTCTAAAGTCTTAATCCGACTGGAAAAGGAAAATTTGTCCATTGGCGACCGAGTTTTGGCTAAAAAACTACAACTAACTATCCGTGGCCAAGATAAAATCGGTATCATCGGGCCTAATGGTATTGGGAAATCGACTCTGCTAGCCAAGTTGCAACAACTGCTCAGCACCAAAAGAGAAATTTCGCTTGGTTTTATGCCACAAGATTACCATAAAAAACTGCAATTGGATTTATCTCCAGTAGACTACCTCAGCCAAACTGGACAAAAAGAGGAACTACAGAAAATCCAATCCCACTTAGCCAGTCTCAATTTCAGCTATCCAGAAATGCACCACCAAATTCGCTCCTTATCTGGCGGGCAACAAGGTAAACTGCTTCTTTTGGATTTAGTGCTGCGCAAACCAAACTTTCTCCTTCTGGATGAGCCCACACGAAACTTTTCTCCCACTTCTCAACCCGAAATAAGAAAACTCTTTGCCTCTTATCCCGGCGGTCTGATCACTGTTTCGCATGACAGACGCTTCTTAAAAGAGGTCTGTACGAGTATCTATCGTTTAACAGAAGAAGGTTTGGAAGTCGTTGATTTACAAGATTTATAAATGTTGAACATAGCAAAAATCCAGAGACGACCTCTGGATTTTTTTACATTTGTTTCAAGCGTTCGATTCGTTCTGAGATAGGTGGATGGGTATAAAAAAGTTTTTGAAGTCCCCCACCTTTCTTAGGATCATTGATATAAAGAGCGCTGCTAGCATCGTCAACATGGTGATGCATCGGCTCGCTATTATCCAATTTACGCAAGGCATTAATCATCCCTTGAGGATTGCGAGTCAGCTCCACACCGGATGCATCCGCCAAAAATTCCCTCTGACGTGAAATGGCTAGTTGCACCAAAGTTGCAGCGAGAGGTGCCAGAACAATGGCTAAGAGAGAGATGACAAGCATGATAATCTCTAAACCATTTCCATCACGATCGTCGTCACTTCGTCTGTGACCTGCACCACCCCACCACATCATCCGTCCTGCCATACTAGACAGAAGGGTAATAGCACTGGCAAGGGCAACAGCAATAGTCGAAATGCGGATATCGTAGTTTCGGATATGACTGACCTCGTGGCCCATAACAGCTTCTAACTCCTCACGATTCATGATAGCTAGAAGACCCGAAGTGGCTGCTACTGCTGCATTCTGCGGATTCGAACCTGTTGCAAAGGCATTTAAAGAAGAATCCTCAATGATGAAAACACGTGGCATGGGAATCTGAGCGACCATGGCCATATCTTCCACTACATGGTAGAGGTCTGGTGCTGTTTGCTCATCAACCTCACGCGCCCCATTCATAGACATGACAATCTCTGTTGATTGAAAGATCATGGTTAAGGCATAGACAAAACCGATGATTAGGGCTATAATCATGCCCCCAAGACCTGAGCGCATGAAGAGATAACCAACCGCATAACCAACCAAGGTCAAGAGTAGGAAGAAAACCAGCAATAAAATCCAAGTTTTTCGTTTATTACTCGCAATTTGATCAAACAACATCTTAGTCACCTAAACCGCTAAAATCAACCTTAGGAACTGTTTTTTCCTCCTCAGGTGTTTGAAGGAAGTCTGCAGCTTTAAAGCCAAATAGTCCCGCGATAATATTACTTGGGAAGCTTTCTAGTTTTACATTGTAGTTACTGACAACACTGTTGTAGAGTTGGCGTGAGTAGGAGATTTTGTTTTCTGTATTTGTCAACTCTTCTTGCAATTTGATAAAGTTAGCGCTAGCTTTCAAGTCTGGGTAATTCTCTGCTACTGCGAAGATACCAGAAATCTGGCGGGTAAGGGCATCACTGGCCTTCATAGCTTCAGCTGGCGAAGTTGCTGCGGCTACTTGTCTACGAAGTTCTGTCACTTTTTCCAAGGTAGAACCCTCATATTTGGCATAGCCTTTGACTGTTTCAATCAAGTTAGGGAGGAGATCATTACGACGCTTCAACTGAACATCGATCTGGCTCCAAGCCTCCTTGGTTTGCATACGATTTTTTACCAAACCGTTATAGCTAACAATCACAAAAATAACAATTAGAGCCAAAACTCCAAGAATAATCCAAGTCATAATCTTATTCCTTTCTGCTTTTAGATTAATACCAGTATATCAAAATTTTAATGAATATGGTAAAATAAGATGATACTAGAGAAGGAAATGACTATGAAACCAGAAACATTTTACGACTTGCTAGCGGAGCAAAATTTTCCACTCTCAGACCAGCAAAAAGAACAATTTGAACGGTATTTTGAACTCTTAGTTGAGTGGAATGAAAAGATTAACCTGACCGCTATTACAGACAAAGAAGAAGTTTACCTTAAACACTTTTATGATTCGATTGCCCCCATCCTACAAGGCTTGATTTCAAATGAAAGTATCAAACTTCTTGATATCGGGGCTGGGGCAGGATTTCCTAGTCTTCCTATGAAAATCCTCTATCCTCAGTTAGATGTGACTATCATTGATTCGCTAAATAAGCGCATCAACTTCCTCCAACTATTGGCTCAGGAGCTGGGGTTGGGCGGAGTTCACTTCTACCATGGACGGGCAGAAGACTTTGCCCAAGACAAAAACTTCCGTGCTCAGTTTGATGTGGTAACTGCCCGTGCTGTTGCCCGTATGCAGGTCTTGTCTGAACTGACCATTCCCTACCTTAAAGTTGGCGGAAAACTCTTGGCACTCAAGGCCAGTAATGCCCCCGAGGAATTGCTAGAAGCCAAGAATGCCCTCAATCTCCTCTTTAGTAAGGTCGAAGATAATCTCAGTTACGCCCTACCAAATGGAGATCCACGTTACATCACTGTGGTAGAAAAGAAAAAAGAGACCCCAAACAAGTATCCTAGAAAGGCTGGCATGCCAAACAAACGCCCGCTTTAAATTTTTTTGTAAAAAAATATTTACAAAGTTCGCCTCGCTCTTACATTTCTTAGCTCGGGAAAAAATGATTTACAAAATCATTTTTTTCTGCTATACTATCCTAAGCAAAGGTTTTTAATGTCATCCCGTGAGGTGACAAAGACGCAGTATATGAAATTCTTTAAGAATGGAATAGTTTTTTTAAAGAAGTCTTACTCTGAGAGCCTATTGCTGTAAAATAATGGGCTCTTTTTTGGTGCCCAAAAGTGAGGTTTTTATGAAACAGGAATCAACTGTTGACTTGTTACTAGACGTTGACCAACGTCCTTCAGCTGGTAAAGGCATTCTTCTAAGCTTCCAGCACGTTTTTGCCATGTTTGGTGCAACCATTCTCGTTCCCCTAATTTTGGGAATGCCCGTATCTGTTGCCCTTTTTGCATCAGGCGTTGGGACACTCATCTACATGATTTCGACTGGTTTTAAAGTTCCAGTCTATCTCGGATCATCCTTCGCCTTTATCACGGCCATGTCTCTAGCTATGAAAGAGATGGGTGGCGATGTATCGGCCGCTCAAACTGGGGTTATCTTGACTGGTTTGGTTTATGTTCTTGTGGCTGCAAGTGTTCGTTTTGCAGGTACAAAATGGATCGATAAACTCTTACCACCAATCATTATCGGACCCATGATCATCGTTATCGGTCTTGGACTGGCAAATTCAGCTGTTACGAACGCTGGACTTGTAGCAGATGGAAATTGGAAAAATGCACTTGTAGCTGTCGTAACTTTCTTGATTGCTGCCTTTATCAATACAAAAGGAAAAGGTTTCCTACGTATCATTCCTTTCCTCTTTGCCATCATCGGTGGTTACATCTTCGCAGTAACACTTGGCTTGGTTGACTTTACACCAGTCCTAGAAGCTAACTGGTTTGAAATCCCTGGTTTCTACTTACCATTTAGTACAGGCGGAGCCTTCAAAGAGTATAACCTCTACTTCGGTCCTGAAACAATCGCCATCTTGCCAATCGCTATCGTAACCATTTCAGAACACATCGGTGACCATACCGTCCTAAGCCAAATCTGTGGACGTCAGTTCCTGAAAGAGCCAGGTCTTCACCGTACACTTCTCGGTGACGGTATTGCAACATCTGTATCTGCCTTTCTCGGTGGACCAGCCAATACGACTTACGGCGAAAATACAGGAGTTATCGGGATGACTCGTATCGCTTCTGTCTCCGTTATCCGTAACGCTGCCTTTATTGCCATTGCTCTCAGTTTCCTTGGTAAATTCACTGCCTTGATCTCAACAATCCCTAGTGCTGTACTTGGTGGGATGTCCATCCTTCTCTACGGAGTTATCGCCAGCAACGGTTTGAAAGTCTTGATCAAGGAGCGCGTTGATTTCAGTCAAATGCGTAACCTCATCATTGCTAGTGCTATGTTGGTTCTTGGGCTTGGTGGAGCCATCCTCAAAGTAGGACCAGTTACCCTTTCAGGTACTGCCCTATCAGCTATGACAGGTATCATCTTAAACCTGATCTTACCATACGAAAACAAAGACTAGTCATCTATATAGACAAAATCCACTCAGTTGAGTGGATTTTTCTGATTCTTACCTTCCCCACGCAATCAAGAGATACAGGAGGCTAGAACCAAACATGTCTACCAGAGCATGCATAAGGAAAAATGGCAAAAGATTTTTAACCTTATACTTGTATAGAAAATAATAGAATAAACCATAAACTACACCAATAACCAGTGCCCACACCAATCCTTGATAAGTGTGAAAAGAAATCCGAATGAGGGTAGAATAAAACAAAACCCGCCACTTGTGCTTTTCTTTCACTGAGGTCAACAACCCTAGAAAGAAAAACTCTTCATAGAAGCCATTTAGCAAGGCGTAGGCAATTGCCATGGGACTAAGCGCTAGGAATTTCCGTATAACTTCCATGGGATCTATGTGGGCAAAAAGAAATGGATTTAAGTAATTGTATTCACCAGTTAGTGTCGTCACCAGGTCTCCAAACAATCCCACAATGGCAAATATAAAAGGAACCCAAAAGAGAAGGGACCAGGTCCAACGAATGGGAAGTTGTTTGAAATCATAATTCCGGATCAAAAGGTAAAGCAAGGCTAAGGTAAGAAGTATCACTTGCAGGGTGAAGTTGCTCAAATAGCCTACTCCCTCGCTGACAGTATTACTTGCTGTATCCATTGTAGTTGAAAGACCTGTCGGAAACATACTTGCTAAAAAGAGCTCCGTTGACCGAATGATAAACTGACCAAACATTAAAACTGTAATAATCAGAATGTCAAACCATCTCAAGTAGCGCAGGGGCTTAGTTGGGTGAATGCTTTGTAAAATTTTCATATCTTCTCCTTCTAGCCTAGCAGTTAAAGATTGGTTTATTGTAAGAAAAGAAACTTAAAATTTTATAAAATTCCACTCCCATTCCTTAGCCGTAATCAATATTTAGATAGGATATTTAAACCAACCACTTTTTACGAGTAACTAGTTTCTCATTCAACCTTCCGTTTATTTTCTATCAACAAATCTTTCAAAGAAATGATGGCTACCGCAAGTAAAATCATAGCCATACCGACAAAATCAATCGCGTAGAATTGTTCCTTCATAATCAGAAAGGCAAAGAAAACAGCAGAGATGGGCTCTATGGAAGCCAATAAACTGGACTTAACAGGGCCTATCATACTAGCTCCTTTTAGGAAAGCTGTATAGGCAAAGACCGTGCCAATGATGATAATGCCAGCAAATGCAAAAAGAAAATCCAAGCTGGTCGGTATACTGGCCTGCAAAACCCCTGTGAAGGGAATAGCCACCACTCCAGAAATAACCATGCCCACACCAATCACCAACATGCTTCCCCATTTCTTAATCAAAGTGATAGGAAGAATGATATAAAGGGCGTAGGTCAAGGCAGAAAAGAGCCCCCAGAAAAGACCCGCAGGTGTGACCGACAACTGGTCAAGTTCCCCATGAGTCGCGATAAGAAAAGTCCCTCCGATTGCTAAAACAATCGAAACAATCTCAGCCAGAGTCGGTGCCACCTTGTCCTTGATACAAGTATAAATCAAGATTCCAACAGGGCATACATACTGGAGAACCGTAGCCGTTCCAGCATTGGTTTCCTGAATGGCAGAAAGATAGGCAAACTGGTTTAAGAAAAGTCCAAACAAGGCAAATAGCAGTAGAGAGAGTAAGCTTTTTCTGTCTTTTAAAAAAGCTAGGAGTTTATCCCTTGCAGTTACATAGGATAAGAAAACCAGTGCCAATCCTGCAATGATAAGCCGCAGATTGGTCAAGACTAAAGCGGAAATCCCGTGTGCCATCAGGTATTGGCCACTGGTTCCAGACAAGCCCCAAGCAATGCCTGCCACTACTGTAAATAGCGTTCCTTTTACGGTTTTTGACATGCTTGCTCCCTACTCTTCCCTACGAATCATATCCATGACTTGGTTTCGATCGATTATCCACTGGGCACGCTCATCCTTCTCATACGTTCGATTGGATAAAAAGATAGCGGCTTCCTGTTTCTCTCGGTTCCACATGATGAAGGTACCTGTATAGCCCGTATGGTCGAGCCAGGCCCCCTCCATATTCCAAGCTAACGAACGCTCCTTATCATCTAAGGGAGAAAAATTGCGGCTCAAATCTGCTGCAAAATCATCTTTCAAGTAATGATCCAGAAAGTTTTGCAAATCCTTAACAGTTGAAAATAAACCAGCACTTCCAGCATGTTTGCCCAAAAGACGAGCTTTGGGATCGTGAATACTGCCTGCCTCCACTCCTCTCACTGTTGGTACAGCAAACTCAACGGGGCCAAACACTGTTTCCTTCATCCCCCATGGGTTCAAAACTTGTTCTTCTATAATCTGATCCAAGTCTTGGTCAAAGATTTTTTCCAAAAGAAAGCCCAGGAGTAAAAAGTGCACGTCCGAGTATAGGAAGGCTGTCTGACTTCGTCTGTTGAGGTGAAACATGGCTTTTCTCAGTTCCTCTGCACCTAACCTGTCTCGATTAGGAATAAAGGGGTCCAGGTCTGTTGCGTGGGTCAAAAGTTGACGGATAGTGATATCTGAGTAATCACACTCAGGTAAAAAATCCGTCACTGGTCGATCAATATCTAATGTGCCCTGCTGCCACAAGAAGGTGTAGATCGTCCCAACTCCCACAACCTTACTCACACTGGCTAGGTCATAGACTAGCCCTGACTCTGTCTGTAAACCTCTCTCAGGATCACTCAATCCTAGGTAAGATTCTCTCCATTCTCCATCCTTAAAATACGCAAAAGAGGCCCCGGGATAGACCCCTGCCTCGATTTGTTCTTCTATTTTTCTTAGAATTTTTGTCCACTTCATGCTTCTTCAAACCACAATTCGATATTATTGGTGTCTTTACCAAGGAAGAATTTTTCAGACTTGGGAACAAAATAGCCTGTCTTTTCAAATTTCTGACGAAGACTAGTTAAATCTAGATCCTTTACCAAAAATTTCAGCATAGACAAGTCCCAGGTGACATTGTTTTCAACAGTCAAATCTGGACCTTCCCCTTTGGTAAAGCTAATTACCTTAGCTACCACTTCTGGATCAAGCAAACTCTCCATTCCCTCAGGAAAACGCAACTCCATAGAAATCTCAAATTGACTCAAGTATTTTATACCTGTATTTGAAGAAAATTCAGGAACAGTTTCCAGTGGAACCAAATCTCTTATATCATTTTCCGCATGAACAAGAATCACATCCTGTTCAGGAGAAACAATCTCAAAAGCATAACCACGGCTTCCTTTAAGCAGGCGAGGAAGGGACTCCATCTGATAGAGAAGAGCCTCTATTTCTGAAGGATTTTCTACTTTGATCAAGAGTCTAGCTAGTTTCTTAAGCCCTTCAACTCTCCGAGTTCGCATACTGGGAGCCTCTTCGAGAATCAACTTCTCAATACCTGATTGGTCACCAAGTGAAAGGAAGGCAGATTCTTCTAATAAGGGCTTCATCCCAAGAGTTTCAATGTAAAATTTTTCATTTAATTTTCGATTATTGACCTTCAAAGTCGGAATAATTTGTATCATTTGATTTGCATTCATAGCTTCCTCCAACTCTTTTATTTTAAAGGATTTTAGGACTTTTTACAAGCTATTCCACTTAAATTCTAGAATTTTTTACAAAAATTTCCGATAAAAAAACTGGGATTCCCCAGTTTCGTTTCTTATAGGTAAAGTAGTTTGAATAGTGCTACTGCTGCAATACCCGCTGCAATTGGAGCTACAACTGGAACCCATGCATACCACCATTTTGAATCACCCTTGTGTTGACCAAGAACTGATTTTGGAAGGAGTTCGTGAAGAAGACGTGGTCCGAAGTCACGAGCTGGGTTCAAACCAGGTCCAGTAGGTCCACCAAGTGAAGCTACCAAAGCCAGCACTAGGAAACCAAGTGCCAAGTGTGCAACTGAGATCCCAGCAGCTGTATGTGGAGCTACTTGAGCTTTCACTGCCAATTCACTTAAGTCAACAGTTTGACCAGCTTGAGTAGCCATTTGTTTCATGTATTGAAGAACCTCAGCACCGAAGAAGTTTTTAGTCAAACCAAGCGCTGCAAAGAAAAGAACAAATGAACCTACAAACTCATTTAGGAAACCGTTAACCGTTGCTGCGAAACGTGATTCTTTTGTACCGTGGTCGATGCTTGAAATCGTTGAGAAGGTACCCAAGATATTGTTTGGGTTTTCTGTTTTCAAGTAGTATGGACGGTGAGTCGCTACAACCAAAGCTTGACCAAAAATTGCCCCCAAAACTTGCGCAAGGATGTAAAACGGTACTTGATCCCAAGAAAAAAGTCCGCTAACAGCAAGTCCAAGAGTGAAAGCTGGGTTGATGTGGTTACCAGAAACGTTACCGAACATCAAGGCTGGGATCATAACCCCCATACCATAACCAACAGCGATAACGAGCCAGCCACTTTGGTGACCTTTCGTACCTTTAAGTTCAACGTTGGCAACTGCACCATTACCAAGAATGATCAAAATAGCAGTTCCCAAGAATTCTGTGGCATATTTAATAGCCCATGTAAAATCCATTTGATAGATTCTCCTTAAATTTTTTTAGACAATCCTTATTCTATCAATTTTTAGGCCTTTTAGCAACCGATTTTCTAAAAGAATCTCTGGAAAACGCTTTATTTAACTTATCTTTAAGAAAAGGACAAAAGAAGTCAAACTTCTTTCATCCTTTTCGTTACTCTTGACGTTGACCAAAGTCTGCAATCATCTGCTCCAGCTCCTCACGGCTTGGAGTTGTTAACATATAGAGAATATCTCCTTGTAACTCTGCAAAGGCTGCTGGCATGATTTTCTTAGCCTTAAAACCTCCTTGGTATTTAGCTAGTAACTCCTCTTCTGAGTAAACATAATGAGAACTTAAACGCCGAGCAGTCGCCAAGCAATACTGGGGCTCAAACTCTGAACTTGGAAACTCTTCTCCTGCGACAATAGCCGCATAACCTCGGTAGAGGTCCAAGGAATGAGCAAAGTTATAAACATCAATGGTAAAACCACCTGCAGGACGGTTATTGTACTCAATGGCAATATAGTCGTCCCCTTCACGGAAGAACTCTATATGGAAAAAGCGTTCCCTCATTCCAAATTCCTTGACAATGGCCTCACCGTACTTGCGCAATTTTGGATCCATATCCTTGAGAACATAATAGGCATTATCCATCTTGTAAAGCATGAGATCCAGTGGTGTATGGGCGTAGTCAAAAGTCGTTGAAAAGACGATATTGCCATCCTTATCCACAAGCCCGTCAAAGGTACAGATTTCGCTAGAAGTGACAAATTTCTCAAAGAAATAAACGGTTGAATGGTCCCATCCTTGCTTGAATCGATCCACATCTTCCTGACTTTCCAATTTAAAGGTTGCTGCCGCTCCCACTCCATTATCTGGTTTGGCAATCATTGGAAGGCCGATTTCTTTCACTGCTTGATCAACATCTGCTTCTGTCTGGATAACAGCACCAGGTACAACTGGTACACCCGCCTTTTGGAAGAGTTTCTTCATCTCAGACTTAAACTTGGTCTTTTTGAGATCCTTTGGTTTGGCACCAAAGACGTTAAATTGCTCACGAAGGGCTGCGTCCAGCTCAAGCCAGTATTCATTGTGGGACTCGATGCGGTCGATAGGACCATGCTTGTAGAAAAGAAAGGCAACTGCACGCTTGACTTCATCTATATTCTCAAGATTGTCTACACGGAAATACTCGGTCAGGCTATTGCGCAAAGGCTCATCCAGTTGCTCATAAGGCTCCTGACCAATACCCAAGACTGTGATGCCTTTATTAGCGAGTTCGATAGTAAACTGTTGAAAGTTTTGTGGATAGTAGGGAGAAATAACAAGGTAATTCATAGGCAACTCCTTTTATAGATACAGGTGTCCAAGAAAATAGGGCATTTGTTTACGCCACCATTCCCAGTCGTGGGCGACATCGTGCCCCCATTCAGCAAACCAGGCTGGAATTTGTTTCTGGTCAAAGGCTTCTTTGAGCTTGTAGAAGGATGGCAGACCATCTTGTTCCCAAGCACCGAGGCCCGTACAGACGACAATCTCCGCCTGACGGTAACGATCAATAAACCAGCCGTCATTCTGATTCCAAATATAATCTACTGGCGAGTTTTGGTAGATAGCATCATCATTGTAATAATCACCGACAAAGAAACGTGCATCGTAAACACCGCTGAGGGCAATCACCTTGGTAAAGACATCTGGATGCTGGAGGAAGAAATTGAGTGCATGGTAAGCCCCCATCGAACAACCAGTTGTCATCATACCATCAAACCAACCTGTCTTATGCTTGATAAAAGGAATGGCCTCCTCAATCACATAGCGTTCGTAGGCACGATGCATCTCTGCTTGGTCATGACCATTTTTCCAAGTAGCCAACCAGCTCTCGCTGTCAACACTAGATAGAGTAAAGAACTGGACACGCCCTTCCTCGATAAAGGAAGCGCAGGCATCAATCATGCCAAAATCATAGTATTCATTGTGACTGCCACCAGATGAAGCAAAAACCACAACTGGAATCCCAGCGTGTCCATAACGGTTGAGGTACATTTCACGATTAAGATTGCCACTCCAGTGGCTAAGGTTTTCAATATGCATTGGCTTTCTCCTTTCCTAACTTACCATTTCTCTGCAAAAAAACGGAGACAGTCTGGTAAATTTTCCGACCAAGGGATTTCACTATGGATGGCACCAGACTGAACTTTCAAGACAAGATTATCCAAGTGTACTCCACCTGCAATCAAATCATGGTAATAGCGAAGCGATGAGTCGATATAGGCTTGCTTGATATTGCCAGCCATCAGGGTCTTGTCCGTATCATCCGCTTCTTCCGTTCCAACATAGATAAAAATGCGTTGTTCAGGCGACAGTTTCTTACGCTCGATATAGCGATTAAAGGCTTCTTGGTGAAGCCAGTTAGCAGATGAAAAGACACCTAGACAACCAATTCGGTCTTGGTACTCTAGTCCGATAAACTGGGTAATATTGCCTCCTAGGGACGAACCAATCATAGCCGTATGCTGCCGATCAGCTTTGGTTCGGTAGGTCTCATCAATAAAAGGCTTGACAACCTCCATGACAAACTCGGCATACTCCACACCCTTACCGCCAAACTGCTGGCCTGGGATAGGAGATTCTTGGAACTTCCAAGCTGCATACTCATGCATCCGCCCCAACCCATCATTGTCGATGGCTACAACAATCATGCGGCTGATGTCAGGATTCCGCTTAATGGCTGGAATAATTTTCCAAGAGTGTCCGATATAAGACTCCTTACTGTAAAAGACATTTTGCCCATCATGAAAGTAAACAACAGGGTAAAAACGGTCTGTGTCTTTCTCGTAATCCTTAGGCAGAAGAACACGCACACGACGCTCTTTTCCTGTATAAGGAACCTTGAGTTTGTGTTCTTTCATTTTTAAGTAAAAGTAGGAATGATTCATTGTCAGAAAACTCTCTATATTCAAAATTTTATCTTATTATACCACAAAAATAGAAAAAAAGTCAGTAATTGTCCATTTTAAGGATAAATAACTAACTTTTTCATATATACTTTCTGAATTCTTCTGGTTTTTCTGATTAGAGGAGATTATCAATCAAGTTATCGACTTCATCTTTTTCAGCTTGAGGTGTAATCTTAGTAATCATAATCCCTGCTACTGCTCGCTCAACCAAACCTTCAACATCCATCCGTTTTTCATACTGCTCAGCATTTTCTATCTTAGGATTGGTCTTAGGACGGTCAGGCGCAAAAATAGTACAGCAGTCCTCAAAAGGCTGGATAGAAATTTCAAAGGTATCAATTTCCTGAGCAATGTCAATGATTTCCAACTTGTCCATAGTAACCACAGGGCGAATAATAGGAGTGTTGGTCACAGCGTTGATAGCTTGCATGCTTTCCAAAGTCTGGCTTGCCACCTGACCAAGACTTTCCCCATTGATAATGACCAGACCCTTTCTCACTTCACGGATACGGTCGGTAATCCGCATCATAAAACGACGCGTCAAGGTCATGAGATAGGCTTCTGGCGCCTTGGCCTTGATTTCCTCTTGAATTTCAGTGAAAGGCACTTCGATAAATTGGATATTGCCACCAAACTTGGTCAATTTGCGGGTCAAGTCCTGCGCTTTCTTAAGGGCACCGGGACTAGTATATGGTGGACTAGCAAAGTGAACGGCTTCGATATCTACCCCACGTTTAAGGGCAAGATAACCCGCTACAGGTGAGTCAATGCCACCCGACAACATAAGCATCCCCTTACCAGAAGTTCCCACTGGCAAACCACCTGCTCCACGAATGGTCTCATAGGAAAGATAGGCCGCCTCCTCACGAATCTCCACTTGAAGAGTGATATCAGGATTTTTCATTTGGGCTTGAATAGTTGGAATTACGTCGAAAACAGCTCCACCAAGGGTTTGATTGAGTTCTCGACTGTCCAATTCAAAGCTATGGTCGCTACGTCTACTAGAGATTTTAAAGGTCATGCCTTCCTTGTAGATGTCTTTCATAATCTCTTGGACGGCAGCTTTGAGCGTTACAACTGACTTTTCTACTTTGTAAACTGGAGAAAAGTTTTGAATGCCAAAGACTTGTTTGAGAGATTCTGCTACTGCTGTATAATCCGCTCCGTTAAGATAAGCATGGGCACGGTCGCGATCAGCGATCACCTTGACTTGGGGATAGATGGACAAAACGTCCGAAATGTTATTGCGAAGTTTATTGATGAAACGCATACGATTTTTTCCCTTGGTTGAAAGCTCTCCGTAGCGAATCATAATTTCTGAATACTGCATAAATGCTCCTATCATCTTACTTTTCTAGTTTGATTGTAAATTAATTTTAGCTTGGTCAAAAACTGCTCAACCTGACTCATATCATTTTCCAGGTCTAGACTGAGGCGTACAGCTGACTGGGCCTTATCCTTGTCCACTCCCATAGCAATCAAGGTACCCGCAGGTTTTCCTGCTTTGGACGAACAAGCCGAGGTTGTGGAAATGAAAATATCATAGTCTTCAAAGGCGTGAACGATAACTTCTCCGCGAACACCCTTAATCCCAAAAGTCAGGATATGAGAGGCAAAGTCTTCCTCATCTGAAAAGACAAAAATATCTGGATAGTTCAGAAGGGCTTGGCGAATAACTGATTTCATCTGTCCTGTCTTACTAGTAAAGAGATCCAGCTTTTCCATAGACAAACGGAGAGCCTTGGCTGTTGCGGCAATCCCTGCAGCATTTTCAGTTGTCGAACGATAATCGCGCTCCTGACCACCACCAGTTAAAAGAGGCGTAATCTTCTTACCAGACTTGATATAGACAAAGCCAACACCCCTGACACCATGGAACTTATGACTCGAGAAGGTCGCAAAATCCACTCGATCCGTCAGATACTTTTCAGTTGGAATCTTGGCAAGTGCTTGAACTGCATCAACGTGGAAGGAAATGGTTGGTTTATCAGCTAAAAGTTCTGAAATAGCTTGAATAGGCTGGATAGAGCCGATTTCATTGTTAACTGCCATGACCGAAACGAGGGTCGTATCTGATCGAATCAAACTTGCTAGGGACTCAACATCTACAAATCCCTTCTCATCAACTGGGACAATATCCACCTCAAAACCTTGACTTTTCAGCCAGAGGGCTGACTCCTTGACTGCTGGATGCTCAATAGCTGATACGATGATGTGCTTGCCAAACTGGGATTTTTCAAAGGCCACACCCTTGATGACCCAGTTATCCCCTTCTGTTCCACCAGAGGTAAAGAAGATTTCATCACTCTTCTTCCCAATCAAATCTGCAATTTGCTGACGGGAAGCATCTAAAATTCGTGTTGCCTGGTCTCCCAAACGATGGAGACTGGATGGATTTCCTACAATTTTCGAAGCGACCTGCATATAGGTCTCAAGTGCTTCAGGATAAGGCTTGGTTGTTGCCGAATTATCAAAGTAGATCATGTTTTCTCACGCTTTCTAAAATCACTCCTTCTATTTTATCATGAAACGAAGCTTACGACAAGAAAGGGAAGTTTCTCTTTTTTTAAGATTTTTTTAAAGAAATGAGGTATAATAAATCATAATCAAAGGAGAGTATCATGTCTAACTATCGTAGAACTTCAAAACCAAAAACAGAACACATCAAAAAGGGATTCACTGTCTTTCAAAAAACGATTGCTACCATAGGTAGTATCCTTGGTCTAATCACCGCGAGTATCACCATTATGAACGCTATGGATAATAACAAAAACAACAAGAAAGAACCGACGACAACTCAAACAACTGTTGTCAAGGAAATTCAAAAAGAATCCCCTCAGGAGAATACTACTCCTAACAAGGACAACACTTCTACTAAAGAAAATACCCCACAAGAAGAAACTTCTCAATCTAATAAAAAGGAAGAGCAAAAAGAAGATAAGAAAACAACAACTCAGGACTCTTCTACAGCTCCTACAAACAAAGAAACAAGCGATAGCGGTACACAGTCAAATACTACGAGTTCTGAAACTAAAACGAATCAGTAAGCACAAAAATAACTTCTTTCCAAATTTGGAAAGAAGCTATTTTTTTATTGTTGCAATACTTTTCGTGGTTTGGTTCCTTCAGCTGGACCGATGACACCTGCCAGTTCGAGTTCTTCCATCAGGCGGGTCGCACGGTTAAATCCAACCGACAAACGACGCTGAATCATAGAAGCACTGGCTTTCTGTGTCTCGATAACTAGAGCCTTGGCTTCTTCAAAAAGCGGATCGCCACCAGCTTCACCATCAGAGAAATCTCCTTCATTTTCAGAAACTTCTCCTGGGTCAAAGCTGTCATCGTAGTCCGCATCAGCCTGAGCCTTGATGAAGTTTACGATGCGTTCGACATCATCATCCGAGATAAAGGATCCTTGCAGACGGACTGGGTGATTTTCATCGATTGGTTTAAAGAGCATGTCTCCTCGACCAAGCAGTTTTTCAGCTCCATTTTCATCCAAGATGGTTCGTGAATCCGTACCTGATGAAACCGCAAAAGCCACACGAGATGGAACATTGGCCTTGATAAGACCAGAGATAACATCGACTGATGGGCGTTGCGTTGCGAGAATCATATGAATCCCTGCAGCACGCGCCTTCTGTCCAAGACGGATGATGGCATCTTCCACTTCCTTGCTGGCCACCATCATGAGGTCAGCCAACTCATCTACAATGATAACAATCAAAGGAAGCGGTACTTGTTTATACTCAGACTGGCTATTAAATTCCTCGACCTTAGCATTGTAACCAGCGATATTTCGCACACCAACCTTAGCGAAGAGTTCATAACGGTTTTCCATCTCATCCACAACTTTTTGCAGAGCCTTGCTGGCCTTGCGTGGATTGGTCACAACTGGAATCAAGAGGTGAGGAATATCGTTGTAAACCGATAACTCAACCATCTTAGGATCGACCATCATAAACTTGACCTGGTCGGGTCTTGCCTTCATCAGAATGCTAGCGATAATACCATTAACTGCGACTGATTTCCCTGATCCCGTCGAACCTGCAACAAGTAGGTGGGGCATCTTGGAAAGATCAAAGGTTCGAGCCGTTCCATTGACAGCCTTCCCTAGAGGAATTTCGAGGAGATTTTCTGGTTTAGTTTGAGACTGTTCCCAGAGTTCTCGGAAGGAAACGGTCGCAATTTCAGAGTTGGGTACCTCAATTCCGACTAAGGATTTACCAGGAATTGGAGCCTCAATCCGAACATCCTTGGCTGCTAGAGCCAGCGCTAAGTCGTCTGCCAGATTGGAAATGCGGTTAACCCGTACACCGACTGCTGGCTTGACTTCATACTTGGTTACTGATGGTCCAATTTCAGCCCGTTCAACCGTCACCTTGATACCAAAACTAGCAAAGGTTTCTTCTAGGATTTTGATATTTTCTCGAACAATCTTCTTTTCCTTGGACTGATCTTTGGGTTTATCTGGCGCAAAGAGTTGCAAGCTTGGCAGTTTGTATTCGAGAGCTTCTTTGGCAGAAAAATCAACCTGTACCTCTTCATCTTCAAAATCTTCCTCGTCTGGAACTTCAACGTCAGCTTGAGGAAGGATAATCTCGGGTTCAGTCCATTCCTCCTCAGGAATTGGTGGGAGATCGTAGTCTGCTACTTCAGATAAGATTTCTCCAGTTTCAGGATCTACGGGAGGAAGCGGCAGCGCATCCTGCTCTTCTTGTTCTCGCTGAATTCTGGCTGCTTCTTCAGCTTCTTGACGAGCCTTCGCTTCTTCTCTCTTGATGAAGCGTTCCTGTTTTCTCTGTTCCTGTTTTTCCATGAAGGATCTGAACCGAGCTCCAATAAAGGCTGCAACATCATAAATAGACCAAGGACTAACCAAGAGTGCCCCAACTAGAATCAAAAGAACTCCAATAAAGTAGGAGCCGATATTTGAGAAAAGAAAGGCAATAGGGATATAAAGTCCAACACCAAGCAGGCCTCCACCAGCAAAGCTCGTCACCCGCATACCAGTCAGGTCCGTCATAACTTGAGCCAAGGTTCCTTTTAAAACTGACTGCTCCAAGCCATATTTCCATACCAAGTAGGCCTCAAAAATCAAGAGCAAGCCAGCAAAGATACAAAGAAATCCTGACAGAAGCCCCTCCTTCTTGCGTATCCATTTAAAAAGAAAAAGATAGATGAGGAGGGCACCTATAGCCATGTAGGCCAAACTTCCGACCACCAGTCGAATAAGATTATAAAGGGTGACACCAGCCGCACCGAGTTTTAGGGCAGCAATGACCAATAATAAGGCAATTCCTAAGGAAATCAACATCCTCTGGATAGCCTGTTTTCTTTCGAGTTCTGCTTTAGACGGTCTCCGTCTTATTTTTGTAGTATTCTTGTTTGCCATTCTTCTATTATATCATATTTCACAGCCATTTCGAACAGAGAAAAAGATTGCACCAAAGGGTAACAATCTTTCTATTCTGATCCTTTTTTATGCTTGTGGTTTGCGTAGGGAACCATAAACCACACCACTTACGATTGCACCAATCAAGACAAAGACTAGGTAAAGAAGGGCATTTGAAGTAAGAGCGATAACGAAGATTCCTCCGTGTGGCGCCATGAGTTTGATACCAGCAAGACCAACGAGTCCGCCTGCCACCGCAGAACCAAGGATAAAGCTTGGGATCGCACGAGCTGGGTCAGCGGCACCAAATGGAATCGCTCCCTCAGTGATAAATGACAAGCCCATGATGATGTTTGTCAAACCAGAGTTGCGCTCTTCCTTAGTGAATTTATCTTTGAAAAGAAGAGTTGCGACAAAGATTGCAAGTGGTGGCACCATTCCTCCAGCCATAACTGCTGCCATGGCTACAGAACCACCTGAAGAAACAGTTGCTGCAAGTGTACCTGTACCAAAGACATAAGCCGCTTTGTTAACTGGTCCACCCATGTCAACAGCCATCATTCCACCAAGGACGATACCGAGAAGGACAGCTGAACCTCCTCCAAGACCTCCTAGGAAGTCATTCATAGCAGTGTTGATTGCTGCCATCGGGATGTTAACAGCTAGCATGACAAATCCTGTTAAGATTGTTCCAAGAAGTGGCAAGAGAAGGATTGATTTAGCACCTTCAAGTGAACGAGGAACTTTAACGTATTTCTTGATAGCGAGAACCAAGGCACCTGCGATAAATCCACCAACAAGGGCACCTAGGAAACCAGATGAGACACCTGCAAGAGTTGAAGTTGCTTCACCACCCGCGGCATAAGGGATTTTACCAAAGGCAAAACCTTCTTTGGCAATAGCACCAGCCACGAAACCTGCTACCAAACCTGGTTTTTCAGCGATAGAGTAGGCTACATATCCTGCAAAGACTGGAAGCATCAAGCCAAAGGCCGCTCCACCAATTTTCATGAACATAGAAGCTAGCTCATGGTAGGATCCGAGATTGCCCAGACTATCTTGTGGCACACCCAAAGCTCCGTCGATTAAGAAAGCAAGGGCAATCATGATACCACCACCGATAACGAATGGCAACATTTGAGATACACCACTCATCAAGTGTTTGTAGAAGGCACCACCAAGGCTTTGTTTCTCATTAGATGCTGTTGCAGCTTTGGCTCCATTAGCGGCACGATAAACTTCAGCATCTCCTGAAAGAGCCAAGTTAATCAGCTCTTCTGTCTTACGGATACCATCTGCAACTGGACGGTTAACCAAAGGTTTGCCATCAAAACGATCCATCTCAACAGCCTTGTCTGCTGCGATGATAACTGCTTTAGCCTTACGGATGTCCTCTGATGTTAGTTGGTTTCCAACACCGCTGGCACCGTTGGTTTCGACCTTGATCCCAACACCCATTTCAGCAGCCACTTTTTGAAGGGCCTCTTGAGCCATGTAAGTGTGGGCAATACCTGTCGTACAAGCTGTGACAGCTACGATAAAGTCACCAGATTCATTGGCAGGT
The DNA here is from genome assembly GCF_019929365.1 of Streptococcus oralis. GTDB lineage: Bacteria > Bacillota > Bacilli > Lactobacillales > Streptococcaceae > Streptococcus > Streptococcus oralis_BT. Next base: position 34,932 of record NZ_JAHZPH010000001.1, on the reverse strand, counting down.
GCTTGAACAGGTTCCTCAGCTTTTTCTGAAGCTTGGTCAAAAAGTTCAATAACTTGATCAGCTGATGTTACTTGACGAAGTTTGTCAGCAAAACCGTCTTTCATCAAGTATTGAGATAATTCTGCCAAGGCAGCCAAGTGAGTATCATTTGCACCTTCTGGAGCAGCAATCATGAAGAAGAGGTCTGTTGGTTGCCCATCCAAACTCTCATAGTCAACACCCTTGTTTGACTTAGCAAAGAGAACCGTTGCTTCTTTGACCGCAGAGTTCTTGCTGTGAGGCATAGCAATTCCGTCACCCAAACCAGTGGAAGTGAGAGCTTCACGCGCTAAGATTCCTTCTTTAAAGGTTTCAAAATCTGTCACATAACCGTGATCTACCAAACTTTTAATCATCTCTTCAATGACAGCTGTTTTTTCAGTTGCCTGCAAATCCAGCAACATGACATCTTTTCTCAATAGGTCTTGAATTTTCATCGTTTTTCTACCTCAACTTTTTCATATGTTTCTTTAATAAATTCCGCTGTTGCCAAGTCATCCGAGAAGGTAGTTGCTGTTCCACAAGCTACTCCCCATTTGAAGGCTTCTACTGCATCTTTAGATTTGACAAATTCACCGGTAAATCCAGCGACCATAGAGTCACCAGCTCCCACTGAATTTTTCACTGTTCCCTTGATAGGTTTGGCGAAGTAAGCTCCCTCAGATGTGACGAGAAGGGCACCGTCACCAGCCATAGAGATAATGACGTTTTGAGCACCTTTAGCCAGCAATTCTCGAGCATATTTCTCGATTTCATCTAAACTTTCGAGTTTCACTCCAAAGATAGCTCCAAGTTCGTGATTATTTGGTTTAACCAAAAGAGGCTGGTAGTCCAAACTATCAATCAAGGTCTGTCCTTCAAAGTCACAAACCACTTGTGCACCAGTCTGGCGCGTCAAGGCAATCAGATCCTTATAGATAACATTGCCCAGATTCTTAGCACTCGAACCCGCAAACACAACCGTATCTTCTGCTGTCAAACTAGATAAGATAGCTTTCAATTCTTCTAACTGAGCTGGTTCCACATTTGGACCAGTCCCGTTGATTTCTGTTTCTTGGTCTGCTTTAATTTTAACATTGATGCGAGTATCTTCTGCTACTTGGACAAAACGAGTTTCGATTTCTTCCTCTACCAGAGTATCTGTGATAAATTTACCAGTAAAACCTCCGATAAATCCAGTCGCAGTATTAGGAATATCCAAGCGTTTCAAAACACGACTGACATTGATTCCTTTTCCACCAGCAAACTTATCATCACTGTCCATACGATTGACACTGCCAACTTGAACTTGGTCCAAGCGCACGATATAGTCAATGGATGGATTGAGTGTGACTGTATAAATCATACTTCTATTACCTCCGTTTTCTTCTTAATAGCCTGCAAGAGCTCATGCCCTTGACTTGTGATGACAATAGCGCGTTTGAGTGGTGCTACCTTAGCAAAGCAAGTTTGACCAATCTTTGACGAATCGACTAAGACATAGGTTTGTTTGGCATTCTCTAAAATAGCACGCTTAACGGCTCCCTCCTCCATATCAGGAGTCGTATAATAACCATCGTCGACACCATTCATCCCGATAAAGGCACGGTCAAAGTGCAATTGGTTAATCTGGTTAAGAGCAACACCACCAATACATGCATCTGTTGCCATCTTAACACTTCCTCCAACCATGACAGTTGGAATCTGCTTTTCAACCAACTGAACCGCATGGTGAATGGAGTTGGTCACAACGGTGATATTCTTATTGGTCAATTCCTTGATTAGAAAAGCTGTTGTCGTTCCAGCATCGATAAAGATAACATCTTTTTCCTTGATAAGAGAGGCTGCTTTCTGAGCCAGTAGCTTCTTCTCTTGAAGGTTTTTGACAGATTTTTCTTGAATGGTTTCTTCTTCTTGCAAAGAGTGGGGTAATTCTGCTCCACCATGCACACGGCGAAGCTTGTTTTCTGCCTCCAACTCATCCAAATCTCTTCGTACCGTTGATTCTGATGTTTCTAATAGACTAACCAATTTTTCTAGGGAAACTACATGATGTTGATTTAACTCCTCTAAAATCAGTTGCTTCCGCTCAGTTTTTAACACCAAATCACCTCCTGTTATCGTTTACACTATTCATTCTAGCACATTTTCTACCAAAGTCAAGCATTTTTTGTCATTTTCTTTCAAATTCTATCATTTTTCTCATTTCCAAAATTTTTATTGCAAGATGAAGCGCTTTATGGTAGACTATTTTAGTAAGCATTGGAAGATTACTCAAGAGGCTTAAGAGGCCGTGTTGGAAACGCGGTAGACGTGTAACAGCGTGCGTGGGTTCGAATCCCATGTCTTCCGTAGAAAAGAAAAAATATTTTGGGGATACGACAAAAACGTTGTATCCTTTTTGTATCCCTTTTTAAAAAAGAGGGTCTGTTTTAGGGTCTGTATTTGACTCCTTTTGTGACTCCCTTTTCCGCAAAAGACTGCCAAGGAATACCAAAGACAAAAATAAAAAACGTTGATTTAACAACGTTTTACCAAGGAATGCGCAAAAGAATGCAAAGAAATAATGGAGCCGGTGGGAGTCGAACCCACGTCCAAACACCTGCCAACATATTTGTCTACAACCATAGGTTATGTATTGTTTTAACAGTCCCTCGACACATAACTCAAGCCTAGGAACTGCGAGTCTATTAATCTCTTATCAAACCACTAGACAAGGCTTGATCGTATCTCGCTAATCATAAGACCTGTCATTGAACACGAGCAATCCAAATCGGGTCACGCCTGCTGGTTTTTAGGCAGCTAGAGCGTAAGAAGTGTTATTTTTTGCAGTTATATTTAACTGAGCGTTTACGTCGCCACACGGGTTGCAAAATATGCCTCATAATGCCTGTCGAATCCGTAACGACCCCAAAAGGATAGAACTATTATAACCTATCTTCATAAAAAATGCAAAATCAAGCCACCTCTTTAGAAAAGATACTCTTTTAAGGCTTCCGATAAGGCTTGATAACCCGCTACACTTAGATGGAGGCCATCTGTTGTATAGTCTTTTTTGAGTTGTCCTTCTGTATCTATCAAACTATCATAAACAGGCACAAAATCTACCTGCATATAGGCGGATGTTAGAGCCTCATAGGCTTGATTCCATTCTCTAATCTTTTCATTGGTTCGGATATAAACGGTCTGCTTGTATTTTTCTCCCTCATTGACTGGCAAAATGGAAAGGAGCTTTATCTGTGACAGCGGATAATTTCGGGCAATTGATTGGATAACTCGCTCAAGATTATCCAAGGCTTCATTCATGGGGACATCTTTTCCGATATCATTTGTCCCAATTAAGAGAACAATTTGATCCACAGCACCACCATAAAGATGGGCATCCAAATTCTCTAGTAACAGTTTCGTCTGGTAGCCTCGGATGCCACGATTGACAATCGTCTTAGCAGTCCCGAGTAACTCTTGCAGAGGGTAATACTCCACAATTGAATCTCCGATAAAGATGATATCTGGCTCTATAACAGAAACTTGATTCAATTCACGATACTTGATTTGAATCTTTTCTTGCTCCTTTAAGAGCCAATTCTCTAATAACTGTACTGCCACCTTATCCCTCTTTCTCTAACCAATTCTCTAGGACCTGATAAACGCCCCCCTGACTGTTCGCTGGAGCTAGGTCAGTTGCAACTGCCTTGGCTTCATCATCTGCATTTTCCATAGCATAGGCAATCCCAGCCAGTTCTAACATTTCGACATCGTTTTCACTATCACCAAAAGCCATGATTTGTTCCGATTGCAAATTCCAGCGCTTGAGTAATTCTTCCAATCCCCAGGCCTTGTGAACACCAGCCTGTAGGATATCGATACAACCATAACCGCTAGAAACAGCTCTTATATGACCATTAAAGAGGTCATTGATTTCCTGCAAAACGGAACTAGAGCGTTCCTCTCCAACGACCATACTCATCTTTAGCACTCCACCAAAGAGGTCTGATTGAAAATCTTCTACAAAATTCATTCGTTGATAAAGTCTTTCAATCATCTCTGGAGTCATAAATTTATCAAGTTCTGTAAAAACAGTTCCTTCCTTGACAAAACCACCATTCATACCAGTTACGACGAACTGATCTCGACACTCTCTCCCCTTAAAATGAACGAGAGCCTTGTCAACCATAGCATCATCCCAGGTCTGAGCTTGAATCAGTTTATTGTTTTCAAAAATACGAGCACCATTGGCAACGACTAGGACAACTCTACTCGCCAAGTGTCCCAATAGTTCTCTCATACGATGGATTTCATTCCCCGTCGCAATAACAAAACGGATATCCCTTTGATCCAGCTGATCTAAAATCTTTTCCAAGCGGGGCAGATCCAGCTGGCCTCTCGGATCCAGCAAAGTCCCATCCATATCTGTCGCAATAATCTTAATCGTCATTTTACTTCCTCTGGATTCAAGCTAGTCCCACTTCAACCCTACATGTTCATTCATTTCTTTATAGGCCGTGTCAATTCGTTCCTTGGTCGCCTCATCCAACTTGTCACGGTGACTGCCCCCCTCGATGAAGTCCTCTAGGATATAGGTCTGATAGAGGAAGAGCGGATAGCCTTCTGGAGAGTAAGTTCCTTTCGGTGTCCGATTGACCCAAGTAGGATGCGCTTTGGCAGTTTCAATCCTTGTCTTGCCATCTTTTTTCTTAATGGTCACATCCATAAGAACACCGCGCTCCGTCCACTTGGCATTTTCCTCGTCTTGCATGGTTTCAATGCGTTGGTTTGAGAGGAAATTTCCCATGGAGTAGATGATCAGTTTTTTATCACCATCTTTTTCAACCGTTTCAGCAGGTTCAACGACGTGAGGATGCCCTCCAAAGATAATATCGGCTCCCCAGTCAATCATCTTGTGGTACAGTGTTTTTTGTTCTTCCGTTGGTTCTAGCTGGTACTCAATTCCCATCTGAGGCATGATGACAGTAATATCCGCTTCCTTCTCTGCACGCTCGATTTCTGCCTTCATCTTATCTTCATTCAGGTCAGAAAGATAGCGATTATAATCCTCTTGAGAGATATACTGCTCAATTCCATTAAAACCGTAAGAATAGGCCAGGAGAGCTACCTTGATACCATTTACTTCCTTGATGACTAGTGGAGCTTGGTCACGGGATTCATGTGTGTAGACTCCGATAGGTGTCATTCCAGCCTTTTCAATAGCCTGAGCCGTTGAAACAACTCCCTCAATTTGAGAATCCAAGATGTGATTGTGAGCCAAGTCTAGAACTTGGTAGCCTGCATCTTTGATAGCATCCATGACTTCCCCTGGTGCATTAAAGAGAGGATAACCTGCCAAGTAGTGATCTTTGTTCACCGTTCCTTCAAAGTCACCAATCACCAAATCAGCTTGTTTGAGCCAGGGTTTTACATACTCAAAATTTTCATGGAAATCATAGGTTCCATCTTCTTTAAGAGCTGTTCGGTAGATGGGGATATGGTAGAGAAGATCACCATTTGCCATGATACGGGCTGTCGTTTCACCAGATTGATTTTCCTTGGACTGACTAGACGTCGTAGTCTGACTGCTAGGGCTTGTTTCCTTGCTGCCTTGTACTTCTCGAACCAGCAAGTTCAATCCCATGGACAAGGCAACTGCAAGCAATAACACAATGATAAACTGGGCATTGGTCCAGGATTTATAATTCCGAAAGAAATCAACACAAGTCTTCCACACCTCATAAAGAGAACCATGAGACCGTCTATCTTGCCGCTTTTCCATCTTTATCCCCCCTTGCTTTTACTGCAAGTCTTTTCTTTTATTATACCACAGACAAAAGGGGAATATCGTTTATTATATTATTTTTTAGAAACTTCTGCGACTTTCTTTCTCGCCTATTTTGTGTTATCATGTAGAGGTAATGAAAGGAGAGAAAATGTCTGCTATAGAACGTATTACAAAAGCTGCTCATTTAATTGATATGAAAGATATTATCCGTGAGGGGAACCCAACTTTACGCGCGGTTGCTGAGGAGGTCACTTTCCCACTGTCTGACCAGGAAATCATCCTTGGAGAAAAGATGATGCAATTCCTCAAACATTCCCAAGATCCTGTTATGGCTGAGAAAATGGGGCTCCGTGGTGGTGTTGGACTCGCTGCTCCCCAGCTGGATATCTCAAAACGCATTATCGCTGTTTTAGTACCAAATATTGTTGAAGAAGGTGAAACTCCCCAGGAAGCCTACGACCTGCAAGCTATTATGTACAATCCCAAAATCGTCTCTCACTCGGTTCAAGACGCTGCTCTTGGTGAAGGAGAAGGTTGCCTATCTGTCGACCGTGTAGTTCCAGGCTATGTTGTTCGTCATGCCCGCGTCACTGTTGATTACTTTGACAAGGACGGAGAAAAACACCGCATCAAGCTCAAAGGATACAACTCTATCGTTGTCCAACATGAAATTGATCATCTAAACGGAATTATGTTTTACGATCGTATCAATGAAAAAGACCCATTTGCTGTCAAAGATGGACTCCTTATCCTTGAATAAAGAAAATCCCGTTGCAAGACGGGGTTTTGTGTTATAATAGAGGCATGAAAACAAATGATATTGTCTATGGCGTCCACGCCGTTACAGAAGCCCTCCTTGCAAACACAGGGAATAAACTCTACCTCCAAGATGATCTCAGAGGTAAGAATGTTGAGAAGGTCAAGGAACTGGCGGCTGAGAAAAAGGTCTCCATCTCTTGGACTTCAAAAAAATCCCTCTCTGAAATGACCGAAGGCGCTGTCCACCAAGGTTTTGTTCTACGAGTGTCCGAATTTGCCTATAGCGAGCTAGATCATATTCTTGCCAAAACACGCCAAGAAGAAAATCCTTTGCTATTGATTCTGGACGGGTTAACTGATCCCCATAATCTAGGTTCTATCTTGCGAACAGCCGATGCGACCAATGTTTCAGGTGTCATCATTCCCAAGCACCGTGCTGTCGGAGTGACTCCTGTCGTTGCCAAAACGGCCACAGGTGCTATTGAGCATGTACCGATTGCCCGAGTGACCAACCTCAGTCAAACCCTAGACAAACTCAAGGATGAAGGCTTCTGGACCTTTGGAACGGATATGAACGGTACCCCTTACCACAAGTGGAATACAAAAGGGAAAATCGCCCTCATCATCGGAAATGAAGGAAAAGGCATCTCTAGCAATATCAAAAAACAGGTTGATGAGATGATTACCATTCCGATGAATGGGCATGTTCAAAGCCTCAATGCCAGTGTTGCTGCAGCCATTCTCATGTACGAAGTTTTCCGAAACCGACTATAAAAAAGTTTCCAATCACTTGATTGGAAACTTTTTTGCTTAACTATGTTCTGTGATAAATTTATAGGCTTCTTGACCAGCGATGGCTCCATCTCCAACTGCTGTTGTTACTTGGCGAAGGTCTTTCTGGCGAACATCCCCAACCGCAAAGATACCGTCAACTCCAGTTTTCATGTGATTGTCTGTCACAATCCAGCCTGCCTGATCTTGAATATTCAATTCTTTAACAAAATCGCTAACAGGGTCCAAACCGACATAAATAAAGACACCTCCGAAGGCTTGCTCTGTCACCTGACCTGTTTTCACATTTTCAAATACGACAGATTCTACTCGGTTTTCACCTTTGATTTCCTTGACGACAGAGTCCCAGATAAAGTTGACTTTTTCATTTGCAAAGGCACGGTCTTGCAAAACCTTTTGAGCACGAAGTTGGTCGCGACGGTGAACAATGGTAACAGTCCTGGCAAAGCGAGTCAAGAACAGAGCTTCTTCTACCGCTGAATCTCCACCACCGACTACGAGCAAGTCTTGGTCACGGAAGAAAGCTCCATCACAGACTGCACAGTAAGAAACTCCTCGACTATTTAGTTCTTCTTCTCCGGGAACACCTAAAAGACGGTGTTTTGAGCCAGTTGCCACGATGACTGTACGAGTTTCGTAAACTTGATCATCAGTGATCACCTTCTTATAGTCAGCACAGTCTTCAATCTTTTCGACAAATCCATAAAGGTGCTCTACTCCAAGGTTTTCAAGAGGTTCAAACATCTTTTCAGCTAATTCTGGTCCACTGATATTGGCGTATCCAGGATAGTTTTCGATATCAGATGTGTTGTTCATTTGCCCACCTGGCAGACCACCTTCTATCAAAGCCACTTTCAGGTTGCTTCGAGCAGCATATAAGGCAGCGGTCATTCCCGCAGGTCCAGCACCGACAATAATCGTATCGTACATTTCGATTCCTTCTTTCTTGTTGTAACTATCTTTATTCTAACTCATTCTTGCTAGTCACGCAAGAATTATGTCTTGAAAACCAAGAGCAAACTCATGACGGCAAAGGATAACACTGGAACGACCAAAACTCCAATCATAATCATATCATAGAGATGAGCTTGACGGGCCTTGGCTGTCTTGTCCACGCCAGACATAGCTCGCAATCCAATCCAAATCCCTAAAAAAATCACGACGAGAATGGTCGTTAAGATCAAACTCTCGAAATATAAAGAAAACAGTTGCAGCAGCATGATCTCTCTCGTTTCTATCTTTTTTAAAGAGTAAACTCAGCTAGTCCAACTAACTGAGTTTTCCTTTTTCTATTATATCAAATATAAGTCCGTTTGTAACTAGCGAAGAATTCTTTTGTCCGTTCTTCTTTCGGATGATTGATGATTTCATCTGGTGTACCTGACTCGATGATTTTCCCCTTATCTAGGAACAAAATCTTATCTGCCACTTGGGCTACAAAAGACATATCGTGACTAACCAAAATCATGGTCTGACCTGACTCGGCAGCGTCTGCAATAGACTTTTCTACTTCACCGACCAACTCTGGGTCAAGGGCTGAAGTGGGCTCGTCCAAGAGCAAGACATCTGGTTTCATAGCAAGGGCACGCGCGAGGGCAACCCGTTGCTTCTGTCCACCTGATAAGTGGCGAGGGTAATGGTTTTCACGGTCAGAAAGACCAACCTTGGCCAACTCTTCCTTAGCGATTTTTGTTGCTTCCTCGTCCGATAATTTTTTAACAACAACCAAACCTTCCTTGACATTGTCAAGGGCTGTTCGGCGTTCAAACAAATTAAACTGTTGGAAAACCATAGACAACTTGCGACGAAGGGTTAGGATTTCTTCTTGGCTAATCTGAGAAAAATCAACTTTAAAATTGTCAATCTGAATCGTTCCACTATCTGGAGTTTCAAGGTAGTTCAAACTACGAAGAAAGGTTGATTTCCCAGCTCCAGATGAACCAATCAAGGCTACGACTTCCCCTTTTTGGATATCCAAGTCCAGATGATCCAAGACAGTCTGGCCTGAAAATGATTTACTTAAATTCGAAATCTTAATCATTAACGAAGGTCTCCTTTCACATCTGTTTGCACTGTATCAGGTGCAGAAATAGCCATTTTTCTCTCGATGAAACGACCGAGGCTTTCAATTCCGATATTGACTACCCAATAAACAAGGGCTACGGAGATGAAACGCTCAAAGTAACGATAATCTGCTCCACCCAAAATCTGAGCTTGAGCAAAAACTTCGACAACACCCGCACTAAAGGCTAGAGAAGTTCCCTTGGTCAAACCGATGAGGGAGTTAATCAAAGTCGGTGTCGCTACCACCGCTGCATTTGGAATAATCACACGACGATAAACTTGTGCTCGTGTCATGCCCAAACTACGCGCCGCCTCAATTTCACCTGGATTAACGGAAAGGATAGCTGCACGAATCGTTTCACTTGCATAAGCCGCCTCATTAAAAGCAAAGGCCACAATCGCAAAAAGTGCCGCTGGAATCGCATTGATATTGAAACCAGTTCCCCATTGTTGGTTGATAGCTTTCAGTGCTAAAGGAATTCCGTAGTAGGTCAACATAAGTTGAACTAGGATTGGGGTACCTTTTAAGAAGCTGACGAAAAAGGCCTGCAAGGGATATAAAATCTTAACACGATTGATCTTAACAATGGCAAAAATTAGGGCAAGTAGCAAACCAAAGAGTGCACCTCCAAGCGTCAACATCAAGGTTGTAGGCAATTGTTGGACAATCCTTGGAATTCCATCAAAGACCGAACGCAAACTAAAGAGCTTACCATCCGGAATGAGTTGCATCAAACTTTGGTACCAATCTGATGCTAAAAATGTTGTAACAGTCATAAAAACATCCTCTCCTGATAATGATTCATTCTATCATACTTCTGCTCGCAAGCAAATTATTTGCTACGGGCTGCTCAGACTTTGTCTATCTTCTAGTTTATCACACTTTAAAACAGGGAGGCTATATATTTTACCTATCAAGGAGATAAATAAAAACTATCTCAAACCTAAATTCTCATAGGTTTTTCTATAGCCAATTTGTTTAACAGCACCATTCTCCACCAAAATTGGACGTTTCAATAACATGCCATCACTCGCTAGAAGCTTGGCTGCTTCTTGTGTTGACAAACTTCCCACCTTATCTTTCAAGCCCAGTTCACGGTATTTAATCCCGCTGGTATTGAAAAATTGTTTCACTTCAAAACCGGAAGTTTCCAACCACTTCAAAATCACGTCTTCACTTGGTGTTTCTTCTACGATGTGGACATCTTGGTATTCCAGTCCAAGTTTATCCAATTCATTTTTTGCTTTCTTACAAGTTGAACATTTTGGGTATTCGATAAATTCTAACATCTTCTTTTCTTTCTATTCTTTATTTTCTTGAAATGCTGCACCTTCATGTTGCAAGAGCCAGGCTTTCTTTTCGACTCCAGATGCATAGCCTGTCAGACGATTGCCTGATCCCAGCACACGATGGCAGGGTACGAGTATGGACCAAGGATTACGCCCCACTGCTCCGCCAATCGCTTGAGCAGAAGCCACTTGCAGATCTTGAGCTATTTGTCCGTACGTCACTGTTTGACCATAAGGAATGGCTTGTAAGTAAGTCCAGACTCGCTTTTCAAAATCTGTTCCAATAGGAGCCAAAGGTAAGTCAGATAGATCCTGAACACTGCCTTCGAAATAGGTATCTAAATAGGAAATAACCTGGTCTAGGACAGGATGTTTCTTAACTACTTCTATACTATCTCCAGCGATTCCCCTCTCAAAATGAGTTTGGTCCTGTACCCAAATTCCATACAGATATTGCTCGTCAGCAACTAAGGATAAGGTTCCAATCGGCGACGGGTAGAGCATTTTTGCGTACTTTTTCTGCTTCATTTTTTTAATTTCTGATAGGCCAAACGTTCCCCATCAACCGGAACTTTACCAACTTGTTGGAAGCCTAGCTTTTCAAAGATATGTTGCATGGCCTTGTTTTGTGCATGCGTGTCTGAACGAAAATCTAGATAATCAAAACCTTCAATCAAGCCTTCTAGGAAAGTCTGAGCAACACCTTGTCCTTGGACATCTGCTGCCACAGCGATACGGTGAAAGACCAGATATTCTGATTCTCCCCCCTGCCAACTCCCTTCATAAATGGCTTCATAGGCTTCCTCTGGGCTCTTGGTCACAGCAGCATAGGCTAGCAGTTCTCCTTCTTCCAAGGCCACATAAGCTTGACCTGAGATGATATCATCGATAATGATGTCGGCATTTGGATAGCCATTTTGCCACTGGTCGCTACCAGACTTGGCTAAGCACTTTTTAGCATCCTCTATCACCTGCATAATCGTATCAACTTCGTTTGGAAAAGCTAAACGAATCTCCATCTTTTCCCCTCATTTCTAACTGTTTTCTCTCATCATAGCATAATTTAAAGCTTTCTACAAGCAGTTGAAACTTGACTTTTGTTTTTTATTATTTTATAATCTAGTTATCAAAACTAGATAAAAAGGAGTTGGAAATGAATTCTAACTTTTCCTACCCAAAATGGGAAGACATTCCAAACATTGACCTCTATCTGGATCAGGTTTTACTTTATGTCAATCAGGTCTGTGCCCCTATCTCTCCAGATAAGGACAAGGGACTAACAGCATCCATGGTCAATAACTATGTCAAACATGGTTACCTGACAAAGCCGGATAAGAAAAAATACCAACGCAAACAGATTGCCCGTTTAATTGCCATCACCACTCTCAAGTCTGTCTTTTCGATCCAAGAAATCGCTCAGACCCTCAATACTCTGCAAACTCAAGCGAGCTCAGACCAGCTATACGATGCTTTTGTAGACTACATGAACCATGGGATTGATCCAGAAAATCCTATTATCCAAACTAGCTGTCAAACGGTTAAACTCTATCATCAAACTCTAGACTTAATCCTTATCAAAGAAGAGGAGGAAATCCAATGAATACCAGTCTAAAACTCAGTAAAAAGCTCAGTTTTGGAGAGGAAATTGCTAATAGTGTGACCCATGCTGTGGGTGCCGTTATCATGCTCATCTTGCTCCCTATTTCATCCACCTATAGTTATGAAGCACACGGATTTTTATCATCTTTTGGTGTTTCAATCTTTGTTATCAGTCTCTTTCTCATGTTCCTCTCATCAACCATTTACCACTCTATGGCCTATGGTTCGACCCACAAATACGTCTTGAGAATCATCGACCATTCTATGATTTATGTGGCTATCGCAGGCTCTTATACGCCAGTCGTTCTAACCTTGATGAATAACTGGTTTGGCTATCTCATTATCGCCATTCAGTGGGGAACGACCATCTTTGGTATCCTCTATAAAATCTTTGCTAAAAAGGTCAATGAGAAATTCAGCCTTGCCCTTTACCTGATCATGGGCTGGTTGGTTCTGGCTATCATTCCTGCCATTATCAGTCAAACAACGCCAATTTTCTGGAGTCTTATGGTAACTGGTGGGCTCTGTTATACAGTTGGAGCTGGATTTTACGCTAAGAAAAAACCTTATTTCCACATGATTTGGCATCTCTTTATCCTAGCTGCATCTGCACTTCAATATATCGCGATTGTTTATTACATGTAAAAAAGTTGAGAATCTTTTCTCAACTTTTTTGTTTTCATATCAAATAATATTTCTATTATTTTTCAGCTGTAAGTGCAGCCATTGTAATGTAGTTGTATGGTTTGTTGAAATGTGGCAAGAAGAATAGGTCTGTCAAGGCCAATTTATCAATCGTTACATGCTCTTGGATAGCAAGTGAGAACATGTGGATTCCCATACTGATAGCAGCATCATGTGAAACCATTTGTGCACCAAGGATTTCACGGCTGTCTTTATCAAAGACAATCTTGATGGCAACTTCGTGGTTGTCATGTTTGATAAATTCTGGTTTTTGAAGGTCGTTAAAGCCAGTTTCAGTTGCGTTATAGCCAGCAGCTTTGGCTTTTTCAAGAGTCAAACCAGTTGAAACCATGTGAAGACCATAGATAGAAATACCATTTGAACCTTGAACACCGATTCCTTCTAGTTCATGACCACAAGCGTTGTAAGCACCCACAATACCAGTACGCACAGCGTTAGATGCAAGAGCGATGTAGCTAGTGTCTTTACGAGCATTGTCATAAACAGTTGCACAGTCACCAACAGCGTAAACGCCTGGGATAGATGTTTCTTGTTTCTTGTCTACAAGGAAGGCACCGTTGCGGAAGAGTTCAATCTTACCGTCAGCAAGAGCTGTGTTTGGACGGAAACCAACAGCCAGAACCACCATGTCCACATCAAATGTTTCTTTGTCTGTTACCAAGCGTTCAACTTTGCCGTCACCTTGGATTGCTTTAACAGTTTGACCAAGAGCCAAGCGGATGTTGTGGTCTTCCAAGTTCTTCGCCATCATTTGTGTGAAGTCTTTGTCATAGTAGCCGTTCAAGACAGTGTCTACGATATCTACAAGCACTACTTCTTTTCCAAGACGCTCGAAGGCTTCAGCAAGTTCTACACCGATATAACCACCACCAACAACGGCAATGCGCTCAAGGTGTTTGCTCTTGTCTTCAAGTTTTTCAATAACTTCTTCAGCGTTTTGGTACAATTTAACAAATTGTACATTTTCAAGAGTTGCTTTGAATTCGCGGTTACCCTTAACGATTTCAACACCTTCGATTGGAGGCAAGATTGGAGTTGAACCTGTCGCAAAGATCAATTTGTCATAAGACTCTTTGTGTTCTTTACCTTCAACTTCTGCAGTCACAACTTTGTTATCGTAGTCAATTGAAAGAACTGGTGAATTCATGTAAACTTTAGCACCTTTTGCTTCCAATTTTTCTTTATCAGAGTAGAAGAGACCCTCTGGGCCATCAATTTGTTCCCCGATCCAAAGCGCCATTCCACAACCAAGGAATGAAATATTTGAGTTTTGGTCAAATACAACGATTTCATTTTCATGTCCAAAGTTGTCCAACATAGTGTTGATACATGCTGTACCAGCGTGGTTAGCACCAACTACAACGATTTTACTCATAGAATAATTCCACCTTTAAAATTTAATTTACCCTCCTAGTATATCATTTACTGTTAGCGTTTACAAGGTATTTGCTTGGAATTCTCTTTTTTTCAGAAAAAATTATTCTTTATTATATTGTTTGTTTCATTTCCTTCCAATTTTTAAGCATATTTCTTGACTTTTGTTAAAATTTATTTGTGAAAACGCTGACTTTATGGTATGCTAGATACATGGAAAGAAAATGTAAGGGGTTAAATTTTCTATTAATCTAACTTATCTTGAATGATTTCCTGTAAGAAGAAAGGAGTTGGTAGCTTGCCTCTTCGTTCACGTTCTGAACGGCTAATGGGAACAACTATCACTATTTCATTAGTAGATGAACGGGCTGATTGCCTACTTCAAGGAGCCTTTGACTTGCTCAAAGAGCTCGAATACCGCTTTAACGCCAACAGTCAAGAATCCGAACTGATGGAAATCAACTACCAGGCTGGAATCACACCTGTTAAGGTTCATCCTGATCTATTTGAACTAATTGCTCTTGGACTAGAGCATAGCTTAGCTACCTCTAGCCATCTCAATATCAGTATTGGTCCCTTGATTCAAACCTGGCGAATCGGATTTGCAGATGCACGGCTTCCAGAGCTAAACGAAATCGAAGCCGTCTTGCCTCTAGTTGACCCACATTTTATCAAGTTGGATCCGACTAACTCTACTGTTTTTTTAGAGAAGAAAGGAATGAAGCTTGATTTAGGTTGTTTAGCCAAGGGCTATAGTGCAGATAAGGTTGCCCAGTATTTGAAAAAACACGGTGTCACCTCTGCCTTGATCAATCTCGGAGGAAATATCCTCACCATCGGGAATAACCAAGCCAAAGAAGGGAATGCTTGGCAAATCGGTATTCAAGATCCGCGAAATCCTCGTGGCAATCATCTCCTAACCATCCCTGCTTCTAACAAATCCGTTGTCACTTCAGGTATCTATGAACGCCACCTGACAGTAGATGGAAAAGACTATCATCATATCTTTGATAGTGAGACAGGATTCCCTGTCGAAACCGATCTTGCTAGCCTAACGATTGTCTCTGATAAATCCGTTGATGGTGAGATATGGACAACACGCCTTTTCGGAGAACGAAGCGCTTCTATCCTCTGGCAAGTCGAAAATATAGATGGAATTGAAGCCATCCTCATTGACAAAGAGGGGCGCCTTGCATGTTCTTCAGGCCTTCAAAATTGTATTATGTAAAAAGAGAAAGGAAATCTCATGCTAAAACTTATTGCCATTGTTGGAACGAACTCTAAACGTTCTACAAACCGCCAATTGCTCCAATACATGCAAAAACACTTTGCGGATAAAGCTGAAATTGAACTCGTTGAAATCAAGGACATCCCTGTTTTCAACAAACCAGCAGATAAACTTCTTCCTGCTGAAATTCTTGAAATTGCAGCCAAAATTGAAGCATCTGATGGTGTGATTATCGGTACTCCTGAGTACGACCACTCTATCCCTGCAGTTTTGATGAGCGCTCTTGCTTGGCTATCTTACGGTATCTACCCACTTTTGAACAAACCAATCATGATTACTGGTGCTTCATACGGCACACTTGGTTCATCTCGTGCCCAATTGCAACTTCGTCAAATCTTGAACGCTCCTGAAATCAAGGCAAATGTTCTACCAGATGAATTCTTGCTCTCACACTCTCTCCAAGCATTTAACCCAAGTGGTGACTTAGTTGACCTTGATGTCATCAAGAAATTGGATGCCATCTTTGATGACTTCCGTATCTTTGTGAAAATTACTGAAAAATTGCGCAATGCACAAGAATTGCTTCGCAAAGATGCTGAAGAATTTGACTGGGAAAATTTGTAAGATAGGAGACCGAAAGAATGAAATTTGTTGGACTTGTTGGATCAAACTACGATCAATCATATAACCGCAAACTCTTGGAATTTATTCGTCGCAATTTCAAATTCAAATTTGAATTAGAAGTTCTTGAAATCGACGAAGTTCCAATGTTTAACCAAGACGAAAAATGGGACGAAAGCTTCCAATTACGTTTCTTGTATAACAAAATTACACGTGCTGATGGTGTCATTATCGCTACTCCTGAGCACAACCACACTATCTCAGCTTCTCTCAAATCTGTACTTGAATGGCTTTCATACGAAGTTCATCCATTTGAAAACAAACCTGTCATGATTGTGGGAGCATCATACTACGACCAAGGAACTTCACGTGCCCAGGTTCACCTTCGTAAGATCCTTGACGCTCCAGGTGTCAATGCCTACACACTTCCAGGGAATGAATTCCTTCTTGGTAAAGCAAAAGAGGCTTTTGATAACAATGGAAACATCACCAACGAAGGGACTGTTAAATTCCTTGAAACTTGCTTAGATAACTTTGTAAAATACGTAGGAGTCGTTTCGAAATTGAAAAAACCAAAACCAATCGAACCAGAAGACTTGGATTGTGGAAAACCAATCGCTACAACCATCACAGAAGTTGATCCTGACGATCCAGAATGGGTAGAAAAAGTTGCTGCAATCACTGGCGCTGTTTCTGGTGATACCTATGTCAAATTGGACCACGGTATCTTGACAGTTAACCAAATCGATATGTTCTTGAAAGCGATGCCATTTGAATTGACATACGCTGATGATAACAACCAATTCCTCTACTACAACAACGCTCACCAAGATCCAGACACCATGTTTGCCAAACGTGTGCCACCTCAATCAGGTAACCGTATGTCGACTGTTCACAATTCTCTTCCGCCAGCACGTATGAAGAATGTAGAGTGGGTTATCGGAACACTTCGCAACGGAAACCAAGAATACGTCCGTACGATCGTTCCAGGTTCTCCTGCAGGTGTCATCAACACCCACAACTACCAAGCAATGTACTATCCTGATGGATCATACGCTGGTATCAATGAAATCGTCTTTAACTTCCAACCATGGCTTGACTGGTACCTAAAAGAAACTGGTCAACGTTTGGTAGGTGGTAGCGGTCCATTCGCTCCTGCTGCTGGAGGCCATGGAGACGCTGATGCTACTTCTGGCGCTTCTGATTCAGGTGACGCTGGAGGCCACGGTGGTGGCGCTGACGCTACTTCTGGCGCAAGCAACTAAGAAACCAAAAAGGAGCCAAATGGCTCCTTCTTTTTTATTGCAAAAGAAAAGGGGATTGTAAATCATCTACAAACCCCTTTCGTTTTATGAGTTAGGATCATCTAAACTGCGGCCGTGCAAACCTTTTTCACGTTGTACTTGGCGTAGTTTTTCTGGTGTGACGTCATTTCCTTCCTCGTCCACAATTTTAATTCCTTCAATGTGGTGACGAACAGAACGACGATAGCCTTCGATGTACTCCTCACGAAGTTTAGCTTGTTCCACTTTTTCAGCAGAAGTTAAGCCTTCTGTTTTTTTCTTTTTGGCAAGCTCGTTGATACGAGCGATTTTTTTCGGATCCATTTCTTCTCCTTTGTGATAAGGTTTAATCCGTTTAACAGATTTTATTTGGTATTGATTTGGTTAAAGCGTGCAAGTTTAGCTGCTTTCTTGGTTAATTGCGACAAGATAGCCAAACGATTTTGTCGAACAGTCTGATCTTCAGCCATTACCATGGTATTTTCAAAGAAAACATCAATAACTGGGCTAAGCGCAAAGAGTTGTTCTAATTGCTGACTTGCAGCCCCTGACAAAACAAGTGATTCTACGGCTTCTGCCAAGGCTTTCTCTTCTTCATTTTCAAAGAGGGCAGGATCAACAGTATCAGAGCTTTCTGCTTTCTCAGCCAAGTTGAAAGCACGTGAGAGAGATTCAACAGACGATTTGAAATCTTCTTTCTTGCTTGCTTCGACAAGAGCACTTGCTGCTTCTAGCATATCTGCCACAACAAAGTTTGAACCTGCGAGAACTGCTTCCTTAATGTCTTTTGGAGTTGAACCCATCATCTTATCAACACGAGCCTTGATAAAGTCCATAACCTCTGCTTTATTTTCATAAGTCAAGCTGTCAAATTTCAAAGTATAAAGGCTATCAATCAGCTCATCCATAGCAATGTGCCAGCCAAAAGCATCCAAGATACGAACCACACCTTGGGTCGCACGACGAAGGGCATAAGGGTCATTAGAACCTGAAGGAATCAAGCCTACTGAGAAGAAACTCAAAATCGTATCCAATTTGTCTGCGATGGCTAGAATAGCTCCAACCTTGCTCTCTGGGAGATCTCCGTCAGCTGATGTAGGCATGTAGTGTTCACGAATAGCAGCTGCAACTGCTGGAGTTTCTCCAGCAAGAAGAGCATATTTCTCACCCATAATTCCTTGGAGTTCATCAAACTCACCAACCATACCCGTCAACAAGTCAAACTTGTAAATAGCTGCTGCACGCGCTAGGTCAACTGTTTCATCCACTGACAAACCAGCTTTTTCTGCCAAGAGAATGGCAATCTGCCCCGTACGAATCATGTGTTCACGAAGAGAACCAATCTTTTCGTGGAAGGTCACATGGTTCAATTTTTCAACAAGATCTGAAATGACCAATTTTTGGTCTTCACGCCAGAAGAATTCACCGTCTTCCAAGCGGGCAACTAGGACTTTTTCATTCCCCTTGATGACATTTTCCAAATGCTCTGCGTTTCCGTTACGGACTGAAATGAAGTTTGGCAAGAGCTCGCCATCTTGATCGCGGACAACAAAGTATCGTTGGTGTTCCTTCATCGAAGTCACCAAGACTTCTTCTGGCACTTCAAGGTATTTTGCGTCAAAACTTCCCATGAAGGCAGTTGGATATTCAACCAAGTTCAATACTTCATTCAGCAAATCAGCATCAATTTCGATACGTACGCCATGTTCAACTTCGATTGCTTTGATTTGGTCAACAATCATTTGCTCACGTTCACGTGGATCCGCGATTACAAACTGTTCACGAAGGTCTTCTTCGTAGCTCAATGCTGACTGAATCTTAGTTTCTTGTCCTAAGAATCGATGACCACGACTGACACGCGCCCCCTTGATATCAAGGAAATCCAAATCAAACTCTTGCTCGTCCAAAAGTACTGTCAAAGTGTGAACGGGGCGGATGTATTCAAAGGTGTTGTTTGCCCAGTGCATGCTGACAGGGAAAGTCAATGACTTCAAGACATCTACAAGGCCTGGAACAATGGCTTCAACTGGTTGGCCCACTTCTTCCTTGGTAACATAGACATATTCTTCACCCTTGATTTCACGGAATTCAATATCTTCAACTGTCAAGCCTTTCCCACGGACAAATCCTTGAGCTGCTTTGGTGAAGTTTCCATCACCATCCAAGGCAATTTTCTTTGCTGGACCCTTGAAATCTTCTGTCAAATCAGACTGTTTGTCTGCAAGACCAGTCACACGAACAGCCAAACGACGTGGTGTTGAGAAGGTTTGAATGGCTTCAAAAGACAGGCGGTTTTCCTTGAGGAAGGCTGCCATTTTTTCACCTAGTTGTTTTTCACTAGGAGTTACTACGTAGGCTGGTAATTCTTCAAGACCGAGTTCTACTAATAAGTTTTTTGTCATGTTTTTTCTCCGAAAAGTATCTTTTTATTTTCCAGTTTGCCTTATGTGATTGGCACGTAAGCAACCAACTTCGTTGTTTCATTGCTAAAATTGGAGCCGAAAGTCTCCAATTTTGCCTAGTATCCTTAGCTTCACTAAGGATACCTTCATCACTACGGCAACTGGCTCAAGGCTCACTCTGTTCGCCCATTTTCGTAATTTGTCACTCTCTTTATTCTGCGTCTTCTGCTAAGAGTTTAGCTCGTGTTGCTTCATCCAAAAGTGGGTAGCCTAGGCGTTTGCGTTCTGCGACAAAGGTTTTGGCTACGACACGGGCCAGGTTACGGATACGAGCGATATAGCCTGCGCGCTCCGTTACGGATACGGCACCACGCGCGTCAAGCAGATTAAAGGTGTGTGAACATTTGAGAACATAGTCATAGGCAGGGTGAACCAGACCTTCTTCCAAGGCACGACCAGCTTCTTTTTCAAACTTATCAAAGTTTTCCAGCAACATCTCTTGATCCGAAATTTCAAACGAATATTTTGAATGCTCGTACTCAGGCTGGATAAAAATTTCTCCGTATTTTACACCATCAGCCCACTCGATATCATAGACAGAATCAACTTCTTGAATGTAAGAAGCCAAGCGTTCTAAACCATAGGTAACTTCCGCAGTCACAGGGCCAGTTGCCAATCCCCCTACTTGTTGGAAATAAGTGAACTGAGTGATTTCCATCCCATCAAGCCAAACTTCCCATCCAAGACCAGCTGAACCAGTAGATGGATTTTCCCAGTTATCTTCAACGAAGCGGATATCATGTTCCAATGGATTGATACCTAATTTTTCCAAAGACTCAAGGTAAAGTTCCTGGATATTTGATGGAGATGGCTTCATGACCACTTGGAATTGGTGGTGTTGGTAGAGACGGTTAGGGTTTTCCCCGTAACGACCGTCAGCAGGACGACGTGATGGCTCTACATACGCTGCATTCCATGGCTCAGGACCGATAGCACGAAGGAAGGTGTAAGGACTCATCGTTCCCGCACCTTTTTCATTATCATAAGCCTGCATAAGCATACAACCTTGGTCATTCCAAAATTGTTGCAAAGTCAAAATAATTTCTTGAAATGTTAATTTCTTAGACATTGAATACTCCTTAATAAAAAATGTTTTCTTGCGACACGAGTTTGCCTCGTCGATTATACGAGGCAAGACGAGTTAGTACTGCGTCTAGCTCAGCACCCTAGTGCTGAGCGTGGGGCAGTCCGACTGTAAGGAGGTCTATGCTACTGACGCAGTGGAAAGTCAATTTTTTAGACATTATTTACTCCTTTTTTTATAAATTACTTGCGACACTAGTCTGCCTCGTCGATCATACGAGGCAAGACGAGTTAGTACTGCGTCTAGTTCAGGCACTCTAGTGCTGAGCGTGGGGCAGCCCGACTATAAGGAGGTCTCTGCCACTGACGCAGTGAAATGTTAATTTCTTAGACATTGAATACTCCTTAATAAAAAATGATTTCTTGCGAACGAGTCTGCCTCGTCGATTATACGAGGCAAGACGAGTTAGTACTGCGTCTAGCTCAGCACCCTAGTGCTGAACGTGGGGCAGCCCGACTGTAAGGAGGTCTCTGCCACTGACGCAGTGAAATGTTAATTTCTTAGACATTTTTTACTCCTTTAGTTGATATTATCTTTTTAAATTTATTTATCAAGCAACCAAGAAAAAGCTGGGGCCTGAAAAATATGACGTTTGGGAACAGTTTGTAAATTCTGATTGCATTCATCTACTGTACCCAATTTCAAAGCACAAACTTCTGGTACATCTTCTTGAATAGTGAAAATTTGACTGTGACAGTTCTGGCAGTAATAGCGTTGTTTCCCTGGAGATGAACTATAAGTAACTAAATTCTTTTCTCCATACAATACTAAATTTTTGCTGCTAACTTTGGCATTAACTGTATAGGCAGACGCAGTTGCTTTCCGACAGAATGAGCAATGACAAAAAACTAATTCCGACAATTCCTCATCTAAAGTATAGGTCACTGCTTTGCATAAACAAGATCCTTTAAGCATTATGCTCCTTTCTACTTAGGTATTAGACGAAATTCAAAAAGAACCAAATTTCAACACCCAAGCCTTGCGACTAGGGGCGTCAGAAACGCGGTTCCACCCTAATTTATTACTTCATTGTTTTTTAAAATACGACAGAAAGCGCCAGTTTCTTACCTTGTCCTACTTGGCTCCCACTATCCCAAGCTCGCTTGAAGAACGCCATAAGACTTTCTTTCTTGTTGATTATTATATCAGAAAGAGAGAAAATTTACAATTCTTTTTCTTACTTTCTAAAAATCCATCTCATCCACACGAGGTGCGCCAGAAGTCACTGAAATCGTCTTTAAGATCTCTCGCTCTTCTTTGCTGAGTTCAATCCCAAAACAGTCAAGATTGCTCTGGATGCGAGAGGCTGTTACTGACTTGGGTAACGGTAAAAACTCTTCTGCCAAACTCCAAGCCAAGGCAATTTGAGCCACTGATTTCCCATGCTTCGCAGCAATTTCTTGGACTTCTTTCTTATCAAACAACTCTCCTTGCCCAAATGGTCCCCAAGCCTCTAAGAGAATTCCTTTCTCTTTACAGTAGTCAACCACTTCCTCTTGATAAACTCCTGGTGCTAAGCGTACCTGATTGACTGCCGGGATGATTCTTGCTGTCTCAAGCAAAGCATCCAAATGATGAGGGAGAAAATTACTAACTCCGATCGCACGGATTTTGCCTTCTTTGTAAAGATCCTCCATCGCTCTCCAGACTTCAGCATTACGAGTTTTCCATTCGTCGTTTTTTCTTAATGGTTTTGGATTTGGCCAATGGATAAGGTACAAGTCTAGATAATCCAATCTCAGTTTTTCCATTGATTCCTCAAAAGCTTGGCGAGCTTCTTCGTAGCTGTGATTGGTATTCCAAAGTTTGGTCGTTACAAAGATTTCTTGGCGTGGAATACCGCTATCTCGTATAGCACAGCCAACGCTCTCCTCATTTTGATAGATAGCCGCAGTATCGATATGTCGATAGCCAGCTTTTAATGCTTCTAAAACGGCTTGGTAGGCTACCTCTCCATTTTCAGCTTTCCATGTTCCAAATCCTAGAACAGGAATTGAAATTCCATTATTAAGGGTGTAAGATTTCATCGTTTTACCTTTCTATGTGAAGAAAATCTAAAGAAACAAAATCCTGATTATCAGAACACTTGCCCCTTTAGATTTTAACAATTATTGATCACGATCGTAATAGATCTCGTGAGCTTTCAAGCGAGAATTGAGCAATTCCGGAATAGTCACAAATGTATAACCTTGCTCTTTCAGATATTCTATAATCTTTGGAAGAGCATTAACTGTAGCGCCATGAATATCATGCATAAGAACAATCGATCCATTACGAACTTGATGCTGAATCTCTGTTAAAATAGCAGTTTCATTCTTGCTCTTCCAGTCCAAACTATCTACATTCCACATGATAAAACTCAAATCCAGACTATTACGAATATCATCTGTAATCGCTCCGTAAGGAGGTCGCATAAGTTTAGAACTCGAACCTAAAACTTTGGTCAAGGAATCTTCTGTATCCGTGATTTGTTTTTTAGCATCTTCCAGAGACAATTTGGAAAGAACGGGATGATCCCAGCTATGGTTTCCTACAACATGGCCTTCCGATTTCATTCGTTTCAGAAGTTCTTCATTACCCGAGATGTTTTTACCAAGTACAAAAAAGGTTGCCTTTACACCATACTTAGCCAAGGTATCCAAAGCCTGAGTAGTTGTAGATGGATTTGGACCATCATCAAAAGTCAAGGCTACAACTTTTTTATTTTTCTGAGCAAAGTAAGCTTGGTAAAGTTCAGCATCTTTCTCAAGCAGATAGGATGACTCAATAACATCAAAGAAACTGGATATTGGTAAAGCAATTTCCTCCAGAGCCTCTCCTGAGTTCGCTGGATAAAGGATGAGTTGGCTATCTTTATAGTCAAAGCTCCAAGACGTCAATTCTTGGTCTGTGAAGTTTTTTAGAACCTGATCCATTTTTGTCTGGTCAAGTTTCTTATCTTCTAGAGTTGATTTGATTTGACTCAGCAAGAGTTCCTTGGCCTTGCTTGCATCTTTGAAAAGTTTACTCAGATCAAAAATTTTCCCATCTTCAGTCAAGAAAACTTTTCCTAAAGAAGTCTTTTCTTTTTCCTCCACTTTTGAAGCAGACAAATCGTAAACTTGCTTACTAATATTACGAGCCACAACTCCCTTTAAAACAGGATCCAACTGCTCCGTATAATAAAAAACCAAATCTTCTTTATCTTCCAGCTTTTCCTTAATATCCTGGTTGATTTTTTCTCTAACAGATGCAATGACTTCTTCTCCTTGAAGAGGGTAGTAGACAATCACTTCGGCTTGACCTTTTCGGAAATGGTCTTTCTGACTACCTGCGTTGAATTGTTGATCTTTTTCACTTTTTAGCGCTTCAATTTTTTGTTCATAAGATTGCTTTTGTAGAACCTTGTGACCAATGACACCACCTAGGCAGATCATAGCAAGACTTAAAATACCTACTAAAACCAGTAATACATTTCTCTTTTTATCGTGGGAAACACGCTTCTCTCTATTTTTCTTCATACCTCCATCATATCAAATCAGAACTATAATTTCAATGATAAATCGATATTCTTCTATTTTTGAAAGAAATAATAAAAAGCCTAGATGATCTAAGCTTTTCAGGTATTAGAAGCGAATCGCTTCACGTGTTTTTTCATAAGAAGAAACAAAGCGATTTGTGACTCCTGGTTCTGCAACTTCCAAGGCCTGAGAAATCTTCTCAAATGATGCCTTGTAGTCAAATTCTTTTTCAAAAATTTCAAGTGCTTCATTGAAAGCTTGCTGGATACGCTCATCAAATGAACGGTAACGGTTTGAATACTGCAAGAGTTGCTCCGTCAAGGTCGCGTATTGAACAATATTGTAGGTTTCTGTTTCAAGAGCCTCCATGTCATGGGTCGCAATTTCAAGAATTCGTTTAACTGATTCAATATTAACTTGTGCTTGTTCTAACTCTGCCATCAGATCTTCTGTGTTATGGCTTGCAGTAAAGAAAAGTTTCAAGAAACTTTGAGGAATACCCGGTAAGTTTCTCTTTTCCATGTAGCGTTTGATAGTATGCAAGCGATTCACATAGACATTGGCTTTCTGACGAGCATTGATGTCGTCTTTTTCGATTTGAGCTAGGCGTTCACTAACAGAAACTTGTTCGTCTTCAATGTCTTTTAGATTACTTTGAAGTGAATTAAGCTGCTCCTCTAAAACAGAGTAGGCTTGAGTAGGTTCTGTCTGATCTTCAGTTGCCTCTGTGATCGCTGTATCAAGCCCTGACAATTCAGCTTGAAGACGGCGGACATGGTTCCCATCACTTTCTGGGAGAAGATAAGTTTTATTCAAGCGTTCAAGGTCTTGAACCAAAACCTGATTATTTTCTTTCAAGTGATTGAGGTAGGTTGGCAGCGTTGAAAGGAGACTTTCAACGACCTTTTGGGCAGCTATTTCACGCGTGAAGATATCGTAGAGCGCATTAATCTCTTCTTGGATTTGTGTATTTTCATACTCTGCATTATCCAATTCCAACTGACGGATATTTTCTTGATTATTTTTCAAGGATTCATGTAAAAGTTGGAAGCGTGACTCGATGTCCGTTTCAGTGAAGTGATAATTAGCATCCAAGAGTTTACGGTAGCCTTCCTCCAAATCTTCCAATTGTTCTGGAAGTTCTGTTGACAAAGTCTTCACGAGAGATGGAACACGATCAACGATATGTGTCAAAGCGAGAATATGATTTTCAGTTGAATCAAGAATTGCTGCAGCTTCAACTGGGTCACCTGAAGAGTTCAAGGTTACAAATTGAGAAAACTCTAACTGGATATTTTCCAATTGTTTCTCAATTTCAGGAAGGGCTTTACCATACTGTTCCGAATTTTCTGCTACGGTATGTTGCAGATTTTCAAATAAGTCCAAAGCATGCAGAACACGTCCGCTATTCTTAGACTCTTGTTTTTCAAGCTCTGAAAGCGCATTGCGAATCGCCGCAATGTCTTCTTCAATTAAATCAATTTGACTTTCGATTTGATCGATTTGGTGAGTCGCTTTGAAAAAGCGAAAAGAATTATTATAGCCTTCAGCCTCAAACAGGTTATTTTCAATATCAGCAAATGAGTTAAGGGATAAATCAACCCATTTTTGATTCCATTCACGGAAGGTTACCTGACTTTGACCAATCAAATGCATGTTTTTAACCGCTTCAACCTCATCATTTACAGGAAGGTTGTAGAGTTCTTCTTTTCTTTCTTCGAGGGCCGTCAATCTACTTACATTACGCTTACGTAGGAAGATTGCCGCTACATAAGCCAGAATCAAAATGACTGCAATCGCAACCATTAGATAAATTAGTTGTCCATTAGACATATCAAACTCCTTTTATACTAGAAACAATCGTATTGATTATATCATATTTTTTAGGTCATGGGAACTATTTCCCACATTTTTTAGACGTCAAGGGTACTGTAAACGGCATTTACTTCGATAAATTCACGGCGAGGTTCAACTCGGTCACCCATCAACATATCAAAGATTTTATCTGCTTCGGCAGCATCATCTACCGAAACACGCGCCATCAAGCGATGTTCTGGATCCATGGTTGTTTCCCACAATTGGTGGTCATCCATTTCTCCCAGACCTTTATAACGTTGGATGGTTGGTTTTGAACGCCCTTCACTGTGACGTGCTAAGGCTTCTTGGAGTTTAATTTCTTGATCTGCACCAGGTTGAATGTATTCTTTGATCTCACTTCCAACTTTAACCCCATAGATTGGCGGTTGGGCAATGTAGACATAACCAGCCTCTAAGATTGGTTTCATGTAGCGGTAAATCAAGGTTAACAAGAGGGTTCGAATGTGGGCTCCATCAACATCGGCATCGGTCATCAAAACGAGTTTTTGGTAACGAGCCTTAGTGACATCAAATTCTGCACCAAATCCTGTCCCCATGGCTGTGAAGAGACTCCGAATTTCTTCGTTTGCAAGGATTTTATCCATGCTAGCTTTTTCAACGTTCAAGATCTTACCACGAATTGGAAGGATAGCTTGGAATTCACGGTTACGACCAGATTTAGCTGACCCACCAGCTGAGTCTCCCTCAACGATAAAGAGTTCGGTTTCAGCTGGGTTGTTCGAAGAACAGTCTGCTAGTTTTCCTGGAAGATTGGAAATTTCCAAACCAGATTTCTTGCGAGTGACTTCACGCGCACGCTTGGCAGCTACACGAGCCTTGGCAGCCAAAATCCCTTTTTCCACGATGCGCTTAGCAATCTGTGGATTTTCCATGAGAAAATCAGAAAAGGCATCGCTGAAGAGGCGATTGGTAATCTTGACTACTTCACTGTTCCCCAGTTTGGTCTTGGTTTGTCCTTCAAACTGCGGGTTTGGATGTTTCACAGAGATAACAGCAGTCAAGCCTTCGCGGACATCTTCCCCTGTCAGGTTGTCTTCATTGTCTTTTAGTAGCTTATTTTTGCGGGCATAATCATTGATAACACGTGTCAGCGCTGTACGGAAACCTTGCTCATGCGTACCACCTTCATGGGTGTGAATGTTATTGGCGAAACTCATGACGTTTTCGTGGTAACCAGTTGTGTACTGCATGGCTACTTCAACTGTGATATCATCCATCTCACCGTCTGTGTAGATTGGCGTATCAAAGATAACATCCTTGTTCTCGTTGATATACTCAACGTAGCTAGCAATCCCACCCTCATAGTGGTAATGTTTGCTTTGTTCAAGACCTTCACGCTTATCTGTGATTGAGATTCGAAGACCTCGGTTCAAAAAGGCTAGTTCTTGAATACGTTTGTTTAATTTGTCAAAATCAAAGGTCGTTGTTTCTGTAAAAATCTCTGGATCTGGTGTGAAGTGAACTGTTGTTCCAGTTTTATCTGTATCTCCAACCACCTCAAGATCAGCAACAACATGACCACGACGGTATTCTTGGTAATGAATCTTACCGTTTTTGTGAACATGAACATCTAGTTGCGTTGAGAGGGCATTTACTACGGAGGAACCTACTCCATGGAGACCACCTGAGACCTTGTATCCGCCACCGCCGAATTTTCCTCCAGCGTGAAGGACTGTAAAGACGGTCTCAACAGCGGGACGTCCTGTCTTTTCCTGAATGTCAACAGGAATTCCACGACCATCATCCACAACAGTGATGGAATTATCTGGCTCAATAAAGACTTGGATATGACTGGCAAATCCAGCCAGGGCTTCGTCAATTGAGTTATCAACAATTTCCCATACTAGATGGTGAAGACCTTCTTTTGAAGTCGATCCAATATACATACCTGGACGCATACGAACGGCTTCCAGCCCCTCCAAAACTTGAATTTGACTGGCATCGTAATCCTGTGCCTGTTGATTTTTGATTTCTTCTGTCATTTTTTTCCTTTTTCTTACATGTCTATTGCTTGTCTCAATGTTGCAACGTTTTTAAAAAGATAGGCATCTAAGCCAGCAGCTTTACCTGCTTCTACATCAATATTTCTGTCACCAATGACCAAACCGGATGTAATATGATATTTAACACGTAAATAAATCATAGACTCAGGATCTGGTTTTCGTTTGAAACCAGAACTGGCAGTCACGACTTCTGTGAAGTAGTCAGCTATCTGCGTCTTGGCAAGAAGCTCCAGAACTTGGTCATTTCGATGAGAAACCAAGAAATGACGGCCACCCTTGTCAGAAATGTCTTTGAGTAGTTCTGGAATCCCTTCAAACAAAACTGGATACTCTAGCTCACGCGCTTCATTTTCTTTGTAGTTTTCTAAAAAATTCTCGATGTCTGGGGCAAACTTCTCGATAGCAAAAGCTGTCGAAACCTTCAAGGCTTCGTAGACACGGTCGTGCTCTTGCTCTATTCCGTATTGGGCTAAGGTTTCTACAAAGGCTGCTGTAGAAGTCTCATAATTATCCAATAGAGTGCCGCCTAAATCCCATATGTAGTCGTGATATTTCATACCCTTCATTATACCATTTTTTTATGAAAAAAGCGATGATTTCCTAGATTTTTCCAAGCAAAAACGAGTGTTTAACCCTCGTTTTACTGTTGATTTTCAAAGACATCCCGATAGAGCATGCCGACTCGTAAACTTTCAGCATCTCCTCCCAACTGCTCCACCAATTCATAGGCAAAGGCAAGGGCAGTTGACGGTCCTCGGCTAGTTGTTAGATTACCATCTACAACCACTGTTTGCTTTTGATAAGTTCCGTCAGTAATGTTCTCCTGAACACCGTCATAACAGGTGAAGCACTTGTCTTTCAAAACACCTGCTTGATGGAGGGCGATTGGAGCTGCACAGATGGCAGCAATTTTCTTTCCTGCTTGGCAAAACGCTTTAATCTGTGAAATGAGGGCTTGATTATCTCGTAGATTTGCCGATCCAGGCATGCCACCTGGAAGAACTACCAAGTCATAGTCTGACAAATCGCCATCAAAGATACGGTCGGCTTTTACCTGAATGCCATGTGATCCTGTCACCTGCTCTTCAAATCCTACCATATCACAGGAAATGTTTGCTCGACGCAAAACATCAACTACTGTCAAGGCTTCAATTTCTTCAAAGCCATTTGCTAAGATAACTGCAACTTTTGCCATAGTGGCCTCCTTATTTGATTTGTTTTAAGACGACTTTTTTTCGTTTGAATGGAACTTTTCCACTTTTCTCTTCTGCTAGATTGGTCTGGTAACTCATAGACAAGAGGAGACCGACACCGATGAGGTTACTGATAATTGCGGATCCCCCCTGAGAAATGAAAGGCAGAGGAATCCCTGTCAAAGGAAGTAAGCCTGTTACGGCACCGATATTTTCAAAGATATGGAAGAGCAACATCATGATAAAACCAGTCGAAATGTAGGTGTAGAACTGGTTATTTGACCTGAGCGTAATCTTCAACATTCGATAGATGAGAAGTAAGTACAGGGCAACGACAAAGACCGAACCAATAAAGCCAAAATCTTCAGCAATCACCGTAAAAATCATATCACTCTCACGTACTGGAATGAGGAGATTGGACACATTAAAACCTTGTCCAAACAAGCCACCACTTCCAATCGCAATTTGTCCCTGCGCCTGTTGGTAAGTCGTTGTTTGCGCAAAGTCAAAGGGATTGAGCCAAGCCAAGATGCGGTTGATCTGGTAAGTTGGCATTCCAATCTGATGCAAGAAGGCACGTCCATCCTTGCTTATAAAGATGGCCATGAAGCCTGCAACTGCAGTCACTCCTGTCGCAAAAACAGGAATGATAATCTTCCACGAAACTCCTGAAAGAAGAACCATGCCTGCAAAAATAGCTACAAAGACCAAGGCAGTCCCCAAGTCACTTTGTAGGGCTAAGAGGATCAAGACTGGGATGGTAAAGGCGATCATCCAACCAATCAATAGGAAATCTAAGGGAATAGTCCGTCGCCATTCCTTGTGTTTTTGAGTGAATTGTACGATGACTCGAGCCAACATCAAGATATAGGAAATCTTCATGAACTCCGATGGCTGGAAAAGTGTCGTTCCACCAATCGATACCCAGTTCTTGGCACCTGTAGAAGCCACCAAACTCGGATTGTAAAAAACAAGAGGGAGAACCATCAAGGCCAAGCCTAAGCCATAAAGATAGGGAGTCACCTTCCATAAAAACTCGGTATTGAAGAACATGACCACAAAACCAATGACAAGACCCAAGGCAATCCAAGCGATTTGCTGGCCTAGAATTGGTAATACATTATTTGGATAGTCATGACTAACTGCTATATAAATGGCCACCACTCCAATCACCAGTAAACAAAACACTGGTAGGAGGAGGCTATAATCGACTCGAGAGTCGAAGGAACGTTTCATATTTTTTACCTTTTCTCTTTCTTGGATTTTTCTTTCATTCTATTGCGACGAGTTTGGAGAAAATCAGCTACAGCAGGCTCTAGCTGGCCTCTAGAAAGAACCTGAACAGCCCTTTCTTTTGACAAGGCCTGAGCGATTTGTTTGCCGTAACGCTTGCTGACGACACGACTGTCTAAGATTACAGCAACCGAACCTTGGTCGGGTCGTCTGACAGTACGGCCCAAGGCTTGTTTTAGCCGAATGATAGCCATCGGCAACTGATAATCATAGAAAGGATTTTTCCCTTCTTGGCGCAGTTCCTGATTTAATTTTTTGGTTAAAGGTTCTTGGGGATTTTGGAAAGGCAATCTCGGAATCACTTGGATTACAAATGGATGGGTTGAAAAGTCAACTCCTTCCCAGAAACTACCTGTTCCAAGCAAGATTTGGCGTTCACCTTTTTCAAAACGTTTTTTCAGTTGGCTTGGTTCCCCATTTTTATACTGAGCTAGATGCAGTTGGTCGAGCAGGTCCGAAACTGCCAGCAGCATTTCTTTTGAAGTAAACAAAACCAGTATGGGTTCTTGAAAGGCTTGCAACCTTCGGATAACAGAAGCCACTTCACTAGCATAGTCAACAGGCGAAACTTCTGTCACAAGAGGAAAATCATCGACTAGAAAGACTTCTTGTTGCTCCTGCTTTGCTACATCAAGCTTAACAAGCGGAGCATCTGGAAATCCCAATAAATCTGCTAAGGAAATCCGATTGCTGATTTCAAGAGTGGCCGATACTCCTAGGAGCATGCAATCTTCTGGCAATAGGTCTGCTAGTATAAAGCGGCCTTTTTTGCTTGAACAAATCAACACATCCTTGCTCGATTTCTCTGCTGTAGCAAGCCAAAATTCACGGTCCGACGTGAAAAAGTTTGCAATCTCTCTATACTCTGGGAGAACTAGCTCCGAAAAATGTTGGCGCAAGTGTTCGAGAGAATCCAACCACTTCCCATTCTTCAGACCTGACTGATACTGCTCCATCAAGTAACGACATTCAAAGCCAATACTCTCAAGCAAGCGTTTCTGAAGCAAATCTTCCTCTGTCTCCAAGGACTTTTCAATTTGGATTACAAGTTCCTCAAGGCGATAAGCCTGCTGGGCTAGATTTTCAAGAGCTAGCAGCATTTTTTGAGCTTCATCCAATATCACCAAACGGTTGTCGACAAACTCGGGATTGTCTTCCAAACGAGTAACCAGATAAGCATGATTGGTCAAGAGAACACGACTTGTCTTGGCCTTGTCCTGCCCTCGTTTCCAAAAATCCTCTGTAGCAAATAAGCTTTTCTTTGAAAGCTTGCCATCGTGGACTAGTTCTGGCAGAAAATGCTGGTAGCGATAAAGTTGCCCGATTTCGTCCAAGTCACCAGTCTCTGTCTCCGTTAGCCAGATGAGCAGTTGCATTTTAAAGCGTGTGAAAAGGCGATTGGACTCAGATCGATGGAGAACTCTGTGAAAGACATCCAGTTTTAAATAATTTTGAGGCCCCTTGAGACTATGAATCTCCATATGGAAGACCTCTTTTAAGCGCTGACCTTCTTCTTGCATGATTTGATTTTGAAGAATTTTGGTCGGAACACTCACTAGAATCCCTGCTTGACTCTCCAAGTTCAAAGCTGGGAGGAGATAACCATAAGTCTTGCCCAGTCCTGTTTGAGCTTGGATAAAGGAAGTCTGGTCTTCTTCCAATAATTGCTCAACCTTCTCCGCAAATTCCAGCTGCTGTGGACGTTCCTCCAGCCCCAATAAAGAAATATTTTTTGCAAAATCTTTGGATAACTTTCGTGGTACTAATGCCTGACTTTCCTTTCTCAGGAAAAGTCCATGGAGTTCTATCAAGTCTGGCGAAGATAAGAGAGATTGTTGCTGATAGACCTCCTCAATCACCAGATAACTTTCATAGAGAAGGTTGTCTGCAAGGTTTAATAAGCTTTCTAAAAGCCCTTTAGGTAGCTCAAAAAGTTTTTGACGCATGTAAAGCAAGAGTTCAGCTGTTGCCTGAGCATCTGACAGGGCAGTATGGGCATGTTCC
Organism: Streptococcus oralis; assembly: GCF_019929365.1. GTDB lineage: Bacteria > Bacillota > Bacilli > Lactobacillales > Streptococcaceae > Streptococcus > Streptococcus oralis_BT. The sequence continues at coordinate 2,009 of NZ_JAHZPH010000001.1, read as the reverse complement.
AGCTCAATGCCCAACTCTTGACAAAGGATACCTAAGTTATACTTTTCAAACTGAGGATACAGAACTTGGGCAAGCTCAACTGTATCCACCCGCGGTGTACGCAATTCATATCCTTCAAAAAAGAGGAATTCTGCAAGAAGGTTAGCATCAAACTGTACATTGTGCGCAACAAAAATACCGTCCTTAACCAATTCAAAAATTTTTCCAGCCACCTGAGAAAATTCTGGTGCCGCAGCCAAACGTTGATCGGTCAGACCCGTTAATTCTTTGATATGAGAATCCAAGGGTTCATGGGGATTGACATCAGTCGCATACTGATCGATGGTTTCACCATTCTCAATCACCACAATGCCTACTTGAATAATTTTTGCCTTGCTTCCGGTGCTGGTCGCCTCTAAATCAACGACCACATACCGATCATTTCTTGCATTCATCATTAAAAATTATATCAAAAAAAGCATGATTTGACACCCCTCAACTTTGATAACAATCTCGCTTTCCTTGCGAGTTTGACTAAAAATCAAGACCTTAAAAGTTAGAATTTCTCGCAAGTTCAGCAGTTGCTTGCTGGTTCTGAGGTATTTGAAAACCTTATCAACAAAGCTACATCAACATAAAAAGACAACCAAGGTATTAGCTGCCTTTTTGAGATATTTTTTTCATTGTTTTCGGAAGAGCCTTGCTAATTTCCGTCGGTAAGACCACATAATGTTCTTGAGCTAATTCTTGGGCTATAGCTGAATGCAGATGAGTCGCTGCTACCACTCGATCGTAGAGACTAGCTTGTTTAAACTGGCCTGCAAATCCTGCAATCATTCCAGCCAGAGTATCTCCCATTCCACCAGTTGCTTGATAGGGGCCTCCAACCTGTAACTGATAATATTCAGACTGACCAGCTTGCCAGATACGAGTCGCTGGACCTTTCTCAACTAAAATCGTCCCTTGAGGAAAAGCAGAAAGAGCCCTAGCAGTCGTCTCTGTATTTTGATGGTCAAGAACTATACCAGACAGTCTTTCCCATTCCTTTTGGTGGGGAGTTAGGATGAGCTGACTAGATGGGAATGGCAAATGGCCTTTTGCTAAGATGCCCAAAGCACCGCCATCTGCAATCAAAATCTGGTCTTCTCTGAGGATGTCAAAGACCTGTTTTACGAGTTCTTCTCCGAATGCTTCCTCTCGCAAACCCGGACCTAGCAAGACAGCTTCTGCCTTCTCTATCTGTTCCTTTAGTAATCCTTTATCCTTTAGAGAAAAAGTCATGGCTTCAGGTAAATGGCTATGCAGAGCTGGGATATTCTCCTGATCCGTCCCGACAGTCACCAAACCAGCCCCACTTTTAACAGCTGCAATGGCTGACATGATGATAGCTCCTCCATAAGGATAGGTCCCTCCCAGCAAGAGCAGACGACCGTAATCTCCCTTATGACTGTGACGACAACGTTCAACAATGACTTTTTCTAATAAAGCTTGATCAATCACTTTCATCGTTTTTTCCTCTCTATTCATTATACTATAAAGTTTATTGACCTTGCATCTTAAACATAAATCTCTTCCTTCATATAGAAAAAGAGGGGACAAAGCCCCTCTACGAAATATCTCTTTTTTCAAAGTCAATTAATTTCTTTTTTACTTTTTGCGACAAAGATAGCAGATAGAACTAGTCCAACACTTGCCAAGAAAATAGCTGTTTCTGACTGTTTCTCACCAGTTTCTGGCAATCTCTTGTCTTCTTTGGCAATTTGAACTGGTGCTCCTGAAGTCTGAGTTTTTTCTAACGAACTTAGCTTGAACTCTGGTTTCTCTACTGTCGGTGCTGCCTGGTCGCCTACTGTTGATAAGGGACCTGTGTAAGCTGGGAGCTCATGTTTCAAGGCCATAACGGAGTTGACTCCGCCCTGGAACTCTGGTTTTTCTACTGTAGGTGCGGATTGGTCTCCTGCTGTACTAAGTGGGCCTGTGTACTCTGGTACTTCATGTACTGCTGCCTCAGCCGCATTCACACCACCTGT